>CAWBIS010000195.1:0-45898 GCA_963788485.1 Terriglobia bacterium
AGCCTGAATCCAGCAATACGTTTCTGCCCGCGACGACGTATTGCTCAGGACTTGACGAGGTAGTCGCCGGGCCGGCCGGATTGTTCCGGCAGAGAGCATCGGTAAAAACGAGTGGTTCGGTGAGTTGACGGGCGCGCACCAAAAACGGGTGCGGTAGACGATCCATTGGCTTTCAGAATCCATGGCGCTTTCTTCACCCCTGGAGGGCATATTCGTTGCTGGCCTTTCGTTTTTGGTTCTGGGAGAACATGTCGGCTGCTCGAAGCGGAAGCTTGCTCCAGTGGAGCGACTGTACGCCACAAAAAGGTCGGGTCAATACCATAAGAATTGTGCACGGTGGAATTTCAGGGCGCGGATTAGACGGGATGAATTTGGATCAAGTGTGGGTCGAGGGTCACTGGGCAGGCGCACGAGTGGCGGGGATTGAGGGGTGGCAGAAAATTGGGTTGGACCATGCTGCGCTGGGCGACCGGAATTTGCACAAGGGGCGCACAGATTTGGAACAGGTCGCGGTTCCAGTTCTCAGTTCTGAGTTTTCAGTTCTCAGTAAACCGTGCCGAGGGGTCGCTGCTAATTGCGGAAGGACCTTGTCCGCTTAATAAGAAACCCGGCTGGGCAAACTTTCTACACAACTGGGTAGCGGAAATCACGTCCGTCGTCTCGCCGGTCAGCGCCTCTGCGTGGAATGCACCCCATGCACTGCTCCAGCGCATGCAACGACTGGAGAGTGTCCTCGATGGCGCTCTCCTCCTGCAGATGATCTCCCGCAGTCTGGAAAAGACTCACGTGGGCGCGCACTACCAACGCTTTCTTGGCTTCGTCAATCCGCTGCGCCATGCGTCCCTCGTCCGGCTAGAAAGAGTGCGGCCACATAGAGTGCTCGCCAGGATGGTGATGCAGGCAGACCCAGGTGACAGTCGATGTCCCCGATTACTCTTGTCTTCAGCAGGAATACGCGACGCCAACTCGAAAAGAGGTGGCGAAATGATACGCATATTGAACCTCCGGAACTACTTTTCCGCTCACGGCAACGTTGCCATAGAGACCAATGTGGCCGTTGATCCACGACGGAGTGCTAAGCCGCAGGGTCCTGTTCCATGTCGAGCCGAGGTTCCGGCAATTGAGGCTGTGCAACTCCCAGCCACTGCCCCAACCCGCGAAAATGGTTGAGCCCAGAAGTCATTCACGATTCCGGCTCCGTTGCCCGCGATCGCCTGCGAAAGCTCGTAATACGCGTTCTGCGATTCCAGAGATTCAGTTCGAAGGGGTGGACTCGCGACAGCGCGATCACGTTTTCCACCTCTTCCAGAGTGTCCAGATTGCCGGGGTTCCGCATCCAGCGTTCCGTCAGCACATTCAAGCGCTGCCGCAGTGCAGGTTCCAGGTTGGAGGCATCCAGGCTGAACCCGCTTCGCTGGACCACATCCAAAAGTGATCGGACCGCCTCCAACTCCGTCCCTTGATCTGCCAGAGCGCGACGTGCGGCTGTGGCCAGGACAAACTCGGTAGTCGCCGCAAAATTGGCGGGAGGGGAAACTGCAGCTCCAGAGGAAACACATGAGCGGGGCGTGGTCCTCGTACACGCGGCGGTACAGTGCTTCGGCATCGCTCAGCGTCGAATCAATGATCTGGCTGACAATCCTTCTGCGTTCGTCTTGAAACAGCGATTTCAGCGAATAAGTTGAGCCGTAGAAGTAGCGGTCAATCAGGCGCAGGCAGGCGGGGAGATCGGCCCCGGAAAACGCTTTACAGGCCTGATCCTCAAATTCTTCAAACCATGAGTCGTCACCAAGCGGCGCACGCCCGCGCTCAGGTTGTGATCGCCAAAGTGAAGCACTCCGAAGCCCGCTCGCAACGAAGTGTCGGTCGTATCCGATGTGAGCAGAGCCACGCCCGCTGCAAACTTGGTCTTGCCGGAGTGCAGAACCTGGGACTTTTCCAGCGCAACCCGATAGCAGAAGATGGAGTCGCGTCCGTGGTATCCGCCGAAGATCGAGCTGATGGCGTAATGCGCGCCCACCCGGACCAGATCGAGCATGGTGGATTTGATGAAGCGCTCGAAAACGTGCCGGCCATTTCCGCAACCGGGCACATTGCTCCAGGCTTCCTGTAAGCGCTGCAGGAAGGCTTCTTCCCGGTCCTCGCTTGTGATCTGCCGGCTCAACTGCAAAGCCCGGGCCGCGTATTGGAGGATCTGCAACGTGGCCGGACCGGTCAGGTCGTCGAAAAACCAGCCGCAGCTGGTGTACATGAGCATGAGGTGGCGCTGCATTTCGAGCAGGCGCAGGGCCGTCCACCTGCTCAGCCGGGGAGAGCGGCCGCAGAGTGTGCTGTGCGAAGAAGGCGTCTTTGTTTGGGAAGACGATCCGAGCACCACCTGGATGTAGTCGTTGCGCGCGGCCCAGGATCGAGGAACAATCTGGCGCCCCTGGTCTCGTACACCGCGCTCAGGTCGTCGCGAAGCCAGTCCAGCGCATTCCGCAAAGGACGGCGCCATTGCTGATTCCATGAATTGCCGCCGCCCGATCGGCAGCCGCAATCGTTTACCCATCGTGCGATGCCGTGCAGGCAACTCCAGGAAGTCTTTTCGAGGATTTCCACCTCCTGCACCGGCGGATGCATGGCCAGGTATTCGCCATAGTTGGTAATCCGGGCAAGTTGGTTGCGTTCCAGATAATCGAGGGCATAGGCCAACGCCATGTCGCCGTGCGGATGATGATGGCCGTAGGTTTCGCCATCGGTGGCAATGTGCACGATCTGCGGCCAGTCGCGCTCGGATTGAAACCGCTCAGCAGCCGATGCGCAAATCGTTCGCCGTCCGTCAGCAAGTTCTCGAAGGCGACGGCATGCGAGATGGGTCCGTCGTAGAAGAACAAGCTGATCGTACGTCCAGAAGGAAGGTAGCACTGGTAAGCACGCGTCGGATCGATCCTGCTCCTTCCACACTCTGCCAGTCTTCCCAAAGCCGGTTGCGCATACGTCGAGCCTGGTGCGGAGCGAGGACGGTGAACTTGATTCCGGCTTCGCTCAGAAGCTCGAGGCTCTCCACATCGACGGCGGTCTCGGGCAGCCACATGCCTTCCGGATCGCGTCCGAAGCGGCGCTGAAAGTCGCGGATGCCCCAAAGGATCTGCGTCGCTTGTCGCGACGTGTCGGCCAACGGCAGGATCATGTGGTTGTAGGCTTGGGCGAGCGCCGATCCGTGCCCGGAGAACACTGCCTGGCTCTCCCGGTCCGCCTCGAGGACGCGTTCGTAGGCCTGGGCGCGTTCTGTTCCATCCAGGAAAGCAGCGTGGGACCAAAGTTGAAGCTGATGCGGCGTAATTGTTGACGATCTTCGCGATTCGGCTGTCCGTCTAGAATCCGCGCGGCGCCGTTCGGCAGCGTAGCACTCTGCCGTGACCCGCTCGTTCCAGTCGTGGTAGGGAGACGCGGAGTCCTGCAGCTCGACCGCTTCCAGCCACGGATTCTCCCGCGGCGGCTGATAGAAATGGCAATGAATGCAAACATAGCGCTGCATAGCAGGCAGGACTCCCGCGATGCGGCCCACGCCGCATCAGAATGTTCTTGCTCTGCGAGGCCATCCTCGCGCAAGAAAGGGGGAACAGGCGGATACGCCCGCCGTCTCCCCACACACACGGCAACAGTAGCGCTCGGTCGCGCACGGGGTAGAGACATCTCTGGTACCCCCCACACAGCCGGGCCGGTCTGGCCCGAGGGCGAAGAGTGCAGCGATCAACCTGACATGGAGCCGACCCTTCGCCTGATCCCCCAGACGGCGCCTGCGCTCTATCGTGGCGGTTTCCCTTGCGGTAACATTGTTCGGGATTGATATGGAGCGCTCGCTGATCTGGGTCGCAGGCGATGCTCAAGGCTGGGCCTGCTCCAACTGCCGATGGAAATTCCCGGTCCCCACGCTGCTTACGGAGAAGAGGCTAAAGGGTGCTTACGACCGTCTCGGCCGCGGCGAAGATTTCGCGAACACCAGTGCGAGGCGGGAAGCAGTTTTTTGCCGGAACAAGAGCCACAACTGGACATTGCCGCCCCTTTCGCCGGTGGCGCAGGCCCGGGCGTTGATCAAGCGCGGATACACACCCAAGGTTGCTGCCGAGCTTGTACTGCATGAAATGGAATTCGATCACGGCAGCGATTCGAGGATGATGGAAAAGGCGCGTGCTGAAGCCGAGGATTTCCTTCAGAAAGTCCGCGAGAAGGTCTGATCTAGTAGCAACCTGGCGCCGTCCCTGACGGGACTCCGATTTGTTCCTTTTTGCCTACCCGGCACTCACGTGCCGGGCTTTCTTATTCCGCCGCTTCGCGGCTGTGACCAAGCCTAATTGGGCGGCTTCTGGTCGGCGGGTGGTTGGTTTCTTGGCCAGGGACCGGACGTAGTTGACCAAATCCCAAAGTTTCTGGGGCTTGGCGCGATCGCCGAGAGGCATGTCGCCGTGGCCGTTCTTGATGACATAGAAGAGTTCGCCGTCGGTGCGGTCTTTGAGCAGCGCGGGATCGGTGAGGTCAGGAATCTTCAGATCCTTGGCGACATCGGTTTTGCCGTCGCCGCTCGAGCCATGACATTGCGCGCAGTCGTAACCATAGATCTTCTTGCCTTCAGCGATGGACTGGGGAGTGGACTTCACCGGGTTGGGCTCTCGGGCCGCATTTACGGGAACCGGGCTGTAAGCCGTTTTGGGAGTGGGTTTGGTTTCCTGGGCGGCGGAAAAGAGTGCGATCAGGAGGAACAGGGTAAGAGTCGGCGCGAGCTTGCGCATGGCGGCCTCCGGACAGACCGACAACTAACTATCTGCAGTCTATCTTCTATCTTACGCTGGAAGGCAAACGGTGGCTAAATTGGGCTCGGCTGGACGACCGGGGGCGGCCGTCCCTACGCGAGCAACTGGGCGGGGCGAGCCCCGCCGCCACACGACCTACTTCTTTATCAACGACTTGGTAGCGCTTGTTGATTTCGTCCCAGTTGACGACGTTCCACCAGGCTTGCAGATATTCCGGACGACGGTTGTTGTACTTGAGATAGTAGGCATGTTCCCAGACATCGTTGCCGAAGATGGGATGCAGACCTTGCGAAATCGGATTGTCCTGATTCGGAGTGCTGACGATTTTCACTTCGCCTTTGCCGTCTCCGGCGAGCCAGACCCATCCGCTGCCGAACTGGCCGACGCCGGCGGCGTTGAATTTTTCCTGAAAAGTCTTGAAGTCGCCAAAAGTTTTCTTGATCGACGTCGGCGATGGGGCCGGTGGGATCGCCTCCGCCGTTGGGCTTCATGATGTGCCAGAACATGGTGTGGTTAACGTGGCCTCCGGCATTGTTGCGGACGGCGCCGCGAATGTCTTCGGGAATCGCATTCAGGTCGCGGATCAGGTCTTCTGCGGTTTTCTTGTGCAGTTCGGGATGCTTGTCGAGCGCCGCGTTCAGATTCTTGACGTAAGCGGCGTGATGCATGTCGTGATGCAGATGCATCGTCTTTTCATCGATGGTGGGTTCGAGCGCCGTGTAGTCGTACGGCAGCGGGGGTAGTTCGTGCGCCATTTTCACTTCCTCCAAAATTTGGTGCCATTTTCTTTTCCTCCAAAGTCCTAAAAGATGACGGGGTGCGGAGGAAAGATTCATGCGGGGCGGGGGTGGTTGTCCCGGCGGCCCCATATATTTGTAACACTTTGCAGGGACGAAGCGGCGACTGAGCGAAGAGTGCGAGTTCAGCGGCTAAAGCCGCTTTCAAGTCAGTGCAGTTGCCGCAGCGGTGAACCGCTGCGCCACCCAAAATCACCTGCCGATGCAGTGGGGGATGGTGAGTCGTGCTACGATCCGCATAAATAGCAGTCACTGGTGCAGCCGGTCGGGGCGCTCGGGTCTCCACAGGCTCCAAGCGCGCCGCGAAAGGGGATTCTTCATGAAAACGATGGCTACGTTGCTTTTGCTGCTGGCAGCTTCTGCGGTTGCGACCGGTCAGAGTGGGGACGCGGAGAAGAGCAAGATCATCGCGCTGGAAAATACCTGGAACCTGGCGGAGCAACAAAAAGACGTGAAGGCGCTCGGCGAACTGGTGGGTAGCGATCTGGATCTATATCGACTACGACGGCAGCATCCAGAATAAGGCACAGTTTCTGGCAAGCATGGGGCGCCCATCGCTTCATCCGGAACAGAATTGTGAACGAATCGACCACGGTGTACATGTACGGCTCGGCGGCGGTGGTGACCGGCACGTATCGCGAAAAGGGCATCGAAAAGGGTAAGCCCTATCTGCGGCGGGGCCGCTTCACCGACACCTGGGTCTATGCGAACGGGGCGTGGCAGTGCGTGGCCAGCCAATCGACGCTGATCAGCCACTGAGCGCTGGCAGTAAGCCTCGAACGTGGCGTTCAGAACCCAGCCCCTAAAGGGGCGTCAGCTTTGAAGAACATTGCGGTATCGCTAAAGCGATACCCTGATACGAAACTCCCACCCTTATAATTCTGTTTGCTTACTTTGCGGCCGAAGTCCTGGAGGGTCTTTGAAAGTTTTATTGCTGGAGAACATCAGCGGGGTCGCAGCTTCTCAGTTTGAAGAAGCGGGGTTCGAAGTGGAGTCGCTGAAACGGGCGCTGGACGAGCGCGAACTGATCGAGAAGGTGCACGGGACTTCGATTTTAGGGGTGCGGTCGAAGACTCGCATTACGGCGGCGGTGCTGGATGCCGCTCCGGAGCTGGTGTCGGTGGGAGCGTTCTGCATTGGCGTGGACAAAATTGATCGCGCCGCCTCGAGCGATCGTGGGATTGCGGTGTTTAACGATCCGCATTCGAACAGCCGGTCGGTGGCGGAATTGGCCATGGGAGAGATCATCCTGCTGCTGCGGCGGACGTTTGAGGCCAGCACGCGGCTGCATGGCGGAGTCTGGAATAAATCTTCGGAGGGATCGCATGAGGTGCGCGGTCTGACTTTGGGGATCGTGGGCTACGGGAAGATTGGGTCGCAGGTATCGGACCTGGCCGAGGCTATGGGCATGCGCGTCGTGTTTCATGATGTGGCGCATGTTCTGGCGCGCGGGAATGCCCGGCCCGTCAGCTTTCGCGAATTGCTGGAAATTTCCGACGTGATCACTTTGCACGTGGATGGCAAGGCGCAAAATAAGGATCTTTTGGGGAAGACGAGTTTCGCGCCATGAAGGATGGAGCTTGCCTGATTAATCTCAGCCGCGGGTTTGTGGTAGATCATGAGGCTTTGGCACGGCATTTGAAGAGCGGGAAACTGGGGGGAGCGGCGGTGGATGTGTTTCCTTCGGAGCCGGAGACGGGCGGGACGTTTTCGAGTCCGCTGCTGGGGCTGGATAACGTGATTTTGACTCCTCATATTGGCGGGAGCACGGAGGAGGCGCAGCAGAATATCGGCCAGTTTGTTTCGGCACGGATGATCGATTACTTCAAGAGCGGGAATTCTCAGCTGAGCGTGAACCTGCCGCATTGTCATCTGGACTTTGATGCGAACTCGGAGCCGCGATCGTACCGGCTGATGCATATCCACCACAATGTGCCGGGAATCTTGCGGGCGATTAACGACATCCTGGCGGATCAGGGGATCAATATCGACCGGCAGGTGCTGGACACTCGCGGGCCGCTGGGGTATGCGATTTACGACATCAATCGGGCGTGCGATGAGGCGTTGCTGGGAAAACTGCGCGACGTGCCGCACACGATTCGGGTGCGAGTGCCGGGAGTGTGCGGATAGAGGGCCGCCGAATTTCTGGAACGCCCTGACACGGAGCGAGCGGAAGCCGGGGAACTGCGTTTCGAGACGCGAGGGCTGGGGGTGTTGGGGGCGGAGGTTCTAGTCGCCGCAGCGGCGTGTTTCTTCTGCGCCTGCGCCGCTTTGTCCTGCGCCGCCTTCTCTTGTGCGATCTTCTTGCGATTGTAGTCGTGCACGATGCGCGCAACATAGGCGCGCGTCTCGGAGAACGGGGGAACGCCGTGGTAGCGGTCGACACGCTGCGGCCCAGCGTTATAGGCGGCGAGCGCTTTCACGAGATCAAAGTCGTAGCGTTCCAGGATTTCACGAAGATAATGGCTCCCGCCGCCGACGTTCGCTTCCGAATCGAAGGCGTCGCTCACGCCCAAGTCATTGGCAGTCGAGGGCATGAGTTGCATGAGCTTCGGGCGCCTTTGGGCGAAACGGCGTGCGAATTAAATCCACTCTCGGCGTGGCGCAAAGGTTGGGGCATCGGAAAGGCGTAGGAAGAAGTATAGCCGCGGATGAACACGGATAAACAAATCAAGAGATTTATCCGTGTTCATCCGCCATGAACTTTCAGGGCCGATAGCGGATCACCCAATTGCTGAAAGCTATTCTCATGGAATTGAAACTGGTGCCGCTCGAAATTCTGCCGTGGGCACAGGCATATTCCGCGAACGTATAACGTGCCTTGTTGGACAAGAAACTCATCGATTGGCGAGCACCTTTTCCATGATGGGATGCTTAATGAAATGATGTTCGGGGACTGATCGCCCCGAAGTTGGAATACAGATACATGCCGCGCGCGCCCATCGGATTGTGCGGTCCGCCGGTCACGAAGGCCGGTAACGGCCCAAGACGCTGCTGTTCGCCGGGGGTCGGCGTCCATGCCGGCCACTCTTCCATACGGCCGACTTTGGCGATCCCGCTCCAGGCTTGCGCTTCTTCGCCGACGGCGATGCCGTAGCGAATGGCTTGGCCCTTCGGCAGCACGTAATAGAGGAATTTATTGTCGCTATCGACAACGATGGTGCCGGGCGCTTCCTTGCGGGTGTAGTCGACGATGTGCCGCTTGTACGGCTCTGGTATCGCAGCCTGCGCATAGGGCAGATTCGACATCAGCTGCTTGTCGCGGGCATTCCAGCCGACCTGGGTCGCCGGCTCCAGCGTTTCCTGCATGCAGCCGCCCAACGCCAAGCCCATGATCAGAAAAGCAATTGTACGCGCGATCATGACCAGTCCACTGCTCCGTCCGCCCTGCGCCGCCCCGGCCGAGGATAATATGGAATCCCAATACCGAAACCGTCGCCCGCATGCCAGTCGTTACAGCGCCACGGCCGAAAGTCGATGCCGGGTGTTGCAGGAATGCCGCAGTGACGTGGATCGCTATGGATAAGTGGCCATTGGCTCGGCACCAATCCCGCGACGCAAGCCTACTATGGCTCCGACAAATTAATCGAGGGTTTACCACAACGAGTGCACGTAATCGCGCGCTTGCGGTCTGAAATGTCACGGCAACGCACGATTTGTCGCCCATTTCCGCCGCACTACGCGCTCAGAATTTGACCATCGCCGACAGCAAAAGGGAATGGGGTTCCAGAATGACGAATGTGACTGCCGAATTGGCCAAGAAACCGACCGCGAAAGCTGCCCAAACGTACGGCGCGCCCAGAATTTCCGAGGAAAATACCAGCGAAAATACCACGCTTGACGGCCGGTATCGGCAGATTGGGATTTCGGCGGTAGCGGCCGCTGTGCGCTACCAGGGCATTGGCAAGAACCCGGCCTATGCCCCTACGCCGATCAAATGGCAGGACCGCGCCGGCGAGGCGGCCGCCTAAGTCGCGACAGGGCCTAAACCGCGACAGCCCTGTGCAAATCCGGCCTCGGCCGGCCAAAGGGGACGCCAGGTCCCCTTTTTATTTGAGAATTGTGCCGTAGCCGTCGCTTATAGGCGCGCGGTTACCCATGGCTCACGATCGCGCGTGAGACAGACCTCGAACGCCGCAAGCGTCGCGACGATAATGCCTATAATGACGTCGACACTCATGGCGTCACTGTTCTGGAACCTAAGCAGCCAGGGCGATACGATCAGCGCCAGGCCGGCGATCAGAATGAACCATTCCTCCCAGACCGCGAATGCCGCGAGTGCCGCAATCGACAGCACCGCGATAACGATGCCGACGATCGATGCGGTCTGCCATTGCGCGCCGGAAGACAGATCGAACAGCCAAGGCGAAAAGAAGAGAACGCCGCTGAGGATAAGGTTCACGATGTCGCAAAGGCGCACGCTTGACCAATCGTCCATGCTGCTCTCCGCGGTACAGCGGCATTGCAGCAATTGGCGCGCGCCGCAGCTATCCCGACGGTTTGGCAACCGGATGCGGACGCTTTGGTTCCAAACAACAGCAGCGGCATGACATCCGTCAGCCACGCGGACAACTTTTCCGCTGCCGAGATCGAAGCCGGCCGCCTGCTGTTTGCCGGGCAATGGGGCTTTCTCTCGGCCGCAAGCTCGCCCGCCTCGCTGCCGCCGATGACCGGACCCGAAATCGCTTTCGCCGGGCGATCCAATGTCGGCAAGTCGTCGCTCATCAATGCGCTTACCGGTCGCCGGGGGCTGGCGCGCACCTCCAACACGCCCGGCCGTACCCAGGAATTGATATTCTTCGCGGGGCCGAATTCGCTCACGCTGGTCGATATGCCGGGATACGGCTATGCGGCAGCGGCCAAGAGCAAAGTCGCCGCCTGGACTAGTCTCATTGCGAATTACCTGCATGGACGAGCGGCATTGGCACGGGTCTACGTGCTTGGTCGATGCGCGCCATGGACTGAAGGCTGTTGACGAGGCAATTCTCGATACGCTCGGGAAGGCCGCCGTCAGCCACGAAATCGTTCTCACCAAGTGCGATCAGATCGGCGCGGAAGAGTTGGCCGAGCGGATTGAGGCGACTAAGTCGGCGATCCGCCACAGGCCTGCGGCATTCCCCGATTTGATCGCGACTTCGACGAAAAGCGGCGCCGGCATCGCGCAATTGCGCGCCGCGATCGCACGGCTTGTTGCGGAGCGCGTCGCCTGAATCACATTGTCGTCAAGCCATCGCACGGCTACTAGTGCGGTGGATTTGAAGTTCCTACAAATCCGCGGCAGCTGCGCCGCGCACGCCGGGAAGACCTGTCCATGAGCCAAAGCGACCCCGTAAGCCCCGAGGTGAAAGCCCGTATCCTCGTCGGAAGCCTTGCCCTATATGCAGCGCTACGACGAGGAAATCGTCGTCGTCAAATACGGCGGCCATGCCATGGGCGCCGAACATCTGGCGCGCGAATTCGCCCGCGACATCGTGCTGCTCGAGCAAACCGCGATCAATCCCGTCGTCGTTCATGGCGGCGGTCCGCAGATCGAAGCCATGCTCAAACAGGTCGGCGTGCAATCGCAATACGCGGCCGGGCTGCGCATCACCGACGCAAAGACGCTCGAGATCGTCGAAATGGTGCTCGCCGGATCCATCAATAAGCAGATGGTCGGACACATCAACGCGGCCGGCGGCAAAGCGATCGGATTGTGCCATGTTCGTGTTTTGTGTTTATTTACTTCGTTCAGTTACATCCTGTTAGTAAGTCGCTTCGATCAATCAGGATGGTCCTCGGCGAGTTCGGATTATTGATCTGTATCGCGGCGATCCACTTGCCATCCGGCGAGAACGATCCTTTCGAAAGCTGCCCCTCGAGCTTTGTGATGGAGCCTTTCGCCAGGTCCAGCAGCGCGAGACTACGGTTCGCAGAGATCAGCGCTTCCGTTTTCTCAGGAGAGAGACTGAGCACGCGCCACGGCGATCCCGCTCGACAATCCGAAGTTTCGATGGCGGCGTGGATGTCTCCGGCGGGCAGGTGAATTTCATACACTCCACAACTGTTCGCCGGATAGCTATTACCCTTGAAGCCCCCGGAGACGACTAAGTCCTCGTCCCGCGAAACGGCGAACGGGCCGATTGAGCCGAAGGCGTCCAGGCCCCGGATGATATTGAAACGCACCGGGTCCAGTTCGATCTTGAACATGCCCGGCTCATCTGTAAATGACCTCGGCCCAGTTTCCTTGAGCGCTGTCGCGTAGACCGACCGCCCGCTCGGTCCATATGCGAACCATCGGGGTATCAAGGGAAGCGAAATCTCAAACTCCTTCCCCGCAGGAGGGAACACTGCGATAAAGAACTCCGCGTGGTTTCCGGTCGTTTGGTGGGAGACGAGAGCTGCTGGACTAAAGGAGGCGGGTTCGGCGCTGTGCGCTGTCGGCGAGGCAAGCATCGCAATTACCACGGCCACAACAATCATGCGCATGGGAAGAATCCTCTCCTGCCAATTCTAAGTGAACAGCAATGCGGAACAGTGCCCCTTGTTACAGTTGATCAACCGTCATGTCGGCTAGCCGACGCTCGCAAAGTGGACCGGAAACGAAATGCATGGGACCTTCGAACCTTTCCGCATCCACCTGGGCTCTCTTGCTGAAAATGTTTTTGTACCGAGTTTGTACCAGAAACCTGCTTTTGAGGCTTTTGACGAGTTCAGCGAGTTTTTAGAATCAATAACTTGCGAGCCCTCAAAATCTTGTCAAGTTCACGTGGTTTCGAATCCATGCCGGGGAGCCGCCAGCGCCGTGGCGGTAGTTGATGCAGCGGTGGCTCGTCAGGTCGCGCGGCGTCTTCGGCCTTGGATTGGATTTGAAATAGGTGGCAGATCCGACGATCGCCGCGCGCTGGTCGCCGGAGACGCGGACCGCAATCATGTCCTTCTGGATGTACTCGCCAAAGTGAATGCCGGCGTCGAAGCCGCCCGCGACGATATCCATCGGACTCTCATCCGTCGTGACGTCGAGCACAATATCCGGGTAGTCATGCGCAAAGCTTTTCATCCTGGGTGCAATCACCATCATGGCGGCAAGCCGCGGCGTCACCAGCCGGACGCGGCCGACCGGCTTGTCTCGTAAGCCGGAGAGCTTGTCGAGCGCATCCTCGATATCCGTGAAGGCAGGCCGAAGCCGGACGAGCAACTCCTGTCCGGCTTCGGTGGGCGCGACGTTGCGCGTCGTCCGCGACAATAAGCGGACGCCCAGACTCTCTTCGAGTCCCCGGATGGCATGGCTCACGGCGGAGGGCGACACGCCTAACCGTTTGGCGGCGTTCGTAAAACTGCGCTCCTCCGCTGCAATCAAAAAAGCGCCGAGGATGTCGAGATCGCTGCGGACCATTGATGAATCCTGTTCATAAGCCTTTGTCTTTTATTCAGTCTACTCAAAACCACTGAATGGGCATACCTTGGAATTGTGGGCAGGAAGAAAGAGGCAGCCGTGAGAGGGTAGCAGTCAGGCAAGCGGAAACAAGCGTTTGATGATGTCCGTCAAGGGGCCCTGCGGCCTCAAAGAGTTAAACAAGGCCAGTGGTCAGGCCAATGCAAAGGAGAGAAATTATGAAAAAACGGAATCTTGGAAAAAGCGGCCTCGAAGTCTCGGCCATCGGCTTGGGCTGCATGGGACTGAGCTTCGGATATGGCCCTTCGGTTGAGAAGGACGCCGGCATCAAGCTGATCCGCGCTGCCTTCGAGCAGGGCGTCACTTTCTTCGACACAGCCGAAGCTTACGGCCCTTTCAAGAACGAGGAACTGCTCGGCGAAGCGCTCGCCCCGATGCGCGACCAGGTCGTCATCGCAACCAAGTTCGGCTTCAAGAACGGCACCACTTCGGAGGGCGTCGATAGCAGGCCGGAACGCATCCGCGAAGTCGCCGACGCGTCACTCAAGCGTCTCAAGACGGACCGCATCGATTTGTTCTATCAGCACCGGGTCGATCCCAGTGTGCCGATGGAGGATGTCGCCGGCACTGTCAAGGAACTGATCGCCCAAGGCAAGGTTCGGCATTTTGGCTTGTCGGAAGCAGGTGTTGAATCCATTCGCCGCGCACATGCGGTACAGCCCGTGGCGGCGTTGCAGAGCGAGTACTCGATGTGGTGGCGGGAGCCGGAAGACGAGATTTTACCGGTGCTCGAAGAACTCGGCATCGGCTTCGTCCCTTTTAGCCCGCTCGGCAAAGGGTTTCTGACGGGCAAGATCGACGAAAGCACGACCTTCGACAAGAAGCGATTTCCGCAATATCGTTCCGCGCTTTTCGGCGGAAGCCCGCAAAGCGAACCAGGCGCTGGTCGATTTGCTCGGGAAACTCGCGGCGCGTAAGAGCGCAACTCCCGCGCAGGTCGCCCTCGCATGGCTTCTGGCGCAGAAACCCTGGATCGTGCCCATCCCCGGCACGACCAAGCTGCACAGGCTTGAGGAAAACATCGGCGCGGCAAAACTGTCTCTCGGCACCGATGATCTGAAGAAAATCGAGGACGCCCTGTCGCAGATCACGATTGAAGGCGAGCGCTATCCCGCTCATCTCCAGAAGCTGGTCGGGCGCTAACAAACGAAACAGAAAATTGAATGGAGGATTGAGATGACCAGTGTAATAGTGCTCGTGGGCGCAGGATCGATCGGACAGGCCATCGCGCGACGCGTCGGCTCGGGCAAACATATCCTGCTGGCCGATTTGCGGCAGGAGAATGCCGCTACGGCGGCGAAAACCCTGAGCGAGGCGGGTTTCGATGTCAGTACCGCGACAGTAGACGTATCGTCGCGCGCCTCGATCGAAGCTCTCGTTCAAAAGGCCACGTCGATCGGAGAGGTATTCGGCCTTATTCAAGCTGCCGGAGTCTCGCCGACGCAGGCCTCGCCTGAAACAATCCTGAAGGTCGATCTTTATGGAACAGCGATTCTGCTGGAGGAATTCGGGAAGGTCATCGCAAAGGGAGGCTCTGGCGTCGTGATCGCGTCCCAATCCGGTCACCGCCTGCCGCCGCTGTCGGTCGAACAGAACGAGGCGCTCGCGACGACGCCGGTGGAAGAACTGCTCCGTCTGCCATTCCTGCAGCCCGATAAGGTGAAGGATTCCTTCAACGCTTACCAGCTCGCAAAGCGCGGGAATTCATTGCGCGTCATGGCCGAAGCTGTGCGCTGGGGCAAGCGCGGCGCGCGCGTCAATACGATCAGCCCCGGGATCATTATTACTCCGCTTGCGAAGGATGAGCTGACAGGGCCACGGGGACCGGGCTACCGGCGCATGATCGAACTCTCCGCCGCAGGACGCGCGGGCACTCCCGATGAAGTGGGAACCGTGGCCGCACTCCTCATGGGACCTGACGGCGCTTTCATCACCGGCAGCGACTTCCTGATCGATGGCGGAGTTACCGCCGCATATTGGTTCGGCGACCTGAAACCGAAATGATGGAAGACAGGCCCAATGCCGCGCAGGAGCAGAGAATCATGGACACGAGCAAAATGACAGTACTGGTTGTCGGCGCCACGGGCTCGATCGGAAGCCTCGTCGTTGATGAAGCGCTCCGGCAGGGCCACGCCGTTCGGGCTCTCGTGCGCAAGACCAAGCAACAAGAATCAGCTTCCGCGTGACGTGCAGGTGGTCATTGGTGACGTAACCCTGCCGGACACGCTCTCCCCGGCGGTTGACGGCGTGGACGCGGTCGTATTCACCCTTGGCTCCGACGGCGCGGGCAAGGCCGGAGCGGAGAGCATCGACTACGGCGGCGTGCGCAATGTCCTGCAAGCCCTGGGCTCCCGGACTGTGCGCCTTGCGCTCATGACCTCAATCGGCGTCACCAATCGCATGGGTGACTATAACCGCAAGACCGAGGCGCATGACTGGAAGCGGCGCTCTGAAAGGCTTGTGCGCGCGAGCGGAATGCCGTACACGATCGTCCGGCCCGGCTGGTTTGACTATAATGCTCCGAACCAGCACCGTCTCGTCCTCCTCCAGGGAGATAAACGGCAGACAGGCGATAGCAGCGACGGGGTTGTGGCGCGCCGTCAGATCGCACAGGTCCTCGTCCACAGCCTCACCTCCTCTCAGGCGCTGCGCAAGACCTTCGAACTCATCGCCGAGCAAAGGCCCGGCGCAGGAGGATTTCGACAAGCTGTTCGCGCCTCTCGATGCGGACCCGCAAGACACGCTGGACGGGGTGCATGACATGGCGAACATGGCGCTGGCGGAGGAACCGCAGCGCGTGCGCGAGGATCTCGATGCTATGCGCGCCCGCTACTCTGCAGGCGCCGACAGCTAATCAGGAGATTGCCTGAAGGCAATCGATGGATGTTATGCAAAAAACGCAAACCAAAGAACCTAGGTAAGGAGTTCGACATGGAAATCAATCGCAACGGGTCACGACCGTCCCAAAAGGGGCCTGAGCAATACTTCACCGGGACGGTGCGGATCGACCCCATTGTCCAGGCGCCGGAGCCGTCCCGCGTCACCGCCGGCCTCGTGACCTTCGAGCCCGGCGCGCGGTCGGCCTGGCACACCCATCCCTTGGGTCAAACCCTGATCGTCACGCAAGGCGTCGGCTGGACTCAGTGCGAGGGTGAACCCATTGTCGAAATCCGCGCGGGCGACGTGATCTGGTGCCCGCCGAACCACAGGCACTGGCATGGCGCGACGCCCACCACAGCAATGGCGCATATCGCCATTACGGAGCAGCTCAACGGTAAGAACGTGGAATGGATGGAAAAGGTCACGGACGAGCAATATCTTGCCGGTCCGCAAAACAAATAGGAAGGAACGGAGATTATGTCAGAAGAACCAAACGTTGCCCGCAAGTCCTTCGGTCACATCGCACCCGCGCTCGCGGAAATTACCGACAAGGTGCTGTTCGGCGAAGTATGGGAGCGGCCGGGGCTGTCGCCGCGCGATCGCAGCCTGGTTACCGTCGCGAGCCTCATCTCTCTATACCGGACGAACGAGTTGCCGTTTCACCTGAAGAAGGCTATGGAGAACGGTGTCAGCCGCGACGAGCTGATCGAGGTCATCACGCATCTGGCCTTTTACTCGGGCTGGCCGACCGCGAATACGGCGCTGCCGATTGCTCAAAAGATATTCGACGAAGCCGGAAAGTAGGGAGAGTGCCATGCAGAAACGCAAACTTGGAAAGAGCGGCCTCGAAGTCTCGGCAATCGGCCTTGGCTGCATGGGCCTGAATTATCACCGTGGCCCGGCTCCGGACAGGAAAGAGATGATCGCGCTGGTCCGCGCCGCGGTCGAGCGCGGCGTCACGTTCTTCGACACCGCCGAGGTCTACGGCCCTTTCACCAACGAGGAGCTTGTCGGCGAGGCGCTCGCGCCCGTCAGGAAGGGCATCGTCATCGCCACCAAGTTTGGCTTCGACCTTGGCCCCGGCGGAAC
Organism: Terriglobia bacterium; assembly: GCA_963788485.1. GTDB lineage: Bacteria > Acidobacteriota > Terriglobia > Bryobacterales > Bryobacteraceae > BOG-234. The sequence continues at coordinate 16,992 of CAWBIS010000195.1, forward strand.
GGGCGCGCCCAATAGCCGGCCCGAACGCATCCGGCAAGTCGCCGAGGAGTCGCTGAAACGGTTACGGGTTGAGGCCATTGAACTCTTCTATCAGCACCGCGTCGACCCCAATGTCCCTATCGAGGATGTCGCGGGAGCGGTAAAGGAACTCATCGAGCAAGGCAAGGTCAGGCATTTCGGATTAAGCGAGGCAGGCGCTTCAACCATCCGCCGCGCGCACGCTGTCCAGCCTGTCGCGGCTGTCCAGAGCGAATATTCACTCTGGTGGCGCGAGCCCGAAGCGGAAGTATTACCGGCCTGCGAGGAGCTGGGCATCGGCTTTGTTCCGTTCAGCCCTTTGGGCAGGGGCTTTCTCACCGGCAAGATGGACGAAACCACGACGTTCGGCGGCAACGACAATCGCACTACCTTGCCGCGGTTCACGCCGGAGGCGCTGAAGGCGAATCAGCCTTTGGTCCGTCTTCTGGAAGAGATCGGACAGAAGAAGTCAGCGACACCCGCGCAAATCGCGCTCGCCTGGCTGCTGGCCCGGAAGTCATGGATTGTTCCTATCCCTGGAACCACAAAGCCGAATCGCCTCGACGAGAATATCGGCGCGGCCGCCATCGAACTTACCCGGCACGATCTTCGGGATATCGAGGACGAGGTCTCAAAGATCAGCGTGCAGGGAGACCGTTACCCCGCGACCCAGGCCGGCCTGACCGGCCGCTGACCAGCAATAGGAAAACAGCATGCCCCACGTCATCGTCAAGCTTTGGCCCGGAAAATCAGAACAGCAGAAAACCCGTCTCGCTGACAAAATCGCCAAAGACGTCATGGACGTCCTCAACTATGGCGAGGAATCCGTCTCGGTCGGCTTCGAGGAAATCAGCTCGAAGGACTGGAAAGAAAAAGTCTACAAGCCGGATATCACGGACAAGTGGGACAAGCTCTATAAGAAGCCCGACTACGAGATGTGAAAGTTTTACGGAACATATGAAAGGCAGGATAGAACCATGAAAGGCGCAGTTCTCTACGGACCAAAGGATATCCGGTTTGAACATCGGGATGACCCCAGGATTATGCAACCCACCGACGCGATCCTCCGCCTCGCGGCGACCTGCGTTTGCGGGTCGGACCTGTGGCCGTATCGCGGCTTACAACCCATCGACGGACCAACACACATGGGACATGAGTACTGCGGCATCGTCGAGGAAGTCGGCAGCGCCGTCAAATCCATCAAGCCGGGGCAATTCGTGGTCGGCTCCTTCGCGACCTCCGACAACACCTGCCCCAATTGCCAGTATGGATATCAATCCGGCTGCGTCCATCGCGAGTTCATGTTGCGTGCGCAGGCGCCGTTTCTTCGCGTGCCGAATGCCGACGGAACCCTTGTACCCACGCCGGGCGGCACGCCCTCACCAGATCTCGTGCCGAGCCTGCTTGCTTGCTCGGACGTTCTCGGCACCGGCTGGTTCGCCGCGGACGCGGCCAATGTAAAGCCGGGAGGCACCGTGGTTGTCGTCGGCGATGGCGCCGTCGGCCTGCTCGGCGTGCTCTCGGCCGAGCAGATGGGAGCCAGCCGCATCATCGCCATGAGCCGTCACGACAAACGCCAGGAGCTGGCGCGCGAATTCGGCGCAACGGACATCGTGGCGGAACGCGGTGACGAGGCCGTGGCCCGCGTGACGGACATGACCAAAGGGATCGGCGCCGACTCCGTGCTGGAGTGCGTCGGCACCCAGGAGTCGATGATGCAAGCCATCAAGTCCACGCGGCCCGGCGGGCATATCGGATACGTCGGCGTCCCGCATGGCGTTGAACTCGACGGACAGCAACTGTTCTTCGATCTCGTTCACCTTCACGGCGGCCCCGCCCCGGTCCGGCGCTTTCTCCCCAAACTGATCGATCTCGTTCTGAATGGCGCGATCAATCCCGGCAAGGTCTTCGACCTGGTGCTGCCGCTGGATCAGGTTGCCGAGGGCTATCGCGCGATGGATGAGCGCCGCGCGATCAAGACGCTCTTGCGTCCCTAAGGTGCCTCACGCTGCGCCTCGGCAAGGAGCGATGTGAAACACAACGAAGCAGGAATGCCAATGAACATATCCTTTAAAAACAAGGTTGCCCTGGTTACAGGAGCGGCGTCAGGACTGGGACTCGCGACGGCGGAGGCCTTCGCTGAATGCGGCGCTTCGGTCGTACTGGCCGATTGTAACGAAGACGCCGTCCGCTCTGCGGCCGAAGGCCTTGCTGCCAGGGGTCATAAGGTACTCGCTGTCAAATGCGACGTGGCCGACGACGCCCAGGTGGAAGCGATGGTTGAACAGGCTGTCGCCGCTTTCGGACGACTGGATGCGGCCTATAACAATGCGGGCGTTCAGAACATAATTGCGGAGGCTGCTGATGCCACCCGCGAGGATTTCGACCGCGTTATTGGCATCAACCTTCGCGGCGTATGGAGCTGCATGAAGTTCGAGCTGCGCCAGATGCGAAAGCAGGGGAGCGGAGCCATCGTTAACTGCTCGTCGATCGGAGGAATTACGGGCTCACCCCGGCGCGGCACCTATCAGGCCTCCAAACATGGCGTGATCGGTCTCACAAAAAGCGCGGCTCTGGAATACGCCGCAAAGGGTATTCGTATCAATGCTGTTTGTCCTGGCCTTATCCTGACGCCGATGGCCGAGCAAATGATGGCTGGTGGTCAGACCGAGGCGCTCAACGCCATGCTGAAGGAGGTCGCTATTGGCCGATTTGGTCGCCCCGAAGAAATCGCCAATGCCGTTGTTTGGCTTTGCAGCCCATTCGCAAGCCTTGTGGTTGGTCACGCCCTGGTCGTGGATGGCGGCTACACCATACGCTAAGAAAACCAGCTGAATCGACAGTCACAAATGGCATCATGGGAAAAAGACGAACTCCGCAAGATCGCCGAAGCCGACGACTTGCACATCTCTCCCTTCCGCGACGACGGTAAAACCTATGGCACACCGACGTGGATTTGGTCAGTGGCCGTCGGCGATGCGCTCTACGTTCGTGCCTGCAACGGCGTCAAATCCCGTTGGTATCAGGCCGCGCTCAAGCAGAAGGCAGGCCGGATCAGTGCCGCCCGGCATGACGAAGGAAGTGGGCTTCGAGCCTGTCGGCGGTAGCCGACCATTGCGTCGAAGCCCGTTCTTCCGGCGCGCTTCGCTGTTTCGATGTATGAACCCAGCGCAGATTTCCAGATGGTGGTCCTCTGCATAGTTGCGGAGTAACTTGTCCTGCGCGGGGATTGAGAAGCCTTCCTTCGCCTGCTCCTGGGGAGAGACGCGGGCATACATCACAGCAGTCCGGCAGTCACGGCGATTAGCCTTTTGCGGAGACATGTTGTTCTCGAAGTCTATCAGCGGAATTGGGCTTCGCACAATCCTCCTGGTCCCATTGCGCCAGCAAACCTATGAGACCTTCTACGTTAGATTGCATTTCTTGAGCGGTGGGCAAGCTGAGTTTCTTTCCCGACTGGCGCTGCCAAAATTCGAGCACTGAGTCGTTACGAGAATTCGCACGCTTCGCCTGTTCGTCGGAGGAATATTTATCGATCTGAGCGACGGGCGTGCGTTTAGCCAATCCCAACACCTGGCTGCGCGGATTTCGCGAGCCTGCATATAAAGGGCTCAGTAAACGGATTTTGGACATATTTTTAGGCGAAGCGTTCAATGGCGCACGGTCGCGGCGTTTTGCAACTGTCTGCGACAGATTGCGAGAGTTTCTGAGCCTCGCGGCAATCTGCAACAAGTTGCAACGTTCTGCGACGACCCGACCGCCCGGACCGGTGCGAAGGGGCAACGAAGATCGGGTAGTGGAACATCAAGGGATTGTCGAACGAGCCGGTGTTTTTTCACTCGCAACGAGTGAGCGGTCAGGAACTTCGGCCGTGGGACAAACTGCGCCGAGTGTTCGACCAATGTTCGGCGCTGCAATCCTGGTGAAGAAGAACACCGAATCTTCAGGGCGGAATCGGCTGAAACTTGCAGATGGATCACCCACGGACCGAACAAAGACCGGACACGCACCGAACAGCGGCCGAACAAGCGTGCGTCAGCGCAGACACCGCGAACCCTAAGCCGGCAGGCTTAGGGATGGTGTCTTCTCTTCAATCATGCGCGGAGAACCGCACCCGCAAGGCGAGGAAAATGCTCGCAATCTCCGGAGGCGATAGAATGGAGAGGCCATGGGTGCAGCAAACAATATCTCACTTCCTGAGCCGCTGCTGGCGGAAATCCAGAACGCGGCGCAGGCCGAGCACCGCAGCGTGGATGAAGTGCTCACCGATGCCGTGAAACGGTATGTAGAAGAACGTTCGTGGGCGAAGCTGCTGAGCTACGGCGCGGAGCGGGCGAAGGCACTCGGTGTCGAAGAGTCCGACGTCGACCGGCTTATAGCCGAGTCCAGAGCTGAGCAGCTGAGCCATTAGCCTAACCCACCAGTGATCAGCGCCACGCTCGATACCAGCGTTTATATCAGGGCGCTGCACTTCGGTGGCTCGGCGGCCGTAATCCTCGGCCACGCGCGAGCCCGGAACATCCGCATCGACATCTCGGACGCGATAGTGGCCGAGACGAACCGTGTGCTGCGCGATAAGTTCCGGTGGGACGGGTATTCGCTCCAGAATGCGCGGGAAAAGCTGCTGGCGCTCGGTAATCACGTATCCCCGACAGAAACCCTACACGTAATCAAAGAAGATCCCGACGACGACCGCATCCTCGAATGCGCTGCAACCGCCAAGTCTGACTTCATCGTAAGCGAGGACAATCTGGTTTCGATTGAAGGCGAGATCCCTCACGCGCTTGAGGTTGCCGGCATTGAGTTGAAGATGCTGCCAGCAGGTTGGCACGAAACCCGAGACGAATCCTTGCGCGCATTCGGTGACGATTGGATTCGCGGCGGAAAGAGCGCGGCGTTGCTCGTCCCGTCTGCGGCGATTCGCGGAGAATTGAACATTTTGCTGAATCCGATGCACCCCGATTTCTCCACGATCATGTTTCTTGATCCCATACCGTTTGAATTTGACACACGCATGTTCCGGTGAACGACGGCCGTCATTCGGAACAGGTCATGGCCCTGACGTGCCCCGTTTTCACTACCAGTCGTAATTTTGGGTCAAAGGCACGTCCGCGTTCGAACAGATCCGCCAAAAAGCGAAGAAGCGCCGGCAGCAATTCCGCCGGCGCTTCGCCCCGTCAGATCAGCTCGTGGGCTGGCCCTTACTGCGCCACCGCCGTCCAGATTGTGACGGTATTGGTGAAATCATCCACCGCTGCGATCTTGAAACTGCCCCACGACAGATTTGCCGTTCCCACGCCGAACGCGGCGCCATTGTTTAGGTCAAGCGGCGATTCGCTCAGGAATTGGAAACCCGAACTGTATTCAACTATTTCACTGGGCTGGGTAGAATCGAGGTTAGTCGAGTCACTGTTAGTCACCAGGAAATGACCATTTGGCAGCATCACCAGTCCCTGCGGTCCATGCAGATGCTCAAGGTCGGTCAACACCACGGTTGCGACAGACTGCGCTGGTCAAGGTCGACGCATTCGCGATGGAGTAAATTGCGTTGCTGTCGCCGTCTACCAGATAGAGCGTATCGTTGGCATGGTCGTAGGCCAGGCCCCCGGGCCCCACCAGAAATGCCGCGGGATCCTCACGATGCTGCAGCCCGGTAGAAATCACCGTCGTGGACGCGATAGACAAACTCCCCGACGCATACTGAACCACAATCCTCAGAACCGAACCGTTCAACGCGTCCGATACGAAAATCATCGCCGTTCCCGATATCCCGTTGCCTGTGTCGTAGACGGTTAGCCCCCAGGGCGCCCGCAACAGGTTTGAATTCGAAATGGTCGCCAGCAAGCTACCATTTGACGAGAGGAATCGCAGCACACCGGGTCGGATGGTGGCCGGCGTGCCGTCGTATGACCCGACGTTGCCCACTATCACCACACCGTTCGACAGCACGCCCAGCGCTGCCGTCAATCCAGGCTCCTGTCCGTTATCTCTGAAGAACACCGACGCCTGCCCTGCCGGGGTCACAAGGACGATCGTGGTGCCGAGTCCATCGAGGTTATTGTTGTCGTTGAAATTTGAAACCAGCAGGTCTCCCGGCTGCAGCACACCCGATGTCGGTACCGTCTTCGGGACAAAGGCTACTCCGTATGGATTGAACTCGCCCGTCCCCTGTTGCGTCGAAACGGTTGGGCTTAACGGCAACACCGTAGTCAGATCCTGTGCCTGAACATGGTAACTGGCCGTCAACGTGATCGCACTCACTAAGCACGCACGGATGAATCTCTTTTGATTTGTCATCTTCATTTCTCCTGAATTGGTTATTGGAAGTTTTTACTGGGAGCGTTTGCGCGGATCGCCGGCAAGCCGGCCGCAATAAGCGCAATCGCCCACGTGGGAAGAGTGCCCGTTTCCGGCGTCATCGTCGCTTGGGCAGTGATGTTGTCCACCGCGAAGTCGGCCGCCGTTGAGGACAGCGTGAAGCTGCTGAAGAGCCCGGAACAGGCAATTTCGCCTTCGGGAAATGTTCCGCCCTGGTTGAGATCATGTTTTCGTCGTTCCTCACTGAGGTAAGCGACGAGCCGTCGCAGATGCCATCACCCGTCGCCAAAAAGTTTTCGGATCCTCAACACGACTCATCTCTCCGCTATGGGCTGAGCAGGCCCGGATTCAATAGCGACGGGCGGTCCACTACCGGCTCCTGCCGCGCGATGTCGATTCTCAGCGGCCTTTGGAGCCGTGAATCGTGGTTTGAATTGTTGTCGAAGAGCGTTCGTGGGGAAGCTGCTGAGCTATGGCGCGGAGCGGGCGAAGGCGCTCGGTGTCAATGAGTCCGACATCGACCGGCTTTATTGCCGAATTCGGCGCTGAACAACGCAGCCATTAGGCCCACCAGTCAGCGATCAGTGCCAGGCTCGATACCAGCGTGTATATCGGAGCTTTGCATTTCGGCATCTCGGCGACTGGGATCATCGGCCACGCACGGGCCGGGAGCATCCGCGTCGATATTTCGGACGCGATACTCGCCGAGACGATCCGCGTGCTCAGCTGAAACGCTGCAGGGTCCGCGCTCGTTGATCATTGCTCGACCGGAGCCCAGCTCTTGCCCGGATTGAAGGATGTCAATGGAGCCACAGGATTCGACACCGGTTTCCCCGGATCCTTCATAAACTACGCCGGCTCGTAAACCACGCCGCCCTGATTGACGATGAAGGAGAGCTTTCAGCCGACGCTATGCAATCGAATTTCAAGTCAACCCTTTTTCGTTCCCGCTCGTCTACACGTGCAATGGCGAAACCGCTCCTCCTGACCGGCAGTCTGATTCTGGCGTCCTGCGCCTTCGGGCAACCCAACGGCAGCCCCACCTTCGAGGTCGCATCGATCAAAAAGGCGGAGCTGCCGCAACCCGGCGGGCGCGGCATGGTTATGTTCGGCCGGCGCGGCGGTCCGGGCACGGACGATCCTGGACGCATCACCTGGTCGGGCGCTTCGCTCAAAGCCATTCTGGGCACGGCCTACGATGTCAAGGCCTACCAGATCAACGGGCCCGACTGGCTCGACACCGAACGCTTCGATATCGTCGCCAAAGTCTCGCCCGGCGCTACGAAAGAACAGGTCAACGTGATGTGGCAGAACCTCCTCGCGGAGCGCTTCGGCGTTGTGCTGCATCGCCAGTCGAAGGTCTTCCAGGTAGAGGAAATGGTGGCAGCCAAAGGGGGCGTCAAATTGAAGGAGACCACTCTCGATGCCAAAATCGCCGGGGACGACTCTTCCCCGGATTTGCCGCCGCTGCCGATTGGACCACCACCGGGCGGACCCCCACCGGGCGCTGGCGCCGGCGGAGGCTTCATTGCCAGAGGTCCAGGCGGGCCACAACCTGGAGGCGCACCCCCGGGCGCACCCCAGCTTGACAAGAATGGCGTTCCGCAGTTGACCAAACCCGGGCTTGTCATGATGATGACCATGGGCCCCAGCGGTCCGACCGCCCGCATGGTGGGTAAGGCGCAGACCCTCACCCAATTGGCGGCGATGCTCGGAAACCAGCTGAACCGGCCGGTCGTGGACAAAACCGGCCTGACCGCTCGATACGATTTCGTTCTCGAGTTCGCCCCCGATTTCGGCGGCAGGATGTTTTCCGACAGCGGCCCGGGTCCCGGCATGGCATCAGGCCCCGGCGATACCTCTCAATCTCCCAATGCCAGCGAACCCGCCGGATCGAACCTCGTCGCCGTGATCCAGAAGCAACTGGGTCTGAGGCTCGTCGCGAACAAAGCGCCGCTCGACGTTCTGATCATCGATAAAGCGGAGAAAGTTCCCACCGAGAACTGACGCGCCGATCAGGTTGCTTCCAGCTCGACGAACTCGACCTGCCACGGAGATTGCCGCAAGTTCAGCCGCGCCAGGGTAATCGGCAATCGAAAACGTCTCGGCCCCGCGCTCCCCGGGTTCACGTAGATCACGCCGGCGCGTTCCGTCCGGCCGGGCTTATGCGAATGCCCGCTGACGACAAAATGCAGCCCCGCCGCGGCGGGATCGAGATCCAGTTGCTGCAGGTCGTGCAGCACATAGATGGCGGCGGGCGCCGAGGCCGGTCCCACTTCCACCACCGCCGTCATCGGCAACCGCAACGCCCAATCGCCCTTGTCCACATTGCCGCGAACGGCCAGGACCGGCGCAATCGATCGCAGTTGATCGAGAATCCGAGGCTTGCCCACATCGCCCGCGTGAACGATCAGATCCACGCCCGCCAGGGCGGCAAGGGCTTCCGGCCGCATAAGACCATGCGTGTCCGAGATCAATCCAATAATCGCCGCCTCTGAAACGACCTGGCTCATCCCGTTATATATTGTCCCGCCAGGGAATGATGCCGTCGAAGCCGACTTGCGCCGCCTCGCTCGCGCGCCGCACCTGCGACACGAAGAGCCTGGTCTGGATACCGGTACAGTACCCTCAACTATTTTCAGCTCATTTTCAGTTTTGATAGGAACATGTCGTCGGGCTAACCTGAACTATGCAAAAACTCCGCGCATACGCGGTGCTGGCTTGTGTTTCCGCGTATTTCCTCGCCCCTCGCGCCGTCCTGGCTCAGTCTCAATCGGGACAACCGTGTCCACGCTATGCGGCGGGGAGCACCATCGTCGAACCTCAGGCGCTCTTCAGTTCCGGCGGAGTCCTTCAACTGAATCTCACTTACCAGACGCGAATCGACTCCAACGGAAATACCCTCTACTGCTTCACGAATGCGGACGGCGCCGAGGGGCCGACTCTCCACGTCCATCCCGGCGACCAGCTGCTCATTCATTTCCGGAACGCCCTGCCACCGTCGACTTCTTCGAGTTCAGCGAAATCCATGGCCGGAATGATTATGACGGGTTCGCCTTCGAATACCTGCGGCGCCGTAACCATGAACAACGCGTCGGCCAACATCCACTACCACGGAACGAACACACCGCCTGTCTGCCATCAGGACGAGGTGATTACCACCCTCGTGAACGCGGGCGAGTCGTTCGAATATGACGTGCATTTCCCGCTCGACGAACCCCCGGGTCTCTATTGGTACCACCCGCACGTTCATGGCATCGCGGAAGCGGCGGTGCTTGGCGGCGCGTCGGGCGCGATCATCGTCGAGGGAATTGAAAACGTAAATCACACCGTCGCCGGCATGCCGCAGCGGGTGATGATCGTCAGAGATAATCCGGTTCCGGGCAATCCCACCCCCGGCGGAAATATCCCTTCGTGGGATATTTCGCTGAATTACATTCCAGTCCCGGCGCCGAATTTCACGCCTGTGGTAATCCCGATGAGGCCGTCGGAGAAGCAGTTCTGGCGCGTGGTGAACGCTTCCGCCGATACCATTCTGGATCTTCAGTTGCAGTACGACGGGACGCCGCAGCCTTTGCAGGTGGTCGCGCTCGACGGCGTACCCACCGGTTCTCAGGATGGTACGGGAAAAGGAACGACGATCACCGAAACGGATATTCTCCTGGCTCCGGCGGCGCGCGCCGAATTTATCGTGACCGGCCCATCATCTCTCGTGCAGAACGCTACGTTCCTGACGCTGAATATCGATACGGGCCCGGATGGCGACAACGACCCGCAACGCCCCATAGCGACGATCCAGGCGCGTGGTAATGCGGCCGAACCGCCCACTTCAGTACCCGCGACCTCCGGTCCACCCACCCCACAGCGGTTCGCCGGGCTCGCGACGGCGCCGGTCACTGCCACGCGCGACCTCTATTTTTCCGAGGTTCTATCCGATCCGGACGATCCCGATAGTCCAACCAACTTCTTCATAACTGTGCAAGGGCAGAACCCGGAGTTATTCGATCCGAATAACCCGCCCGCCATCGTGACCACGCAGGGCTCGGTCGAAGATTGGACCATTGAAAACCAGGCGCTGGAAAACCACGAATTTCACATGCATCAGATTCATTTTCTGTTGATGGCGGTGAACGGCGTTCCGGTTTCCAACGGCCAATACCTCGACATGATCCAGTTGCCCTACTGGTCGGGTACGGGACCCTATCCAAGCGTCACGGTGCGTATGGACTTCCGCGGTCCGGACGTCGGCGATTTCGTGTACCACTGCCATATCCTGGGCCACGAAGACGCTGGAATGATGGCCATCATCCGGGTTCTTCCGCGATCGCAGTCGCAACCGCCGCACTAAGCGGTTCGTCTGTCTTGCGGAGTTGGCACGGTGATCGGGCGACAATGACATCGTGATACCCGCTGCGGGCGTGGGTCTGAAACTTCCTTTCCGTTTCGACCCGGCACTGCTTCAACACGATCTTGCGCTGATCCACGCCGCCGAATGGTCGCCGCACTACAACGAGAGCGATTTCGGTGGCGAGTGGACCGGCGTGGCCCTTCGTTCCGCAGCCGGCGCTACAAGCGATCTCCACGCAGGGCACAGCGGCCAATCGGAATACCAGGATACCGACCTGCTCCGGCGCTGCGCTTATTTTCGCGAGATTCTCCGGAGATTTCAGTGCCCGCTGAAATCGGTACGGCTCCTCAGCCTGGCGCCCGGGTCGTTCATCCGCGAGCATTCCGATCCCGCGCTCGCCTTCGAAGACGGAGAGGTTCGTATTCACATCCCTGTCGAGACCAGCTCCGGGGTTGAGTTCTACGTCTGCGGCGAGCGCCTGCTGCTCGAAGAAGGCGGCTGTTATTACCTGAACGTCAACCTGCCACATCGCGTGAACAATCGGGGCGCGCGGCCGCGCGTGCATCTGGTGATCGACGCCGTGGTCGACGATTGGGTGCGCGCTGTCTTCGCCGGATGCGCCGCGAACGGAGATATTCCCCGTTCCGATCTGCCGCCGCGAGGCTTCGAGGACTTCGCCGACTGCGTCTTCGCCGACGAACTCCTGCGCGAAAAGCTCCGCGCCATTACGGATCGCCGCGAACTCCTGCGCACGGTGGAACGCGAAGCCGCTCAACGCGCATTCCATCTGAACGAGGCCGATATCGAAGCGGCGCTGCGATCGGGGACTGCCGCGGGGCGCAGCGCGACCGAAGAATGGATTCCCACCGCCATTTCGTTTCGCCAATCTCAACCCTGGGCAACGTGGATCTACGCGCCTCAAGCCCGCTTCACCGCACCATTCTTCGAGGACGACGTCCGCGAACGCATGCGGGATCCTTTTACGAACCTGTTTCGCCGGGAGATGCCGCTCCTGCCGGGACCGGATCATCGCCCCGACGGCTTCATTTTTCACCTTTCCCGATGCGGCTCGACTTTGATCTCGCGCAGCCTGGCGGCGGCGGAATCGATATTCATGCTGTCGGAGCCGCCGCCGCTCGATGCGATCGTGCAGGCGAACCGGCCGGAATGGCTCGAATGGATTGTCTCCGCGCTGGGGCAGGCGCGCAGGCCGGGGACCCGTTACGTCATCAAACTCGACTCGTGGCATATCCGCAGCCTGCGCCTGTTTGGAGCCGTGTTTCCGGATGTGCCGTGGATTTTCGTTTACCGCGATCCTCTCGAAGTGCTGGTTTCCCAGTTGCTCAGACCCGGCATTCATGCGAGCCCCGGGGCTATGGAGCCGTCGATTCTCGGCATGGAAGCCCGGGACATCGTTGGGCTTTCCCGGCAGCAATGGTGCGCGCGGGTGCTCGAAAATTTCATGCGCGCGGCCCTGGCAATTCGCGACGATCCGAAGGCGATGTTCATCGACTACCGCGAGTTGCCGCAGGCGATCTGCAGCAGGATCGCGCGGCACTTCCGGCTCGAACTGAGCGGCGAAGACGAAGCGCGCGTGGCAGCTGCCACGCGGCTCGATGCGAAAAATCCCTTGGCGGAGTTCGCCGGCGATCACGAAGAGAAGCGAAGGCGAGTGGAATCCCTCGCGCCCGACGCAACCCTCGAAACGCTGCAGATGCTTTATGGCGAACTCGATCGGTACAATCGCCTGACCAATTTAAGATAAACTCAGGCTTTATCCAAATGACAAGCATGAACAAGCGGCAATTTCTGCGGAGCGCCGGCAGCCTGGCCGCCTTCGGCCTGATGCGTGGCGGACTCCTGCAGTCTCTTGAGGGACAGACCGCCGGTTCGGCCCCCGGCGCGAGAGATAACCGTATTGCGCGCGTCACCGCAACCGAAGTGTCGGTTCCATGTGAGTATCGCGCCGGATCCTACAAAAAAGCCATCCGCATGGGCGGCGTGGTGGCCGAAGTGGAGACGGCCGACGGTTTGACCGGCCACGGTTTTACTTCGATCACCAACGACGCAATCGTGGTCGCAGCCATTCGCGATGTTGCAGCGCCGTATCTCAAGGGCAAAGACGCTATGACGCGCGAGGCCATTTCCGAAGACCTGTTTTGGCGCATGACCCCGCGGGGGCAGACCGGCCATGCCGTTCATGCCATATCCGCCGTCGATTGCGCCCTGTGGGATATCGCCGGCAAGCGGTATAACGAACCCGTCTGGCGTCTGCTGGGCGGAGCGCGCAAAGAGGTCAAGGTCTATACCACCTGCGGCATGAATTTTCTGAGCCGGGATGAACTCGCGCAAGTCGGCCGGGACATGGTGAAGAGCGGTCTGAGCCGGTTGAAGATGGTGGTGGCTTCGGGAGCCGAGAACATCGACCGGAGCGGCAAGTCCATCGAGTCGATCCTCACCGAGGACGTGGCGCGCGTCCGCGCGATGCGCGACGCCGCCGGTCCGGACGCGTCGGTTTCAATCGACGCCAATCAGAGTCTGGACGAGTATCAGGGCCGCCACTTTGCCCGCCAGATCGCCGAATACAACATCGGTTTCTTCGAGGAGCCTCTGCGCGCCAACGACATCCACCGTCTGGCCGATTTCCGTCGCGAAGTTCCCATGCCGATCGCCGCCGGGCAGAACGAAGGCCAGCTTTCGCGCTGGCGCGACATGGTGGAAAACAATTCGGTGGACCTGCTGCAGATGAATGTCTGCATCGGCGGAGGCTTTACCGCCATCGCCAAGGTGGCTGGAATGGCTCAGGCGTTCGGCGTGCCGATCGCAAATGCCGGCGCCTATTCCAGCTTCAATATGCATCTCCACGCGGGAGTAGCCAATGGCGGCCTGTGCGAATGGCACCTGAACGCCGTCGGGATGGAACGTGTGCTCTATAAGGGATTGCCCGAGCTGACGGCGGGCGATCGTCTGGTGCTGCCCACAGCGCCTGGTCTCGGATTCGAACTCAATCGCGACGCCCTGCGGGATTTTGCGGTCAAAGCCGCCTGATCTCCACCTGCTATCGGTCTCGAAACGCAGCGCCTTATGCTACGATAATTTTTAAAATCCTGCTGCAAGCCCTACCCTTAGAATTTCGAATCAGTTAGATGAATCTTCGCTCGCTTTTCAGCCTGTTTTCCTCGGACCTTGCCATTGATCTCGGCACGGCAAACACGCTCGTTTATGCCAAAGGCAAAGGCATCGTAGTCAACGAGCCTTCCATTGTCGCCCTGAATAAAAACACGGGTGAAGTGGAAGCCGTCGGCAAAGAAGCGAAGGAGATGCTCGGCCGCACGCCCGGCAATATCGTCGCCATCAAACCGATGAAGGATGGCGTAATCGCCGACTTCAAGGTCACCGAGAAGATGCTCAATTACTTCATCCAGAAGGCGCACAATCGCAAGATGCTCGTGCACCCGAGGATCGTAATCGGAGTTCCCAGCGAGATCACGCAGGTGGAAAAGCGCGCCGTCATGGACTCGGCCTATCGCGCCAAAGCCAGCGAAGTTCATCTGGTGGAACAGGCCATGGTGGCGGCCATTGGCGCCGGTCTGCCCATCACCGAACCTTCCGGCAACATGGTGGTGGATATCGGCGGCGGCACCACCGATATCGCCGTGATTTCACTCTCGGGTATCGTTTACTCCCGCTCCGTGCGCGTGGCGGGCAATGCGATGGACGACGCGGTGATGCTGTTCCTGAAACGGAAATACAACCTGCTGATCGGCGAGCGCACCGCCGAGACCATCAAGATGGAAATCGGCTCCGCGTTCCCGCTGGACAAAGAGATGAAGATGGAAATCAAGGGGCGCAACCTGATCGAAGGCGTCCCCAAGACCATCACCATTAAAGACGATGAAATCCGCGAAGCTTTGTCGGAATGCGTGGCCACAATCATCAACGGTATTCGCGTGGCTCTCGAGCGGACGCCGCCCGAACTCAGCGCGGATATCAGCGACCGGGGCATCGTACTGACGGGCGGCGGGGCGCTGATCAAGAACCTCGACAAACGCATTCGCGAGGAAACCGGACTGCCAGTGTCGATCGCCGACGATCCGCTGGCATCCGTCGTGCTCGGAACCGGGAAGATGCTGAGCGATTTCAAACTCCTGCGCAAAATCTCAATCGATTAGCGAAGATGGTGTAAGGGTGAGCCGGCGCTTCGCCCATTTATGGAATCCCTGTTTTACCGATATCGGAACATCGTAATCCTGCTGCTGGTAATCTGCGCCCAGATCGTTCTTCTCGCCTGGCAGGTCAGGAGCGACGCCGATGTCCCCATGGTGCGTGTCTGGGCGGTGAGCGCCGTGGCCCCGGTGGCCGGGGCAATCGAGACCGTTCGCAATGCCACTACCGGCTTCTTCAGCAATTATTTCGAGCTCAAAAACGCGCGCGAGCAGAGCCGCCAGTTGCGTACCGAAGTCGACCGGCTCCGGCTGGAGAACCAATTCCTCAAAAACGAACTCGCGTCGGCGCAGCGCGCCGAATCGCTGGCCGGATTTCAGGCGCGATCACTCTCGAAAATGATCGGCGCCCGCGTCATTGGAGCCACTCCGGGGATGGGCACGAAATCGGTGTTGATTGACCGGGGCTCGACGTCGGGTGTCCACCGCGGCATGGCGGTGGTGACACCCGACGGAATCGTTGGCAGGGTGGTGGCCGTTTTTCCTTTCGCCAGCCAGGTCCTCTCGGTGACCGACCCCGGCTTCGCCGCGGGCGTGGAGTCCCAGAAAAATCACGTTCACGGCGTTTTGAAGGGGCTCGGCAATGGTACCGCCCGCGTCGATTATGTGCCCACCGGGCAAAAGGTAGAGATGGGCGAGATGTTCTACACTTCGGGCGAGGATCGCGTCTTCCCCGAGGGCTTGCCCGCCGGCAAGGTGACCGGCGTCAGCGAAGGCGGAAATTTTCAGGAGATCACGGTTGAGCCGTCCGGCGCCGACTCCGCGCCCGAAGAAGTTCTCGTTATTCTGGACCCGGTGAATCAGGCCATCCCCGAAGAATCCGCGCCGGACACTCCCGTCTTTCTCGCGCCCGATGTGAAAACGCCGGATGCCGATACCGACACTGCCGCTCCGTCCGGTCCGCCGCAAACGACCGCCGACAAGCTGATGGATCAGTACAAAAAAATCGGTGACGCGCAACATCATGTCTTCGGAGAGGGCTTGCCGGGTTCGACTCCTCCGAACTTCAATCTGAAAGTGCCCGGTGTGAACGCGCCTGCCGCGCCGGCGACCGCTTCGGCGGGAGCCGCCGCGCCGACGGGTTCCCAGGTCTCCAGGACGGCGCCGAAACCATCGGAAGCCCCGCCGCAGGTGCCGAAGCCGCCCGCGCCCACGAAGTCTCGAGAGGCAACCAAGTCTCCAGAGGCAACGAAGCCGCCCGCACCAACGAAGCCGCAGGAGTAATGGATTACCCTTCCAGCAGCCGCATTATGGTCGATAGCGCGCGCCAGGTGCGCAGCACGACCTATCCGTTCTGGGTATACTTCGCCATTCCGCTGCTGGCTTTGCTGATTCAGGTTTATCTCCCGCTGTTTCAGACGCTTCAGTTCGTATCTCAGATCGAACTGCCGTTGCTCGTGACGATCTACTTTGCGCTGATGCGGCGCTCGCAGTCTGCGAGGCCTCGCCATTGGCGTCACGCTGGGCCTCGCTCAGGATTCACTCTTCCAGCAGCACCTCGGCATGTACGGCATCTGCAAAACGCTGGTGGGATATTTCTCGGCGTCGATCGGCATGCAGTTCGATGTGGAGCATGCGTTCGTCAGGCTTGTGCTCTGCTTCATCTTCTATCTGTTTCACCAGTTTTTCTACTGGGTGCTGCAGCGATCCCTGCTGGATCAGCCGGCGGTTTTTCAGATCCAGAGAGAATTGATCCTCGGCCTGATCAATGCCGTTATCGGTGTGGCTTTGTTCCACTTCCTCGATAAGCTGCGCAATCGTGAATAGCGGGTTCCGGGTTCGCTCGGAACTGGAAACAGCTCCATGGTTCCGGCGGTTACCGGGCGTTCCGCGGAATGATCCGAAAGTCGATCTCCACTTCGTTCTTCACCTTGACCATTCCGCCGGCGACACTGACCGGTTTGATGCCGTAGTCGGTCTGCTTGAGGAAGGTATGTCCGGCAAAAGAGTCGCCGGTTTGTCTGGCCGTCACGCTGACCGGTTTGGTAACGCCATGCAGCGACAGTTCGCCCTCGACCTTCCACGCCCCGCCGGCGAGTCTCTGAACGTGGGATGAGCGGAACCGGATCTCGGGGAACTTCGTCGTCTCCAGCGTCATCTCTTCCATGTCTTTCTGGATGGCGTCCTGGGTGCGGGCGTTCACTTTCGGATCGAACCGGACCGCCATTCGCGCGGTTTTGACCGCGAATTCGATGTGGGGTTCCGGAGATTCCTGAAGCGTTCCGGATGCGATCGGCGCGTCGATCGCGTGATCGTGGCCGGCCGCGGATACCAATCCGCCCTTGCCGACGTGAATCGTGATGGTGCTGTGTTCCGTATCTATAGGGCTTTCCTGCGCGGCCAGCCGCAGGGTCAGGAACAGAATAGCCCAGGCCGTTCGAATCACTTCGTAACGACCCGTCGTCCGAGGATCATCTTGACGAGCAGATGATCGGAGCCGCCGGTCATGCCAACCCCAACGCCGAAGTTGAACTCCCATTTGGGGCTGAAGTTCAGATCCGTGACGGCGAAGACCTGTTGCTGCTGTTGTTGCAGCGGGTCGAACCCGGTGATCGGACCGAGCGCGCCATAGTATTCGAACCCGGCGTTGACGACTTTGGTGATGTCGTAACCAACCTTCACGTTCGGCGAGAAAGTCACGCCCTGCGGCACCGACGGACCGTGAAACGAGCGGTCGATCGTCGGATTGAAGCAGAGATACAGGCGGCCGATCGTCTTGTCGACGATCGGCCGGATTTCGATCGTCCATGTATCCGGAGAATAGACGGCTCGCTGGTACCCGACTTCGGTCGACAGACTGACGCCGACCGGCCAGTTCCAGGACTTTGGCACGGCCACCCGAGGCCGGATGTGATCGCCCACCCATTGCCAGCCGACCCTCGTATCGGCGCTCGTGAAAACGTAAAAACCGAGCTCGAACCAATCGTTGAAGCCGTGGGTAATTTCGAGAGTTTCGTGCAGCTGATGCTCGGTCGGGTACATGCCGTCGACGACATTCTTGCTGCCTTCGAAGGTGAAATTGCTGTGCAGCTCGAACATGGTGGCGCCGGGATCGACCAGATCGGAGCCATACACCTGAATCTCGTAACTGCCCTGTGCGTAGAGAACGGTAAATGGAGCCGCGAAGAGGGCTGTGAGCAGAAGAATTCGTGTGAGGATCATCACGCCGTCGCCCCATTATTCCATGCGATGCAACGGGACGATCCGGAAAGCCGTCGCACAGAGTTGTCGGCCCTCATGCGGAAGTTTGTCCTGGCCGTTCCGGCTTTCGCGGTTTGCGCTTACGCGGCAAGCCTGCCCTCGGGGGAACCTCATCCGGCGCCTGAACTCTACGCCGGATGGCTCAAAATGTACGACCTGAAGTTTGACGAAGCGCACCGGAGTTTCGAGGCCTGGACACAGAGCCATCCGGAGGACTCTCTCGGTCCCGCCTCCAATGCCGCGGCATATCTTTTCTCCGAACTGGCCCGTCTCGGCGCGCTCGAGACCGAGTTCTTTGTCGACGATTCGCTTTTCAAGCAGCGCCCGAAGCTGCATCCCGACGCTTCGATCAAATCGAAGTTCGTCGGGGAGATCACGAATGCGGAACGGCTTGCGGATCGGGCGCTCGCAGCGTCCGCTACCGATGCGAATGCGCTGTTCGTGAAGTCCCTGACTTTCGGCCTGCGCGCGGACAACGCGGCGCTGGTTGAGAAACAGTCGCTGACCGCATTGGGGCTGACCAAACAAGGCCGCATCTTCTCCGACCGCCTGCTGCAGGCGAACCCGCAAGCCTTCGACGCTTATCTCGGCCCCGGGGTGGAGAATTACCTGTTAAGTCTGAAGGCCGCGCCTCTGCGCATGTTGTTGCGTATGAGCGGCTCGAATGTGGACCGTGACAAAGGATTGGCGGAGATCCGGCAAACGGCTTCGCACGGCTACTATCTCGAACCATTTGCAAAGCTTCTGCTGGCGGTCGCGGCGCTGCGGGACAAGGATGTTTCCAGTGCGCGCGAAATCCTCGGCGAACTGCACCGCCGGTTTCCGGATAACGATCTCTATACCCGGGAGTTGAATCGTTTGGATGCGGGCGTCCGCTGAATGTGCGTGGCGATCGGCTTCCGCGCCTTCGCTCCAATGGTGAAGCGGATAAGCAAATCTTTGGCATTCGGTTTGCTCTTGGAGTTGTGATGAGATTAACGGTACTGGCATTTTGCGCGTTGTTTCTTTTTAGTTGCTCCCAAGGCGACGACGCGCGGGCGCGTGAGCAGGCTGATCGCACCCGCGAGCAAGCTCGCCAGACCGCGGAGCAGCTCAAACGCGATTCGCGCGTAGCGCTCCATCAAGCCGAAGTGGATGCGGCCAAAGCGAGCAAGGAAATTAATCGAGGTCTGGACAAAACGCGCGACAAAGTGCGACAGGCTCTCGATGCGCCACCGGACAACGGGCAACGCACGAACCAGGACGACCATTAGAATGAAAGCTTGTCCGAACTGAATCAACTTCTGGGCGCCATCGGCCGTTGCCGCACCATCGATCTCGCGCAGCCTTACTTCACGGGCATGCCGCACTACCCTTTGCACGCTCCCTACCTTTACAGTCTGAGCAAGAAACACGGCGAACATGTAAATCCCGGCGGCTCCAGTTCGGCAGCCGAGGCCATCGCATTAAGCACGCACGTGGGTACGCATATCGACGCGCTGTGCCATTATTCGTCCAACGGCAAACTGCACGGCGGGGTCGATCCCAGCGGATTTCAAAGCTATGCCAACGGTCTGGAGCGGCTTTCGATCGACACCGTTCGGCCGATTTTCCGGCGCGGCGTGCTGCTGGACATCGCACGTCTGGAAGGCGTCGAGGTGCTGCCGATGGATTTCGTGATTACGCCGCGGCAGATGGATCTCGCGCTGGAGTCCGCCGGGACTGCCATCCAACCGGGCGACGTGGTGCTGTTACGCACGGGATGGTCGCGCTATTGGAACGATCCGGCGCATTTCATTTCGCAGGTGCGAAGTCCGGGCCCCTGTCTCGAAGGCGCGCGCTGGCTGAGCCGGCGAAAGATTTTCGCCGCGGGATCGGAAACCGCGCCGTTTGAATCGGTACCCAGCCATGAGATGCCGGTGCATGTGCATCTGCTGGTCGAGAGCGGAATCCATATCATCGAATGCCTGAATCTGGAAGAACTCTCCGCATCCGGCGCAAGCGAGTTCCTGTTCGTCGCAGCGCCGCTGAAGATCCGAGGTGGTACGGCCTCGCCGATTCGTCCCGTTGCTTTGGTGCCCTCCGGACAAAACAATGACCGTGCCTGAACGCTACGACGCCCTGCTGCTGCTTTCGTTCGGCGGACCCGAGAAACGCGAGGATGTGATTCCGTTTCTCGAGAACGTATTGCGTGGCAGAAATGTCCCGCCCGAGCGCATGCTGCTGGTGGCCGAACACTATTACCACTTTGGCGGGCGCAGCCCCATCAACGATCAATGCCGCGAGTTGATCGCGGCGCTGGAGAAGCGCGGTGTGGGGCTTCCCATCTACTGGGGCAATCGCAACTGGCATCCCATGCTGTCGAACACCGTGGAGCGGATGCGCGACGATGGCGTGCGATCCGCGCTGGCGATCGCCACGTCGGCGTTCGGTTCTTATTCCGGCTGCCGCCAGTATCGCGAGGATATCGATGCGGCGCGCGCGGCCGTTCCCGGAGCGCCCGCGATCGAAAAACTGCCGCCGTTCTGGAATCATCCAGGCTTTATCGAAACCATGACGGAGCGTGTCCGCGAAGCGCTCGAGCGGCTGCCCGGCGCGGATGTCGTCTACACGGCGCACAGCATCCCGGTGTCGATGGCGCAGTCGAGCCCGTATGAGCGGCAGCTTCGCGATGCGGCCGCCATGGTTAATCGGCGACTCGGATTGGGCGAGCCTGTACTGGCGTTTCAAAGCCGCAGCGGGCCGCCGTCCCAGCCATGGCTTGAGCCGGATATCGCCGACTATATGCGCCAGACTTCGTCGAAGCGGCTCATCGTGGCGCCGATCGGTTTTCTTTCCGATCATATGGAAGTCATCTACGATCTGGACGTGGAAGCAGTGGCGCTCGCCGCCCAACTCGGAATCGAATTCGTCCGCGCCGGCACGGCAGGCACGCATCCGCGGTTTGTGGCCGGACTGGTGGAAATGGTGAATGACGCCCTGGCGCATGGCATCGGCCAATGCGCCAGCGACTGCTGTCAACGCGCCGCCGGACGCCCGGCGCGCGGCTGATTTCGTTACTTCGATTTCGCCTTTGGCTGAACGACGGCGATATGAAGATCTCTTAGTTGCTCCGGCCGCACCGTATTCGGGGCGTTCATCATCAGGTCCTCGGCGTTCTGATTCATCGGGAACATGATGATCTCGCGGATATTCGGTTCATCCGCCAGCAACATGACGATGCGATCGATGCCGGGCGCGATCCCGCCGTGCGGCGGAGCGCCAAACTTCAACGCATTGATCAGGGCCCGGAAACGCTGATCCACCTCCTCGCGCTCGTACCCCGCGATTTCGAAGGCGCGATACATAATTTCCGGGTGGTGATTCCGAATTGCCCCCGAAGACAGCTCGTAGCCGTTGCAGACGATATCGTACTGGAACGCTTTGATCGTCAGCGGATCGCGCGTATTCAGCGCTTCGAGTCCGCCCTGCGGCATGGAAAACGGATTGTGGCTGAAATCGATCTTCTGGTGTTCTTCGTCGTACTCGTACATCGGGAAATCGACGATCCAGCAGAATCGGTAAACGTCCTGTTCGATCAGATTCAGCGTCTGACCCAGATGCGTGCGCAGACCGCCCAATATCCTGCAGATTTTGGCCGTGTCTTTATCGGAAAGGAAGATGATCGCGTCTTCCACCCGAGATCCGGTCTGCTCGAGGATGGCCGCCGTATCTTCGGCTGTCAGGAACTTGGCGATGGGCCCCTTCAGCGAGAGATTCGGTTCAACCAGCACCCACGCCAGACCGGCCGCGCCCTCCGCTTTGGCCCGTTCTTCCAGTTTGTCGAAGAAAGTCCTCGACTGCTTCGATCCTTCGGGGATGCGAATCGCTCTGACGGTCTTGCCTGCGAAAGCTTTGAATCCGGAAGTCGCGAATAGCCCGGTCAGATCGCTGATTACCAGCGGATTTCGCAGGTCCGGCTTGTCGGTCCCGTAACGCAGCATCGCGTCCTCATAAGCGAGCCGAGGGAAGGGAATCGGCGTGCGTGCGCGGGACGGCATAAATTCCTGAAACAGCCCCTCGAACAGAGCTTCGACGGCCGCGAACACATCATCCTGCGTGACGAAGCTCATCTCGAGGTCGAGCTGGTAGAACTCGCCCGGCGAGCGGTCGGCGCGCGCGTCTTCGTCCCGATAGCAAGGCGCGATCTGGAAGTACCGGTCGAACCCCGACACCATGATGATCTGCTTGAACATCTGCGGCGCCTGCGGCAGGGCGTAAAACTTGCCGGGCTGGCGGCGCGCGGGCACCAGAAAATCGCGCGCTCCTTCGGGACTCGAAGCGGTCAGCGTCGGCGTCTGGTACTCCATGAATCCGAGGTCGACCATGCGCCGCCGGATACTCGAAATAATGCGCGAGCGCAGAACGATATTCGCATGCATCCGGGTGCGCCGCAGATCGAGAAAGCGGTAACTCAGGCGCAGATCCTCGGGCGCTGCGTTCTCCGGAAAAACGTTGAACGGAAGCGGTTCGGTGGGTCCCAGAATTTCCATCGCGGAGAGTCGAACCTCGATCTCGCCGGTCGGCATGCCGGGATTCACTTTACCTTCTTCGCGAGGCACCACCGTGCCATCCACGCGAATGACCGTTTCTTTCGGTAGCCGGGTAATCCGGTCGTACATTTCGGTGCCGGGCGCGACCACCAGTTGAGTGGTGCCGTAATGGTCGGCCAGATCGATGAAATAAACTCCGCCGTGATCGCGCCGGTTCCGTAACCAGCCGGAAAGGCGAACGGAAGACCCGATATGTTCCGAGCGCAGTTCGCCGCACGTGTGAGTCCTGTAAGTGTGCACTTTAATTTGAGCTTCCCATCCTGACAAAGAGTTCTTCGCGAGTGACGCGCTGCTGTTCGCCGGATTGCATATCCTTCAGCGAATACCGGCCCGCCGCGATCTCATCGTCACCCAGAATCAGCGTGTAGCGCGCGCCCGCTTTGTTGGCCAGTTCCATCGCGCGCTTCAGTTTCGCGCCGGCTGCGACCTCGACCGAAACGCCCGCCCGCCGAAGCTCCCGTGCCAGTGCGCCCGAGTGCAATATGGCAATTTCGCCCAGCGGCGCCATGAAAATATCCAGCGGATTTTCCGCCGACTGATCGACCGTCATCACCAGCCGGTCCTCGCCGATGGAGAATCCGATCCCGGGCGCCGGCACACCGGAGCCGAGCGACTCGGCAAGGCCGTCGTAGCGGCCGCCGCCGAGAACGGAATTCTGCGCGCCCAGATTCCCGTGCACCACCTCGAACGTGGTGCGCATGTAGTAATCGAGCCCCCGCACCAACCGCGCTTTGATTTCGAACGGAATGCCGCGCTCGCGCAGGTAACTCTGCACGGCCGCGAAATGAGGCGCGCAAACGCCGCAAAGGTTCTCCAGAATTGTCGGCAGCCGATCGATGATCGGCTGATCTTCGGGCACTTTGCAATCGAGCACGCGCAGCGGATTCGTCTCCACGCGCCGCTGGCAATCTTCGCAGAGGCGCGAGGCCACCGGACGCAGCGCCGCGCGCAGTTTCTCCACGAATGCGGGCCGGCAGTTTGCATCCCCGACGGAATTGATCAGGAGCGCGAAGCCCTGAAGCCCGGCGCGCGTCAGGATCTCGACGACCATCTCAATCACCTCGGCGTCGACGAACGGCGAATCCGAGCCGATCGCCTCCGCGCCGATCTGAAAGAACTGGCGGTAGCGCCCTTTTTGGGGACGCTCGCGGCGGAACATCGGCCCGATGTAGTAAAGCTTCTGCACCCCGGGTTTCTGATCCAGGCGGTGTTCGATGTAAGCACGAATCACCGATGCCGTCGCTTCCGGACGCAGCGTCACCGACGTGCCGTCGCGGTCGTCGAAGGTGTACATTTCCTTCGAAACGATATCCGTTTCCGTGCCAACGCCGCGTGCAAAAAGCTGAGTTTCCTCAAGGATGGGAGTGCGGATTTCGTGATAGTTGTAAACCCGGAAAACCTCCCGTGCAATCCGTTCCACGCGATTCCAGACGGCGGTATCGGGAGGCAGTAAATCCCTGGTTCCTTTGATGGCGCGAATCATTCAGGGGGGAATTCCCCATGCTATCACGCGCTTGCGGGAACGGCCGGATGCATGAATCCTTTGCATGAATCCTTTGCATGAATCCTTCCGCCCCCGCGCCGGTGGGGTTTGGCTGGTTACTTACTTTCAGTGTTGTTCGGGTTCTCCCTGGAACTCGTGATGCCCATGGCCCGTTCGTTGTCCTTTGCCAGTTGCAGGTGCTCTTTCAGCACGGGGAGCGTTGAGCTGGCGAAGTTCCTGAGGTCGGGATTGGTTCCACTATCGGCTTCCTTCTGGAACTCCATGACGTCGTTCTGGTGATCCCTCACCATGTCGCGAACATAGACCCGGTCGAATGGTGTACCGGTCATCTTCGAGAACCGGTCCACCATTGCCTGCTGCCTGGCATCCAGCTGGGAGGGCAGGGAAATGTTGTCTTTGGCAGCCACCGCTTTCAGTTGATCGTTGGCTTTTGTGTGATCGTCGATCATGCGCTGCCCGAACGCCTTAATCCTGTCGTTGGAGGACTTCTGGACCGCCATTTGGCCCAGTTGCACTTCGAGCATTCCACCCTGGGCCGCTTCACGCGCAAATCGCATGTCGCCCCTTGTTTCATTGTTCTGCGCCATCGCGGTGCCGTTGAGGCAGAAAAACAGACCTGCGGCGGTGAGAAGCGCAGCGGAAAATTGCAAGTGTTTCATATGGTCTCCGTTGGATTCCGTAAGGCGCGCACTGCCGCCCCACTGAATCTCCAGCAGTGCAATTTGTGCACACTTGTCGCGCTTCCGACGTTCGCACTATGTTCCCGGAGCTTGGTCTGCGTGATCGAACCAACACAGGAACGAACGTCCTGCCCGGGGGCCGCGGCTGAATCGGTTACAATTGCCGGTGTCGAAAGGCAGGGCCCCATGCGCAGACGACAGTTCCTGGCCGGCGCCGCGGCATCATTGGCCGCAGTCCCTGCCGCGTCGGGGCAGAACGACCCCGGCCGCCGCAAAGGCCGCCTTCGCCAGGGTGTCACCCGCGGAGTCTTCGCCCGCGAAATGAGCCTTGAGGACTGTTGCCGCGATGCCGCTCGCCTCGGCATCCAGGGCTTTGACCTGATCGGCCCGGCCGACTGGCCATTACTTCGAAAGTACGGGCTGATTCCTTCCATGTATCCGCCCGGCCCGGGCGGCACAATTCCGGATGCCCTGAACCGAACTGAAAATCACGATCGGATCGAAAAATCCCTGCGCGCCGCCATTGACGAAGCCGCGGCTGCGAAAGTCCCCAATGTGATCACTTTTTCCGGCAATCGCAGGGGTATGGACGATCGCGAGGGTGCGGACAACTGCGTCGCATTTCTCAACCGGATCAAGGCGCATGCCGAGGAAAAAGGCGTCACCGTCTGCATGGAGCTGCTGAACAGCAGGGTGAACCACAAAGACTACATGTTCGACCACATGGTATGGGGCGTGGATGTCGTGCGGCGCGTCGGCTCACCGCGCGTGAGGATTCTTTACGACATCTACCATGCGCAGATCATGGACGGCGATATCGTCCGAACCATTCGCGACAATTTTCAGTGGATCGGGCACTTCCACACCGGTGGGAATCCGGGGCGTCATGACATCGACGACACGCAGGAATTGAACTACCCGTTTGTGATGCGGGCCATCGCCGATCTCGGTTTCACCGGTTTCGTGAGTCATGAATACACCCCCGCTCCCGGCCACGATCCCATTCCGACCCTCGATAAGGCCATTCGACTCTGCGACGTGTAATGTCGCGCTACTCGGGATCGTCGATCTCGAGTTCATCCGGCGGACCGTCGGAGTACATCTTCGCGCTGTCGTAGAAACCGGCCGTCGTCAGGTGGATTTTGACTTCCTTCCTGGTCTTGTTCTCCCAGAACCAGCCGTGAATGCCGGTAGTGGGCGCCGTGAATGAGCCGAACGAATGGTCTTTGCCAACCTTATCGTCGAGTTCGTAGCTCTCGAAGTAATCGGGATTGGGCTTGTCATCCGGCTCGCCGTGAAACTCGAAGGCCAGAATTCCGGTTGCTTTCCACGCATAGACCATCCCCGCGCCCTTCCGCATGTGATACTTGACTTCCACGCCTTCGCCTGGATTCAGTACCAGGTCCTCGGAATCGACTTTGTAGTCCGCCGGCTGCGCGGTATAGACGCCCGTTTGAACAGGGGCTTTGGGCGCGGCGCCTGCGGGAGCCTTCGCCGAGGCCTTTGAGAGCTGCGTCAGGCCGAGAGCGGCGCCGGTTTTCAGGGGATCGATTCCATATTCCGCCGGCAGCACCGCGGTGAAGAGAATGACAAGCGCCGCTGCGAGGGCGATGCCCGTGGCCACGGCGATCGACTTTTTCGACGGCGTTGCGAGTTGTGCCTGCATGATGAATCCGTTCTTCCGTCTCTATGTGGCGGCAAAGTACCCGGCGATCTGATAACCGGCCAGTACGAATCCAACCGTCATCAGCGCCGTATTGGTCGCGAAGGCATCGCGGAGGAAGCTCGGCCTGGTGCGCCACCACGTCAGCGCCAGCAGCACGGCGGTCAGTGCCAGAACCTGTCCGATTTCCACTCCGACGTTGAAACTGATGATGTTGGTTACGAGGCCGTTTTTAGCCAGATCCAGCTCCTGAAGTTTGGTGGCGAGGCCGAAGCCGTGGAACAATCCGAAAACCAGTACGGCCGCTTTCGTATTCGGCTCGAATCCAAGGAAACGCTGGAATCCGCCGATGTTGTCGAAAGCCTTGTAGACGACCGAAAACCCGATAATGGCATCGATCAGATACGAGTTCGCGTGAATGCCACCGAGAACGCCGGCGAGCAGGGTTGCGCTGTGTCCGAGGGTGAACAAACTGACATAGGCGACGACGTCCTTGAGGCGATACAAAAAAAACACGACGCCTACGAGGAAAGCCAAATGGTCGTACCCGGTGACCATATGTTTCGCGCCGAGATAGGCGAACGCCGCGATGGCGGTCCCCTGGTTCGACTGCACAAAGGAGGCGTCCCGTTTGGATA
Source organism: Terriglobia bacterium (assembly GCA_963788485.1). GTDB lineage: Bacteria > Acidobacteriota > Terriglobia > Bryobacterales > Bryobacteraceae > BOG-234. The sequence goes on from CAWBIS010000195.1 coordinate 44,156, forward strand.
CGTTATGCGCGAATGCGATGGCGGGCAGCAGCATCCCGATCAGAAGGAAAACCACTGGCAGGGATCGGCCGATTCGCGCCGGCAGAGCTCGTTTCACGAAAGTGTCCAAGCGGAGAAGTCTAACACGGAACGGCGACGGAAGAATTCAACTCCGTCGCCGGTTTTGGCAGTTCCGCTGGTAAATTACCGGGTCGCAGCAGTGATCGCGACCAGCGGCAGCGCAGTTGGGCAGCAGAGATCGGAGCACTCCGCCATCGCGCGCGTAATTGTCACGTCCAGATTTACGTGACTCGGCGATTCGCCGTTGGACGCGGCTCGCCTCCAATCGAACCAGGAGGTTTGCGATTTCAGGAGTTAAATTCGGGGCGCCCCAAATCAGTTTGGTTTCCCGGACCTGAAACCGGGGCCGCACCAATAACGGGAGCGCCTGCCGCCCATTGTTTTGAGCATTCGCCGCGACCAGGGCCTCGAGGACTGTACGGCTTAGCGACCCGATACGGCCATGGGTGCCGACCGGGTTCTCGACTGGACGGTAGCACCATATGGGTTTCGGGAGCCGGCGGCATGGATGCGAAAAAGGCGGTAAGTTAGTGAAATGCAAAACGCGAGAATTATTTTCAGCCGCCGTGACTGGATTTGCGCCGTAGCGCTCGCCGCGCAGGCGAAACGGTTGTTCGCCGCGCCCGGCCTCGACGCAACGATTCGCGACAGCATGACGCGGCGCAGGATTCCCACCGTAGTCGCCATGGCAGCGACGGCGGACAAGGTTACTTATACGGGCGCGTTCGGCAAGCGCGATGCGGCGTCGGGCGTCGAGGTGAAACCCGACTCCATTTTCGGCATTGCCTCAATGACGAAGGCGATCACAACCACCGCGGCTATGCAACTGGTTGAACAGGGCAAGGCGAAACTGCACGAACCGGCGTCGAAGTATCTTCCGGAACTGGGCAAACTGGATGTGCTCGAAGGCTTCGACAGCGCCGGTAAGCCGATCCTCCGGCCTGCGACGAAGCCCGTCACGCTGCATCACCTGATGACGCACACCTCCGGGTTCGCTTACGACGTCTGGGATGAGCGCATGTTGAGATACAACACCGCTCACGGCGGACCCTCGGCAGGCGTCGTCGCGCCGCTCACGCCGCTGATCTTCGAACCCGGCACGCGCTGGCAATACGGCACGGGCCTCGACTGGACCGGGCGTCTGGTGGAAGCGGTCAGCGGCCTCACGCTCGAACAGTACATGCAACGCAATATCCTGCAGCCGCTCGGCATGAAAGATACCACTTTTGTTCTCCCGGCGGATAAGTTCGACCGGCTGGTGGGTTCGTACCGGCGCCAGCGCGATGGCTCGTTGAAGGCGGATGCGCGCACGATGCCGGCCGTTCCCAAGGCCTTCAATGGCGGCGGCGGATTGTATTCAACCGCGCCCGATTATGTAGCGTTCATGCAGATGATCCTGCACCAGGGCAAGGGACCACACAGCCAGATTCTGCAGCCGAAGACCGTGGCGATGATGACGACGAACCAGATCGGGGAGATCAGCGCGGGGAAACTGAAGACGGTGAGGCCGGAGATTTCAAGCGATGTGGATTTCCACCCCGGCGTCAGAGACGGATATACATACGGCTTTCTGATCAACAGCGTCGCTTATCAGGGCGCCCGTTCCGCGGGTAGTCTGGCCTGGGCGGGAGTCGAGAACACGTATTACTGGATCGATCCGAAACGCTCCGTGTGTGGTGTGGT
>CAWBIS010000196.1:0-14268 GCA_963788485.1 Terriglobia bacterium
CGGCAACGATTTCAGCGGCGCCCTCATATCTGCGTGTCGTCGATCCGTCAGCCTGTTCGAACGCCGAAAAAACCCGCTGGACGCGATCCTTCGCTATGCCGATCCCGGTATCCGCGACGGCGAAACGAAGAGTGGCGGAACTCCCGTCCTCATCGTCCACCTGTACCCGAATGCCGATTTCACCCTGGGGCGTGAATTTGATCGCATTCGCCACCAGATTCGTGATGATCTGCCGCAGACGGATCGGATCCCCGCGAAGCCCGTCCGGGACTTCCGCCGCCACGAGGCAGGTCATCTCCAGTCCCTTGCGATCGGCCTCCCCCGCCAGCATGTCGACAGTTTGTTCCAGCAGAGTCCGCAGGTCGAAATCCATGCATTCCAGCAGCAGCTTCCCCGCCTCGATACGGGTAAAATCCAGAACGTCGTCGATCACCGTCAGCAGTATGTGGCCGCTGCTCGCCACAATTTCGGCGAAGCGCCGCTGCTCGGGCGAAAGTTCGGTTTCGAGCAGCAGGCTCGTCATACCGATCACTGAATTCATCGGAGTGCGGATCTCATGACTCATGTGGGCGAGGAACTGGCTCCTCGCCCGGCTGGCCGCGTCAGCTGCTTCCTTTGACCGGCGCAGCTCTTCTTCGGCGGCCTTGCGCGACGTGATGTCCTTGCCGACCGCGTACAGCACGCCCTCCGGCTCGTCCGTGATCGCGCTCCACAGGAACCATTTGGATTGTCCATCCTTGCAGAGGAAGCGGCATTCCCACGCCGGCATGGGCTGGCCGGCCGCTCTTTTTTTCAACTCCATCGCCGCGGTTTCCCGGTCGTCAGGGTGCACCAGATCGAGAAACTTCATCGTCTGCATCTCGGCTTCGGTGAAACCGAACGCTACCTCTGCGGCCTGATTTACCCTTCTCAATTGCCCCTTCAGCCCGATCAACATCGGATCGAGCGAAAGCGTGAAGATGCGATCTCGTTCGCGCTCGGCGATGCGCAGTTCGGTGATGTCCGTCATCATCCCGACCAGGCGCGTAATCCGCCCTTCCTTCCGGCGGACCGCAAAGCCGCGACACCAGAAGTACCGGTATATGCCGTCAGCCATTCGGAATCGGACTTGCGCCGACAATAGCGGCGCGTCACTTTGCAGGAATGCCCGCACCAGTGCGCTATAGCTTTCCCGATCGTCGGGATGAATCCTCGATGTCCACCATTCCGGATTCGCCTCCGCGTCCCCGGGCGTCACCCCAAAGACGATCTGCGCGTTCTCGTTCCACCACACCGTTCCCGCTTCGAAATCGCGATCCCACAACAGATCGCCGGTCGCCCTTTCGATGCAGGCGGCCCGCTCCGCGCGGTCCACCAATCGACGCGAATCGTTGCCATTCGTTTCATCCGTCATCGGCTGCCTGTTTATCGACAGCCCCCCGCATTTTCTTTAGCGTGCAACGGGCGCGCTGTCCATGCTGCCGGAAATGAAAGGAGCGCTTCCGATCGGGTGGTGACGCGCACGCGACCCGTTTTGCGGACGCTCATCAATGGCGTTCGTCAATAAGGAAGCGGCTATCGATCGCGAAATCTCCAGAGCACCTGACGCAGAATCCCCAGCATCAGTGGGACGTCCCGCCGGCCGATGCGCATTCGTCTCACCCACCGCCGGATCTTGAGCTCGGTCGAAACCGCGGTGATGCGATTCGTGTAGCCGGATTCCTCCAGCACCTCGAGCAGCATCTTCACCATCTGCTCGGCATCCGCGCCTTCGATCGGTCTCGCGAGCGGGCGCCGCGCGTCTGCCGTCCCCTCCGCCCGCGCGTACTCGTAAAGGCAAACGGCAACCGCCTGGCCGAGATTCATCGACGGAGTTCCCGGCGCGGTTGGGATCCGCAGCAGGGAATGACAGAAGCTCATATCGTCATTGGAAAGGCCGAATTTCTCCGATCCGAACAGGATCGCCGCCCGCCCAGCATGTTCCCGGATCGCTGGTATACCCGAATCCAGCCGCTCGATCGGCTGCTGTAATTCCCGTTTCTGCGCGGCTGTGGTGCCGACCACCAGCGAGCAATCGGCAACAGCTTCCGCAACGTTCTGAAAAACCCGTGCGGCCCGGAGAACGTGGGCTCCGCCTACCGCCGAGACCGCCTCGCGAAAGGCCAGTTCGTACGGATTGACGATGCGCAGATCCGCCAGCCCGAAGTTCGCCATCGCGCGCGCGGCCGCCCCGATATTCAGTGGATTCCGGGCGGCAACGAGGACGACGCAGAGTTCGGAAGCGATAGTACGATCTTTGCACGACACCTCTGGTGTAAAATCAAAACTTTGCGCCTGCCCCTTCGGACGGTTCTTTACGGCGCATCCGGCTGCACGGGCCGGAACAGCGCCCCGAAATTCAAGCGCCAGGATATAGTGGAGGAAGTTTATGGCATCGCCCATAGAGCAGAAGGTTAAGCAGATCATTGTCGAACAACTTGGCGTAGACGAGAGCCAGGTCGACAACAAAGCTTCGTTCGTCGACGATCTCGGCGCCGATTCGCTGGATATCGTCGAACTTGTGATGGCGTTTGAAGAAGCCTTCGAACTGGAGATCCCGGATGAAGACGCCGAGAAGATCACCACTGTCGGCGACGCCGTCACCTATATTGAAGGCAAGAAGAAGTAGCGTCCCGGGACGCTGCGCTCCCGCCGCGCTTGAGGAGAACCGTTATTTCCCGCAGAGTTGTAGTCACCGGTGTCGGTCTGTTGACCGCAGTTGGCGACACCACCGATCAGACGTGGAAAGCCCTGCTCGATGGGCGGTGCGGTATTTCGCGTATCGAATCGTTCGACGCGTCGGCGTTCAACAGCCGGATCGCGGGTGAGATCAAACACTTCGATCCGTCGCGCTTCATCGAGAAAAAGGAAATCAAGAAGATGGGAAGGTTTATCCAGCTGGCGATCGCGGCCAGCGAGGACGCCATTTCCTCTTCGAGCCTGAGTGTGACCGAAGAAAACGCCGAACGCGTCGGCGTCTATGTGGGCAGCGGGATCGGGGGATTCGAAGTCATCGAACGCGAACACAGGAACCTGCTGGAACACGGACCCCGGCGCATCTCGCCGTTTTTCATCCCGGCCACCATCATCAATCTCGCGTCGGGCTATATCTCGATTCGCACCGGCGCAAAGGGTCCGAATTCGGCCACTGCGACGGCCTGCACCACCAGCGCTCATTCGATCGGCGATTCGTTTAAAATCATCCAGCGCGACGACGCCGACGTGATGATCTGCGGCGGCACGGAAGCCTGCATCACGCCGCTCGGCGTCGGCGGATTCGCCGCCATGCGCGCATTGTCGCAGCGCAACGACGATCCGGCGCATGCTTCCCGCCCGTTCGAACGCGATCGCGACGGTTTTATCGTGGGCGAGGGCGCGGGCATTCTGATTCTCGAAGAGTTCGAGTTCGCCAAACGCCGTGGCGCTCCCATTCTCGCCGAGATCGTGGGCTATGGCATGAGTGGGGACGCCTTCCATTTCACCTCGCCTCCGGACGACGGCGAAGGCGCTTACCGCGTGATGCGCAACGCCCTGCGGGACGCAAAAATCCTGCCGGAACAGATCGATTACATCAACGCGCACGGCACCTCCACTCCGGTTGGAGATAAAGCCGAAACCATCGCCATGAAACGCGCATTCGGCGATCATGCGAAAAAACTGGCAGTCAGTTCCACGAAATCGATGACCGGCCATCTGTTGGGTGGCGCCGGCGGCCTTGAGGCGGGCATTGTCGTGTGCGCGCTCCGGGAGCAGATCGCGCCTCCCACGATCAACTACGAAAACCCCGACCCCGACTGCGATCTGGATTACATCCCCAACCAGGCTCGCCCCATGAAAATCGATTACGCGTTGAGCAACTCGTTCGGTTTCGGTGGCACGAACGGCGCGCTGATCTTCAAACGATTCCTGGAGTAGCATGAAGATCGTCGTCGCCGTCAAACAAGTGCCCTCGCGGGATAGCCAGTTGAAGGTGAATTCGTCAGCGACTTGGATTGACGACTCCGATCTTGCCTGGGAAATCAACGAACCCGACGCCTACGCCCTCGAAGCCGGCCTTCAATTGAAAGAGAAGCTGACCGGAGAGGTCATCGTCCTCTGCGCCGGTCCCGACACCGCGGGACAGACCATTCGCGAAGCTCTCGCCAAGGGCGCGGACCGCGCCATCCATATCGAAACCGAAAGATCCGCGCCTTCCGATCCGTTGCTTCTGGTCCGCATGATGGCCCGCGCGCTCGAATCGGAGAAGCCGGATCTGGTGTTGACGGGCTTGCAGTCCGACGACCTCGGTTATGGCCAGACCGGCGTCATTCTCGCCGAAGTGATGGGGCTGCCGCACGCAACCATCATCATGAATATCGAATCGTCCGGTGGTGGGATTAAAGTCAAACGCGAACTCGAAGACGGCTGGTTTCAACACGTCGAAATGCCGTTGCCCGCCCTGCTGACGATTCAGTCGGGCGCAACGAAACTGCGCTACGCGACGCTGATGGGCATCAAGAAAGCCAGGACCAAAGAGGTTCGGCGGATTCCCATGGCCGAACTCGCCGGGACGGGGAAGCCCTCGATTCGCCTGGATCGCATTTACATCCCTGACAAAACGAAGCATTCTCAGATTTTCGACGGCCCGGCGAAGGAAGCGGCCGCGAAGCTGGTGGAGAAGCTTCGTTTCGAGGCGAGAGTCATATGAGCGGGGTTCTGGCGGTTCTGGAACAGCGCGACGGCGCGCTGCACAAGCTTGCGCTCGAAGCACTCTCCGCGGCGCAGCAGATCGGCGCGGAGCTGAATACGAAGGTCTTCGCCGCTGTGCTCGGCAGTGGAATCGAGCCGGTTACTCAGACTATCGCGGGCTACAAGCTGGATAAGGTTCACGTGCTCGATCACGAGTTGCTCAGACAGTACACGCCTGACGGCTATACCGCCGCGCTCAAACCGTTGATCGAAGCCCACCAACCAACCTGTGTCCTGTTTCCGCATACCTATCAGGTGCGCGACTATGCACCGAAACTCGCGACCGCGTTGAACCGCGTTCTGGTCAGCGACGTCATTGCGCATCGCATCGAGAACGGAAAGCTGGTGCTCGTACGCCAGCTGTTCCAGGGCAAATTCAGCGCGGACGTGCACTTCGAGGGCGAGCCCCCATACTTCGCTTCCATCCAGGCAGGCGCGTTCCGCGCCGACAACCTCCAGCCCGGCAGCGCGCCGGTGGAGAAAACCACGCCCGACCTGAAACCGGAACAGATCCGCACCAGGCCGCTTGAACTTTTCCGCGAATCGCAGCGCGCCGTGGATCTTGGCGCCGCGCAGATTATCGTCTCGGTCGGGCGCGGTATCAAAGAGGCGGAGAACATCGGGGTCGTACAGAAGCTTGCCGATGCGTTCGGCGCCGAACTGGCCGCTTCGCGGCCCATCTGCGATAACGGCTGGCTGCCCATGGAACGTCAGGTCGGCAGTTCCGGCCAGACTGTTGCGCCGAAGCTTTATGTGGCCGTCGGTATATCCGGCGCGATTCAGCATCTGGTCGGCATGAAGGGTTCGAAAACCATCGTGGCCATCAACAAAGACCCCGAAGCGCCCATCTTCGAAGTCGCCGATTACGGCATCGTCGGAGATCTGTTCGATGTCGTTCCGGCTTTGGTTGAAGCTCTCAAGCGCTAAGCTGTTAATCGAGGAGAACCGCCGGCTTCATAGCCGTCAGCCAACTGCTCCATTAGAGCAGCATGAGAAACATCATCGTCGGCACCGCCGGGCACATTGACCACGGCAAGACCGCGCTCGTCAAGGCACTCACCGGGACCGATGCCGATCGCCTCGCCGAAGAGAAGCGTCGCGGCATCACCATCGATCTCGGTTTCGCCCACCTGCAAATCGCCAACGATATCCGCCTCGGTTTCATCGATGTTCCGGGTCACGAACGCTTCGTCCGTAACATGCTCGCGGGGGCGGCCGGTATCGACATGGTTCTTTTCGTGATTTCTGCCACTGAATCCATCAAGCCGCAGACCCGCGAACACTTCGAAATCTGCCGCTTGCTCGGTATCCAGGCCGGCGTCGTCGCGCTCACAAAATCCGATCTGGTGGATCCCGAACTGCTGGAACTGGTCCGCCTCGAAGTGGATGAATTCGCCGCCGGATCCTTTCTCGAAAATGCCCCGAAGATCGCGGTCAGTTCGATTACGGGCGATGGCATCGCCGAACTGCGCGGGGAGATCGAATCCACCGCGCGCCGCGTTCACGAGAAGAGCGCATCCGGATGGTTTCGCCTGCCCATCGACCGCTCCTTTACCATGAAGGGCTTCGGCACCGTCGTCACCGGAACGTTGATCTCCGGCGCCCTGAAACCCGAACAGGAGGTGGAAGTCTACCCGCTTGGCCGGCGCCTTCGCGTGCGTGGCCTGCAGGTTTATGGAGAGCCCACAAAACGCGCGCAGGCGGGTGAACGCACAGCCGTCAACCTCGCGGGCATTGAAGCCTTTGAGATTCACCGGGGCATGGTTTTGAGCGAACCCGGCCGCTTTACTCCCGTGAGAATTCTCGATTGCCGCCTCCATCTTCTGTCATCGGCAAAACCGCTGAAGAATCGCGCGCCGGTGCATTTTCACACCGGTGCCGCGGAGATCGAAGCGCAGGTGCATCATCTCGATGGGCGCGCTGTATTGAAACCCGGCGATTCCACATGGGCCCGCATCGTCCTCAAAGAACCCGCGCTCGTTCTGCCCGGTGACCGTTTCATCATTCGCATGTTCTCGCCGGTGGTCACGATCGGCGGCGGCGTGGTGACGGATATCAGCGCGCATAAATATGTTTCGGGACGCCTCGATGTGTTGCTCCCCGAGCATCTGGTGATCGAAAGCCCCTGGGGAATTTCGGAAGAACAGCTGATTGCGTGGACCGGATTGCGCAGGGTCTCAGGCCTGCCGGGAGTCGAGTCCGCGGGCAAATGGCTGATCGGAAGCTTGCGGGTCGTCGAACTGAAAAAACAACTCACAGAGGTCTGCCGGATCTTCCATCGCCAGCACTCGCTGTTGCCCGGCATGCCGAAACAGGATCTGAAAACGGCGGTGATGGCCGAAGCGCCGCCCGAGGTTTTCGAACACGTTCTCGCGGCCACTCCCGAACTAACGCAGGAGGCCGAAATTGTCCGCCTCAAAACCCATCGCGTGGTGTTGAAGCAGGATGAGGAACAGGCCCGCGCAGCCATCGAGGCTTCATTCGAAACGGCCGGGCTTGCCGCGCCCGCCGTGAACGACGTACTCAAAGCGTCCGGCGTCGAGCCAGCCCGCGCGCGGACGATCCTGCAGATCCTGCTGCGCGAGGGCAAACTGGCCAGGATCTCGGACGATCTGGTGCTCCACGCCGCCGTTCTGGCTCAACTCCGCAACAGCCTGGCACAGAAACGCGACCAGCGATTCAGCGTGCCGATTTTCAAGGAATGGACTGGCATTTCGCGCAAATATGCCATCCCGCTGCTCGAGTACCTGGATCGCGAACACGTCACGAAGCGGGATGGCGATGAGAGAATCGTGCTCGGATAGTCGACCCGGAAAGATCTGCAGGCCCGGTAACCGCAACTTCACGGCGCATACGTCCACCGGGATTACCTGAAACCTTATTCCAGCTCCAGCCCCGATTCCTTCAACGCCCGCCATCCGCCATCGAGCGAAATCGGATTTTTATACCCCATCTTCTGCAGATTATCCGCAACCAGCGCAGACCGGAACCCTCCTCCGCAATATAGAATCAGCGTCGTCGCCTTATCCGGGACTTTGCTCTCGATATCGCGCTCGATCGTGCCTTTGCTCATGTGCGCCGCGCCTTTCACATGGCCCGCGTTGAATTCATGATCCTCGCGCACATCCACCAGCAAGTGCGCCGCTCCGCGCTCCCGCATGGCCTTATAACCCTCGATATCCATCTCGCGCACCCGCGATTTCGCATCGTTCACCAGCTTCAGAAATCCTTCGTTATGGGTCACGATTTCTACTCCACGCGCCTGACTTTCGCGCCGGCGCCCGACAGCTTCGCTTCAATCTTCTCGTATCCGCGATCGATGTGATAGACCCGGTCGATCACCGTTTCGCCCTTCGCCACCAGCGCCGCCAGCACCAGTGATGCGCTGGCCCGCAGGTCCGACGCAATTACGCCCGCGCCTGTCAACTTGCTTTTCCCCGCAATGATCGCCTGCCGTCCGTCGAGCCGGATGTTCGCCCCCATGCGCATCAATTCCTGGGCGTGCATGAAGCGGTTCTCAAAAATGGTCTCCGTCACGATCGAAATCCCGTCGGCCTGCGTCATCAGCGCCATGTATTGCGCCTGCAGATCGGTCGGAAAGCCCGGATACTCTTCAGTGATCATGTCCGCGGGTTGCAGCGGACCTTCCGGCGCGATCGCGAGCGTCGTGTCGTCGGCCTGCCAGACGCAGACGCCCGCTTCCGTCAGCTTGGACGTGAGCGCGATCAGGTGGTCGGGCCTGCAGCCGGTCACCTTCAGTTCGCCTCTGGTGATGGCAGCCGCGATCACAAACGTCCCTGCTTCGATGCGATCGGCGATAATCTCATGCGTCGCGCCGTGCAGCTCCGAGACGCCCTTCACCCGGATCACGCTGGTGCCCTCGCCTTCAATCTGCGCTCCCATCTTTCGCAGCAGATGCGCGAGATCCACTACCTCCGGCTCCCGCGCGGCATTCTCAATTACGGTTTCACCGTCCGCCAGTACCGCGGCCATCAGAATGTCTTCCGTGCCGGTCACCGTAATGCGGTCGAATACCACCTGCGCGCCCTTCAAACCGTTCGGCGCCACAGCCTCGATGTAACCGTGTTCCTGCGAGATCTTCGCGCCCAGATGTTCCAGCCCGGCGAGATGGAAATTGATCGGACGCGCGCCGATCGCGCATCCGCCCGGCAGCGACACGCGAGCTCGCCCCGCACGTGCCACCAGCGGTCCCAGCACGAGGCTCGATGCCCGCATCGTCTTCACCAGCTCGTACGGTGCTTCGGGCGAAACGATCCTCTGCGTATTCAGGGTGACCGTTTCCCCGTCGGTCGCGATCTCCGAGCCGATATCCACCAGCAGCCGCTGCATCGTGCGGATATCCCGCACCCGTGGGATGCGTTCGAGCACCACCGTTTCCGCCGTCAGGAGCGCGGCGGCCAGCGCGGGCAGCGCAGAGTTTTTGGATCCGCTCGTGGCAATCGTGCCCTGGAGCGGTGTGCCGCCCTCGATGACAAATTTATCCATTCTGTTTGGTTTCTTCCCAGCCTTTTATCGCGTTGCGGACGTCATTTCCCGCCGCCGCCAGCATCCGGCCCGCATCTTCGTATGAGACGCCGGTAGCCTCGGCGATGATTCTTTTGGATCGATCCAGCAGCTTCGAATTCTTCGGCTGCACGTTGACCATGAGGTTGCCCCAGACGTAGCCCATGCGAACGAAACTGCCGGTGGTCAGCATGTTCAAAACCAGCTTTGTCGCCGTACCCGCCTTCAATCGCGTCGATCCGGCAATGATCTCTGGACCGGGCGCCGGGGTGATGGCAATTCGCGCCCGCCGCGCCAGTTCCGAATCGGGCGTGCAACTGATCCCGATGGTCAACGCGCCGAGCCGATTCGCCTCGTCGATGGCACCAAGTACGTAAGGTGTTCGCCCGCTCGCCGCGATTCCGCACAGCACGTCGCATTCCCGAAACCCGCGCGCCCGCAGATCGCGCGCGCCGATCGCCGGATCGTCCTCCGTCGCTTCTGTGGCGCGTGACAGCGCGGCCTCGCCTCCCGCGATAATCCCCTGCACCAGATCCGGCGGAACATTGAAGGTTGGCGGACACTCCGCGGCATCCAGCACGCCCAGTCTTCCGCTGGTACCGGCCCCGATGTAGAAAAGCCTTCCACCGTTCCCGAACGCCTCCACTATCGCATCGACCGCCTTCGCTATATGGGGAATTTGCGCGCGAACCGACTCGGCTACCTTCCGGTCTTCGTCGTTCATGACGCGCAGCATCTCCGCAACCGGAAGCTTGTCGATATGGGCCGACGCCGGGTTTGCCTGTTCGGTCAGCAGCGTGGCGAGATCCATGCAGTTATTGTAGGGTGACGTGCCCGACGTAGTGCAGCTACGGCTCTTTGACGGCGCTCCCGTGAAAATCCGTTACCGCACTGGATTGCGGGACACCGCGGGCAACCCCGCGCACGCTGCCACTTACCTCCGCCGCCGCGAGATCATTCTCGACCCGGAGCTGAAAACCCATGCGGCGCAGCACCGCCGCATTCTGCTCCACGAGTTTTTTCACTTCGCCTGGGTGCGCCTTGGGAATCCGCGCCGCGCCGCGTGGGAGGCGTTCCTCAAAGCCGAATGGGAAGCGCGTGCGCGAGGCGAAGCCGGATGGTCGGCCGAATGGCGTAAACGAAAGTTGTCCTCGCGCGATGTCGGCGAGCGCTCGCGCTTCTGGCGCGAGTACTGTTGCGAGAGCTTCTGCGATACCGGCGCGTTCGTTCTGGGAGTCGGCTGCGACCGGACCGAGGTCACCCTTGCACCGACCCGCCGGCGCGCCCGCATCGCGTGGTTTGCCGGAAACTTTCCTGCCCGGCGGTTCAGGATCTGAACCGGGCGGCAATCCCCGCTATAATCGGAACGTGGCCAGTGTGCGATCGAATCTCCGTTTTGCCGCTATCGCCGGCGTTGCCGCGATCGCCGGACTGATCGCCTGTTCTCCCCGGCAGCCCGTGCGGTCTTCAGTCAGGGAAGAAAGCAAGCGTCCCCATGCGCCGGATTTCACCTTGAAGGATGCCAACGGTAAGCTGGTGCACCTCGCCGACTATCGGGGCAAGGTCGTGCTGCTCGATTTCTGGGCTACGTGGTGCGGCCCTTGCGGTGAGGAGATTCCCTGGTTCACCCAATTTCAACGCAAGTACAAAGATCGCGGTTTCGAGGTTCTTGGGGTCTCGATGGATGACGACGGATGGAAAGCCATCAACCCGTTCGTTTCCTTGAAGAAGATTAACTATCGTGTTGTGCTGGGCGACGACAAAACGGGTGATCTCTACGGCGGCCTCGAAGCGCTGCCCACTACGTTCGTGATCGACCGTTACGGGCGGATCGCTGCCGTCCATGTCGGTCTCGCCAGCAGGAAGGATTTCCAGGATGCTATTGAAACGCTGCTCGAAGCTCCTGCCCGGCCTGATGATATTAATGCCGGCAGCGACACTTCTCATCGCGCAGATTAGTCCCACGCTCACGGTTGCGCCCGTACCCACCGTCAAAGTGCGGAAGGGATCGGTCGCGGCAGTCACGCTTCGCGCCGTATTGCCGCCCGGATTTCACGCCAACAGCAATACGCCGAGCGATGAGTACCTCATCCCGCTGACCTTGAAATGGACCGGTGGACCGCTCACCGTGGACGGCATCACCTATCCAAAGGGCGCTCTCGAAAAGTACCCGTTTTCGCCCAAACCGCTGTCGGTGGTGACGGGCGAATTCAGCATTTCGACGAAATTCAAAGTGCCCGCCAGCGCTCCCAACGGAGCCGCCGCACAAAATGGCACGCTCAAATATCAGGCGTGCAACGATCGCATGTGTTTTGCGCCAAAGTCGGTCCCGGTCAGCGTGACGCTCGAAATCGAGTAGCTAAGCCGCTGCAGGCCCGTGGAAAGCCGCGGGCTGTCATGCTTCAACGACTGGGTGACAGGGCTGATGTTTTGGCCCCGGCCACAATAAAGCGGGCCATTTTCCGGTCGGCCCGCTCCTCATTTGGCTCGCGTATTATTTCGCCATGTGCGGCACATCTTTTTCGTCCTCGAGGCAGATGTGCTCGAAGACGTCGGTGTCAGGCAGCAGGCCCTCCACGAAATTGACAGTGAATGGTTTGGTGAACGTTTTGGGATCGGTGATCGTCACCGCCACGTCAATATGGCCGAAGTCGCGGCGGGTGAAGCGCTCCTGGACCTGCAGATCCTCGCTGTGGCCGTGGCCTCCGGCGTCGAGCCAGCCGAGGTCGTTGAAGCCCAGCGTGTCGACAACGAAGGTGTCGCTGTCCCACTTGCCGACCGAGTAGCCGTACCACGTTGGCCGCACATCGGCGGGATTCGGCAATTTGCGGCCGTCAGTGTAAATCTGCCGGAAGATGGTTTCGACCTCATAGAGGAAGAGGGTTTCGCCGGGGACCTGGATGATCTTGAAAGGTTCTGGCAGCAGGATACCGTGCGGCACGCCGTCCGGCAGGCAATATGACTGCGGATTCCTGGTCCCGGTTCCCGCCCGGTTCTTCCTCAATTTTTCGAGGCCCTCGGGAGTCAGCGGCTGCTCGTCGGGTTTGAAGCCAGCGAGGATATTTGCGAAAAACGGCGAGTTCGTCGACTCGCCGAGTCCGTAAAGTCCCGGCCTGCGAGGTTCCCCCTGGATTTGCCAGACGCCGGAAAGGTCCGGCTTGCCTCCAACGCGGGGGACAGGTCCGGTCATGTTCACTTTGCCATCGGCCGTCCGCGGTGCCTTGGGGTCCGGGTTGTTAAGCCACTGAGCCTGAGCGCACAATGAGGCGCCAGCCAGTAGAGTCGCGATTCGCACGTATTGATGCATCATCCTAAACATACCAGGGCGAAGCTGACGAAATCCACGGGCGCCGTCGGGCCGGCATACATACTCGTCAAACTAATCGGATCCGTTCGGTCTGTCCGGCAGCTTCAGCTTCTTCACCAGAACTTTCGAGTTCCGTCCGCTTTGATCGTATTTCTCGCGGCGGGACGGCGGAAGGTCATCCGGCCTGCCTTCGGCAAAACCGCCCTTCGACTGGAAGTAAGTAAACGTCTGCGTGGATAACGCGATCAATTCGTTCAGGCCCGTTTCACGAGCTTTATTCTCGATGAATTGAATCAACTTCCGGCCGATGCCCTGATTTTCGTGCGATGGATCCACAAAGAGGCTTGCCAGTTCGCCCTGTTGTTCTCCAGGTTGTTGCGCGGGATAGACGTGCAACGCCACGCACCCGACGGGGTTCCTGTCGATTTCGAAGATATAGTAATCCGCCAGGTTCTTCTCAATCTCGGTGCGTGTCCGCCGGACCAGCTCTTCGGCTTCCACTGCCTTTTTCGTCAACTGCTGGATTGCCCGGATGTCTTTCTTTCTGGCCGGCCGGATCTGTTCATACTCGTTGGCGTAAATCAGCGTGCCGATGCCCTCGTTGGAGAACACCTCGCCCAGCAGTCCCTGGTCTTCGCGGCCGTTGACGATGTGGACGCGATTCACGCCCGCGGCGCAGGCGGCCGCCGCATAGCGAGCCTTCGAGACCATTTCCGGCGCAAACGCGCCGGGCGCGGTCTGGACCAGTTTCCGCAGATCCGCATCCAGCATCTGGCGTATGACCTGGCCGTTGTGCCGCAACCCGTCGTGGGAGGTAATGAAAATTAACTTCGCCGCCTTGAGCGCTTCGGCCGTCGCCACCGCGATGCTGTCGGAGTTGACGCGGTACGTCTTGCCTTCGCCATCGAAACCGAGAGGTGGAACGACTGGAACAATGCCCTGGTTCAACAACGTTTGCAGAAGTTCAATGTCGACCCGCTCGACCTTGCCCGTAAACAGCTGGTCGACTCCATGGATGATCCCCATCGGATGCGCCACGATGGCATTCGTGCAGGCTGCGCGGAGGTCGTTGGCCGAAAGGCCCTGGAGAATTTCGTGGGTGAGACGGTTCGCGGCTTCTATCGAGAGACCCAATGTAGCGGCATCGGTGACGCCGGCGCCGTCGAAGTCGGACGCATGGACTCCCTGCTTCTCCGCCAGCGCTTCGATTTGCTCCGCGGCTCCGTGCACGATCACCACGCGGATGTTCAATGAGCGCAGCACCGCCAGGTCGAGAAGGATGTTGGCGAAGTTTTCGTCGGTGACGATGCCTCCGTCCACTGCAAGTATGAAGGTCTTGTCGCGGAATTGCGGAACGTATTGAAGAATCCCGCGGAGGTCGGTAAGCTTCACGTTGGCTCCGGGTGGTTCTTTATAGCCGCGCTTAATCTCGCCGCAGGAACTGTCCGATCGACCGCGTAGCCTGGCGCGTGCGGTGCTCATTCTCAATCAACGCGAAGCGCACGAAGCCTTCGCCCATCGGCCCGAATCCGACCCCCGGCGAAACGGCCACCAGCGCCTTCTCCATCAGCAGCTTCGAGAACTCCAGCGACCCGAGATGCTGGTACCGTTCGGGCAACGGCGCCCACATGAACATCGTTCCCCTGGGCGATTGCACCGGCCACCCGGCCCGGCACAGCCCGTCGACCAGC
>CAWBIS010000197.1:0-11037 GCA_963788485.1 Terriglobia bacterium
TCTATATGTACGTCTGCTCAAACCGTACTGCTGGTGGCGTCTTACAGTGTGAGCCCGGCCCTTCCCGCGGGCCTGACCATGAGCACCGGCTCGGGCATCATCCGCCGGGGCACCCACGGCCGTGGCTGAGACCGCCAGCTATAAAGTGACGGCTTCCAATTCGACCGGCAGCGCCACGGCTGCCTTCGTGCATCACGGTGAATGACGCGGCCCCGCAGGACTGGCCTAGAACAGGGCACGGCGGTCTATACCGTGGGGACGCCGATCAGCGCCGATCCTCCCACCAGCACCGGTGGAACGGTAACCGCCTACGGCGTTAACCGCGGCCCTTCCCGCGGGCCTGGAGATGGACGGCGATACCGGTATCATCACCGGGACGCCCACGGCCGTCGCCGCCACGGCCACCTACACCGTAATGGCTTCCAACCTGACCGGCAATACCACCGCCACCCTCAGCATCACGGTGAATGCCGCGGCTGCAGGGGTACAGTTCATCCCCAATATGAACCAGTGGATCACGCCGCTGGCGCCCTCGGGGGCGCAGTTTCAGCCTCTCACGACGCCATGGCTGGTTAATGGCAATCCCTGGCTGGCGGGACAGGCGGTTTCGAGCGTAGTGAAGGGGAACCTCCTGCTCGTCCTGACCAGTGGGTTCAATGGCATTTTCTACGCTGGCTCCCTCACGGCCATGGCCTTTGTGCCCGAATCGCCAGTCGTCAATAGCTATCCCGATACGAACCTGTTGTATGTCGGGGTCGGCAACGGGACGGTCTGGTCGGCGGACGTTCGTAATGGTGGCCGGACAGCATCGCCGCCGGACAATCTCTATATCTCTTCGATCATCGCCATCAATGCAGACACGGGTCAGTTGAAGTGGCACTACCAGTGCACGCCGGGCGATGAGTGGGATTATGACGCGATCCAGCACCTTCTGCTTGCGGATATCCGCATCGGCAATCGCAATCGTAAGGTGATCATGCAGGCGAACAAGAACGGTTACTTCTACGTAATCGACCGTACGAACGGCGAGTTCGTCTCCGCATCCGAGATGTCGAAGGTGAGCTGGGCTACGGGTATCGATCCAAAGACGGGGCGGCCGGCGATTCATCCCGACGCGCTCTATTCATCGCAGAAGGGTGTGACGGTGTATCCGGTGCAGATGCATAACACGTCGCAGATGTCGTTCAATCCGGCCACGGGTCTGGTATACGTTCCGATCGCCGTCGAAAACACATTCAGCTTCGTGGCGTCGGAGGGCTATACACCGACTCCGGGGAACCAGAACTTCGGATTGAATCTGGGCGCAGCACGGGGCGGTACGCCAATGGCAACCCCGCCGCCTCACGGACCCGACCGCATGAATGCGGATGGAAGCAAAGTGCGCGGCGGCATTCTCACCGCCTGGGATCCGGCCACGCAAAAGGAACGGTGGTTCGCGCTCGGCGGCGGACAATCGGGCGGCGGCACGCTGTCGCTGGCATCGAATCTGGTGATTCAAACGTTGAGCAACGGACATCTGAAAGCATTTACCGCGGACAAGGGTGAGCAACTTCTGGACGTGGCGTTGCCGGTGAGTTCCGGTACCGGCCCGCCGATGACTTATATGCTCGACGGCAAACAATACATCGCCGTGATGGCGGGAAGCGGCGCTATGGGACGCGGAGGGCGCGGCGGGCGCGGCGGGCGCGGCGGCGCTGGAGCCGCGGGACGCGGAGCACCGCCGCCGGCGGGGGCAACGCCGCTCGAACCGACCGCTGCCGCAGCGCAGGGTGGCAACGATGCTCCTCCGGCGCCCGCGCCGGTTGCGGTGGTGGCGAATAATAATCCGAAACTGTTTGTTTATGCGATTCCAAATTGAGCGGGGGGCGAACGGGCAGGGGCGGGTGCGAACCTCCTCCGACACAACCGAACAGTAGAAGAGAACCTGAACGCGAAACGGGTAGTTCGCAGCGCCTTCTGCCGCTACCAACCCCGCTGCCGATGGTATTCCGCGACCAGTGAGTCGAGGCGCTCGCGGCTCAGCGAAGCCGAGGGGTCGTTTGGCAGCGGCGTCTCGAGGAACCTGGCCGGCAGGGTGTCTTCGGCCGGGGTCCAGCCGGCAAGAAGGTTGAACTGCCGCCGGGCTGAAACGATGCGCCGTGCGGTCTCGCGCAGTTCGTCCGCTGTGGCGTCCCAGCCGGTGACGCTGCGCAGCATCTCCGCGGCCTCCGCATAAAAGTCTTCAAACACGCCGCGCAGGAACTTGCAGACGATCAGCGAATCCATCAGCGCTGCCTTATCCTCGGTCTCGATGGCATGACGAACGGCCTCGAGGGTCACGTGGCGGCGATCGACCTTATCCGAGAAATCGACTTCGTAGGCGCCGCTGCGATTGTGGTCTGCGCCGCGCGCGCCCACGGCGAAGCCGAGCGCCATGGTCTGCAGCGCTCTCGGTTCGTACCCGGGGATCTCGAGTCCCTTGACCTGGGGCGCGATCGCGATGCTATCGTGGCCGATGGCCTGGGCTGCGCGGCGGCTGCCCTCCGCCAGCAGATTGCCGATGCCTTGCCGCGCGCCGATCAGATCGATGGCTCGCAGCAGCGCATCGCCGCTGCCGAAGCGAAGCCAGGACACGTCATCCCAGTCGCGAAGCCAGCCGCGCTCGACGCACTCCATGGCGAACGCGATGGTTCCGCCCGCGCTGATGGTGTCGAGGCCAAGTTCGTCACAGCGCTGCGAAGCGCGCAGTACGGCATCGGCGTCGCTCACCCCGCAGAGCGAACCAAGGGCGAAGAGGCTCTCGTATTCGACGCGCACACCGCCGCTGCCGAGCGAATAAATGTGCTCGCAGCCGATGGTGCAGGTGACGCAGCTTTCGCGGGTCTTCGAACGCGTGGCCGTCAGTTGTTCGGGCGAGAGACTGGCCGCCTCGTCGAACGTGCCGCTCTGAAAGTTGCGGGTCGGCAGCGCGCCGAAGCGGTTGAACGTGAGCAGATTGGTCGCCGTGCCCAGCTCGCGATACTTCGCGGTTGCGGGGCCGAAGGATCGCTTCGATAAAGATCGGCTCAGTTCGGTGAGTTCGCGCGGGTGCGCCCATTCCGTGAGCCGGCTTCCGCGCAGGGCTATGGCCTTGATATTCTTCGAGCCAAGGACCGCTCCGCTGCCGCCGCGGCCGGCGTGCCGGCCGTCGTGCGAAACCGTGGCATAACGAACGAGGTGCTCGCCCGCGGGGCCGATCGAGGCAATCCGGAAATTCGCTCCCAGGCGGGAACGCAACCGGGACTCCGTTTCCCTGCAGGTTGCGCCGCGGAAGTCGGCTGCCGATTCGAGCCGGGCTTGTGTGCCATCATCGTCGATCACGAGCACCGAAAGCTCGGGGGCGCGCCCCACGATGACGATGGCGTCGCAGCCGCAACGCTTTCCCGCGATGGCAAAGCCGCTGCTGGCGAGTGAATCGTTTATTCGCTGGGTCAGCGGGCTCTTGCTCACCACGGCGAACTTCGCCGACGTCGTGAGCGGACTTCCCACCAGCGGACTGAACGCAAAAACAATTGGAGCTTCGGGCGCGAGCGGATCGAAGCCCGCGGCGCCGGCGTCCAGCAGCAGCCGAACTCCCAATCCACTGCCGCCGAGGTACTGACGCAGGACGGTTTCGTCGAGCGGCACATATTCGCCCGTGCCTGTGGAGACGTCGATGCGCAGATAGCGGCCGTGGTAAGCGAAGGGCGTGGCGCTACCCCCCTGCATCGGCGGAGAGGATCAACACGCGATCCTTTTCGCTGAGCGGCGTTTCCGGATCGCTGACGAAGCGATTGCCGTTCAGGCTGGCCACAAAAACGGGGTGTAGCCGCACGCCCGACAGATCGCGGCGGATGAATTCGCCGAATCGCGGGACCTGGACCTCGAGTGTCGTGAGCAACTGGCCGAGCGTGTCAGCCTGTACTTCCATCTCAGCCCTGCCGGCGCGCTCGCGTGGGATACCGAAAAACTCAACCTGCATCGACCGAACCCGAGCAAATGATAGCATGGCATTGAGCCACGCCGATCCGAATTGGACAACGCTCCGTGCTTGCCGCAAGGCCGCCAGAACACGACCAAATGAAAGATTTAACCCTGTCGCCCTCCAGATCCGACGCTCCGTCGGCCGCCTCGAAGAAGAAGCCGGCCGGTGGCCGCGGACGAGTGCGCGGTACCCCAAAAGGACGACGCGTCGAGCCGGAGGCGCGCGGGGAAGTTCGCGCCCTGCTGGGCGATTCTCCGCGGCGGCGCGATCTGTTGATCGAACACCTGCACAAGATTCAGGATCGCTACGGCTGCCTTGCCGCACGGCATCTGGTTGCGCTGGCCGACGAGATGAAGATGGCGATGTCCGAGGTCTACGAAGTCGCAACCTTCTATCACCATTTCGATGTGATCAAGGAAGGCGAGACGGCGCCGCCCGCGATTACGGTTCGCATCTGCGACTCGATCGCCTGCGAGCTCGCCGGATCGCAAAACCTGCTGGAGAGACTGCCCGCGCTGCTGGGAAAAGACGTGCGCGTGCTGCATGCGCCCTGCGTGGGCCGCTGCGAGACGGCGCCGGTCGCGGTAGTTGGCCAGAATCCAATCCCGAACGCAACTATCGGGGAAGTAGTTGAGACCGTCCAGTCCGGTCGCGTAGCGCATCCGCGGCAAGCCGGCATTGTCACTCCCGGCCACATCGATTACGCGGCCTATCGCGCCGAGGGCGGATACGCGCTCGCGGCATCCTGCAACGCCGGAGAAAAGAAGGTTGCGGATGTCATTGCGACCATGGAAGATTCCGGGCTGCGCGGTCTCGGCGGCGCCGGTTTCCCCGCCGGGCGCAAATGGAAAATCGTGGCGGCCGAACCTGCCCCGCGCCTGATGGCGATTAATATCGACGAGGGCGAGCCGGGGACTTTCAAGGACCGTTATTATCTTGAACGCGATCCGCACCGCTTTCTCGAAGGCGCGCTGATTGCCGCCTGGGCCGTGGGCATCGACGCCATCTATATTTATCTGCGTGACGAATACCACGGGTGCCGGGCGATTCTCGAAGGCGAGATCGCGGCGCTCCAGGCCAATCCGCCGTACGCGATTCCGGCCATTTATCTGCGGCGCGGCGCGGGCGCTTACATCTGCGGCGAAGAGTCTTCCATGATTGAATCCATCGAGGGCAAGCGCGGCGAGCCGCGCCTGCGGCCGCCCTATGTGGCGCAGGTCGGTCTGTTCGGGCGCCCCACGCTGGAGCACAACATGGAAACCCTGCACTGGGTTCGCACCATTCTCGAGAAGGGACCGGCCTGGTTTGCGGGGCAGGGGCGCAACGGGCGGAAGGGTTTGCGTTCATTCTCGGTCAGCGGACGGGTGAAAAAACCGGGCGTCCACCTGGCGCCGGCGGGCATTACGCTGCGTGAACTTGTAGACGAATTCTGCGGCGGGATGCTCGATGGACATGAGCTCTACGGTTATCTGCCGGGCGGCGCATCGGGTGGAATTCTGCCCGCCTCGATGGCCAATATCCCGCTCGATTTCGACACGCTGAATCCGTACGGCTGCTTCATCGGGTCGGCGGCAATCGTGATCCTGTCGAACCACGACACGGCTGCGGCGGCTGCGCGCAACCTGATGAAGTTCTTCTCCGACGAATCCTGCGGCCAATGCACGCCGTGCCGGGTCGGCACCGTGAAGGCCCTGCAATTGATGGAGCAGAAGCGCTGGGACGCGCCGCTGCTCGGGGAATTATCCCAGGCAATGATGGATTCTTCGATCTGCGGTCTGGGCCAGGCCGCGCCCAATCCGGTTCTCACCGTCTTGAAATACTTTCCACGGGAGGTCGAGTAGTGCACCAGACGAATAACGGCTTCATGTCGGCTGCGCCGGTCTCGTTCACGCTGAACGGCCAGACGGTAACGTGCCATCCCGACGACACGATCCTCGAGGTAGCGGATAAGCTCGGGGTGGAAATTCCCCGGCTTTGTTACATGGAAGGCATGCGGCCGGACGGCAACTGCCGCACGTGCATGGTGGAAATCAAGGGCGAGCGCGTGCTGGCGCCATCCTGCTGCCGCTATCCCAAAGAAGGGATGGAAGTCACCACCAACAGCCCGCGCGCGCTGACCAGTCAGAAGATGTCGCTCGAACTGCTGCTGTCGGACATTCCCGAGAAGGCTTATACTCTCAACTCAGAACTCGACCTCTGGGCCACGAAGCTTTCCGTGGGAAAACCCCGTTTTACCGCGCGGCACCAGCCGGCCCAAGACCTCTCGCATCCGGCGATGGCGGTGAACCTCGACGCCTGCATTCAGTGCAAGCGCTGCGTGCGCGCCTGCCGTGAAGAGCAGGTCAACGACGTGATCGGTTACGCGTTCCGCGGGGGACATTCGAAGATCGTGTTCGACCTCGACGACGCGATGGGCGAATCGACCTGCGTGGCCTGTGGCGAATGCGTGCAGGCGTGCCCGACCGGCGCGCTGATGCCCGCACGCGATGCCGGCAAGGTGGTTCCCGAGAAGAAGGTCGATTCGGTTTGCCCGTACTGCGGCGTCGGCTGCCAGCTGACTTACAACGTGCGGGACAACCAGATCTTTTACGTCGAAGGGCGGGACGGTCCGGCAAACTCGAGCCGTCTGTGCGTGAAAGGCCGTTATGGTTTCGATTACGTCCAGCACAAGCATCGCCTCACCAAACCGCTGATCCGCAAGCCTGGCGTTCCGAAAACCAAAGACTTCGTGGTCGATCCGGAAAACTGGCGGGATGTTTTCCGCGAAGCCACCTGGGAAGAAGCGCTGGATGTGGCGGCGAACGGCCTGCGCGAGATTCGCGATACGTACGGCAAACGATCGCTGGCCGGCTTCGGCTCCGCCAAGGGAACCAACGAAGAAGCCTATCTGTTTCAGAAACTGGTGCGCACCGGCTTCGGTTCAAACAACGTCGACCACTGCACGCGGCTGTGTCACGCATCCAGCGTGGCGGCGCTGATGGAAGGAATCAATTCGGGGGCGGTTTCAAATCAGGTGCGCGACGTCGCCCAGGCGGAAGTCATTTTCCTGATCGGCTCCAACCCGACCGTGAATCATCCGGTTGCCGCAACCTGGATGAAGAACGCCGCGAAGGCCGGGACGAAGCTGATCGTGGCCGATCCGCGCCGCGGCGATCTGGCGCGTTATGCGACGTATTACCTGCAGTTCAACGCCGACACGGATGTGGCGCTGCTCAACGCGATGCTGCATGTGATCGTCGAGGAAGGCCTCGTCAACGAGGACTTCATCCGCGATCGCACCTCCGGCTACGAGGCGCTCGCCGAAAACGTGAAGAAGTTTTCGCCCGAGCTGATGGCGCCGATCTGCGGCATTGACGCGCAGACCATCCGCGAAGTGGCGCGTCTTTACGCCACGTCGAAGGGCTCCATGATCATGTGGGGCATGGGAATTTCGCAGCATGTCCATGGCACGGATAACGCGCGCTGCCTGATCGCATTGGCGCTCTCGACAGGGCAAATTGGCAAGCCCGGCTCGGGACTGCATCCACTGCGCGGCCAGAACAATGTCCAGGGCGCGTCGGACTCGGGGCTGATCCCGATGTTTTATCCCGACTATCAACGCGTGGGGACGCCCGAGGCGCGGCAGCGGTTCGAAAAGCTCTGGCAGACGCAGCTGGACCCGGATCCGGGTCTTACGGTCGTCGAAATCATGCATGCCGCCAAGAAGCGCGAGATCCGCGGCATGTACGTGATGGGAGAAAACCCCGCGATGTCTGATCCCGACGTGGATCACGCGCGCGAAGCTCTCTGCGCGCTGGATCATCTGGTGGTACAGGATATCTTCCTCACCGAAACGGCGTACCTGGCCGATGTGGTGCTGGCCGCGACGGCGTGGCCTGAGAAAGTCGGCACCGTCACCAATACAGATCGTATGGTGCAGATGGGGCGCAAAGCGATTGAGCCGCCGGGCGAGGCGAAGGAAGACTTCTGGCTGCTCAACGAACTGGGCCGCCGTCTGGGCCTCAATTGGACGTACAGCCATCCCCGCGAAGTGTTCAACGAAATGCGGCAGTGCATGGACTCGATCGCCGGCATTACGTGGGAGCGGCTCGAACGCGATTCGATCGTCACGTATCCGTGCCTGAAAGAGGGCGATCCCGGCGACCCGGTCGTGTTCATCAAGAACTTCCCCACTCCGTCCGGGCGCGCGAAATTCGTTCCGGCGGATCTCATCCGGGCGGCGGAACGGCCGGACAAAGATTATCCGATGGTGCTGATCACCGGGCGTCAGCTCGAGCATTGGCACACCGGGTCGATGACGCGGCGCGCGTCGAATCTCGACTACATCGAACCGGAGCCGGTGGCGTCGGTGCATCCGCTGGATCTCGAAGGGTTGGGCGTCGCGCCGGGCGGAACGCTGACGATCGAATCGCGGCGGGGACGCGTTTCGCTCTATGCGCGGGCCGACGACGGAACGCCGCGCGGTGCGGTGTTCGTTCCCTTCTGCTATTACGAAGCGGCGGCGAACATGCTGACCAATGCCGTGCTGGATCCGTTCGGGAAGATTCCCGAATTCAAGTACTGCGCGGTCAAGATATCGAAAGGCGGTCCGGAGCCGCGGCGGTTGAGTTTCGGCGGCGGCGTGCTGCTGCCGGACCAGCAGGCTGCAACGGTTGAAGCCATTGCGCCGCGGGAGCTCGATCCGCTCGAAGTCGGCGTTTGATCGCGCCGGGCGATCGTGCGCTTCGAGTTTCATCCCCTGCGGTTCGAGTTGGCCGCGCGGGAGCCGTTGTTTTTCCCACAGGGCAAGGCCGCTAACATTCTGCGCGGCGCGCTCGGTGTCATTTTTCGGCGCATCGACCCGTGCCTTTACGCCGGAGTTTTCCAGCCTTCGATGGCAAATCGCGCGTCTTTGAATCGCTCGTCTTTGAAAGGCCCCGCGCCATCCGGGCTTTCAGACTGGCCCCGGCCTTTCGTTTTTCGCGCGCGGCATCTCGACGGCCGAACGATCGACGCGGGCGAGGCTTTCTCTTTCGACCTGCACGTCTTTTCGCTCGACCAGAATGTGATCGCCAGCCTTGTCTCGAGCTTCGCGGCGCTGGCGGAAGAGGGCCTCGGACCTCGCCGCGGGCGCGCGGACCTCGTCCAGGTTTGCACCATTCCGCTCGACGCCGCGCCGGGCCGGGCGATCACGCGCGAGATGATGCCAGCGTCCATCGATCTCGACGCAGGGACCGGGGCGCCCGACCGAATCCGGGTGGATTTCCTTTCGCCAACCGAACTGAAACACGAAAACGAGATTGCCGGCCGGCCGGAGTTTCACATCCTGTTCGGCCGCATCCGCGATCGCATCAGCACACTGCGAAGCCTGTACGGTCCCGGGCCGCTGGATATCGATTTTCAGAAAAGCAGTGAGCGGTCCGCGGGTGTCCGCATGACCGATTGCCGGATTCAGCGGCGGGAAGCCGAGCGGCTCAGCACGCGAACCGGCCAGTGGCATTCAATCGGCGGATTTGTGGGAACGGCCGAGTATGAAGGGGACCTGGCGGAATTCCTGCCTTATCTCGAAGCGGGTCGATGGACCGGGGTGGGGCGGCAGGCGGTATGGGGCAATGGTGAGATTGCCGTTTCCCGAAGGTGAGCATTGCAAACAGCGGATCGGTGCCCGTATAATCCAGACTAACCCACAAAACGAGTAATTCCTGAAAACAAACGGAGGTAATCAGGTAATGAAAACAATACATCTGGCCCTGGTGTGCGCGGCCGTCTCGGTGCCCGCGATCGCTCAGGTTTCGGATCTTCGTCTGGCCCCGCGCCAGATGGCCCCTATCAGAGACAAGGTGGAGCACTCGGACGGCACCGCCACAAGCACGAACTGGAGCGGCTACGCATTGAAGGGTACGGACTTCACGTCCGCCAGCGGATCATGGATTGTGCCGGCGGTAACCTGCACGAGCGGCGATCAGTATTCGGCGTTCTGGGTGGGGCTGGACGGTTACAACTCGAGCACCGTGGAACAAACGGGCACCGAATCCGATTGCACCGGCACAGAGGCGAGTTACTACGCCTGGGTGGAGTTTTATCCGGGGCCGTCATTTGAGATCCTCTCGGTTCCGGTCAGCCCGGGAGACACCATATCGGCGTCGGTGACTTACAGCGGAATCCGGTTCACAACCACCATCACCGACGAAACAACGGGGAAGACTTCTTCCACCAGCACCATCGTGCCGGGAGCAAAGCGTTCTTCGGCCGAGTGGGTTGCCGAAGCGCCGTGCTGCGACGGGGGGAGCAACATCCTGCCATTGGCCGATTTCGGCACGGGTCAGTTTGGTTATGGATTCACGGGGATATCGGGAACCAACGCCGCAACGGCGATGTCCAACAGCGGCGCCATTGGGAACTTCCCGAGTGCCGACGTCGAGGAAATCAACAAAACCGGGACCAGAACCAGTCCCCAGACGGTGAGCTGTTCGGCACTCCTCAATACGGGAACGAGCTTTACCTGTACCTGGGCCAGTCAATAGGGGCTCAGCTCAGGTGACGACCCGCCTCCGGAACACGCGACCGGAGGCGGTCCGCATGCATGCGTAGAGTACTTCCTCGAGCGCGGCCCTCGAGCGCGATCCTCGGGTACGACAGTGCGCGTCAGTCGAGGTATCCGAGGGCTTTCATCTTTTCGAGGATTTCCTGATCTTCCTCGCTGGCGCCCTCCGGTCCATTAATCGACCCGGCGTGATTTCCGTTTTTCGCGTGCCCCTCGGTCACGTGGTTGAGAACCTCAGGCGCGGCGCCGCTGAATTTCGGTTTTCGCAAAGCCAGGAACTCCGGGGTAAACAAATCCTCGATAACGCGCCCCTCAAGATCGGGGGGTATTTCGAGATCCATCGAGAAGAGCGCCGTTGGCGCGACATCGGTCAGATGCACCGGTTCCATTTCGGTGTTGCGGCGGATACCCGGCCCGCGCGCGATCAGGATTCCGTTGGGGTGATGGGTGCCGATGACATAGGGCCTGGTGGCATGGTACGCATTAGTGCGCCGGACCGAAAAGAACCCGAGGTCGCGCAGCTCGATACGTT
>CAWBIS010000198.1:0-29497 GCA_963788485.1 Terriglobia bacterium
GAAGAACAAAATCTTCTTCTTCATGAACTACGAGGGAATTCAGCAGGTGCTGGATACCACGTCCATCAACTACGTGCCGACCGCCAGATACGTCACCGACAATTGCAGCGCCCCGTGCGTGGTCAATCCGGCTTCGGCCGCCATGCTGGCCCTCTACCCGGCTCCCAACGCAGGATTATTCAATGGCAATCCCGATATCGGCGTCTATAAGTTTGTCGGTTCGCAAGTGACGCCCGAGAATTTCGGCGTGGCCAAAATCGACTGGAACATCTCCACCAACGATTCCTTCTTCGCCCGTTACGAAGCGGATTTCGGCAGTCGCACCTCGAACCAGGGCCTTGGACTCTGGCCGGTGCTCGACAACACCCATAACCAGTTCTTCACCGTAGGTGAGCGCCACATTGTTTCGGCAAACATGGTCAACCAGTTCACCGCATCTTACTCGCGGCCGATAACCTGGGAAACGCAGCCCGAGACGCACCCGGCGCTGCAGATATTCGATCCCTCGCGATACGACGCCTATGTGGCCGTTCCGGGAGTCACCGCGCTGGGGGCGTCCTTCGTTACCCCGTTCCAGTATCTGCAAAACAAATTCACGGAAAAGGACGATCTGACCTGGATCAAAGGTTCGCACACCCTGCACATCGGCGGCATGTTCCAGCGCCAGCAGGAAGACCCCAACGTCCTGGTTTTCTGGAATGGGTTCTATCTGTTCCAGAGCGGATTTCCCGTTGTGGGCGGGACGCCTTGCGCCACTGCCGCTCAATGCTTTTTGCAGGGCCAGCCATTCCTGTTTGAAGGCGCTCCGAACGGTGGAACCAACGGCTATCGGGCCGAGCGCTACGATGCCGTGCAGCCATACTTCCAGGATGACTGGAAAATCACGAGCAGGCTGACGGTTAATTTTGGTCTGCGCTACGACTGGGAGACCAATCCGATCGAGATCCACAACCAGTTCTATAATGTTGTGGGACCCCCGTTCCAACCCAATTTCGTGAACGTCCCGCATGCCTACCAGAACAATCCGGCTGACAAAAACTTCGATCCGCGGTTCGGTTTGGCGTGGGACGTCTTCGGCGACCACAAGACCTCTCTGCGCGCCGGTTTCGGAATTTTCCACGATCCGTACACCACATACGATTGGTCGTCTGCCTACGTATCGTCACCGCCGTTTAACACTTCGGTACAGGTTTTCGCTACTCCGGATACGGCGTGGCCAACGCCTTTCGTCGGCGCGTCTTCTCCCTCGCTAAGCCAGACCACGGGCACATATTACGGAACCAACACCACTCCGTATTCGCTCGAATACACGCTCAGCATCCAGCGTGAACTGCCCTTCAGCAACCTGCTGACCGTGGGCTATCAGGGGACGCGCGGCGTTCACCTGCTGGCGTTCCACGATTTCAACTCGCCGGAAGCGACGGTGATCAACGGCGTCGACTATCTTGCAACTAATAATGGCCTCCCGTGCGCCCTCGGTGCGGCCTGCACCCAGAACCCGCGGCCGGTTCAGGCCCTGGGCACTCAGGATCTGCTTGCGCCCACCAGCTATTCCAGTTACAACGCGCTGCAGGTCGGGCTCACCCACCGGGCATCGTCGAATCTGGTTTACCAGTTCTCCTATACCTGGTCGCACTGCATTGACAGCGCGTACTCGTACGGTGGTCTCGGTTTCAACAACGTGACCTCCGCTATCACCAACCCCTACGATTGGAATGCGGATAAGGGGAACTGCAGCTTCGATCTGCGCCAGAACCTCTCGGCCAACGCGGTGTACATACTTCCCTTCAAAGGCAACCGGTTCAAGGAAGGCTGGCAGTTCAGCGCGATTACTTCATGGCACACGGGCGTTCCGTTCTCCATTGGCGAAGGCGACCAGATGGATACAGGCAACACCTTCGACAGCGAGCGGCCGAACTACGTAGCCGGCTGCAATCTCTATGCGAACCAGTCTCCGTCGAATTGGTTCAACGAAGCCTGCTTCACGCCCTCGCAGTATGGCACGGCGGGCAATCTGGGAAGAAACGTGCTCGTCGGGCCCAGTTATGCGGAGACCGATATTTCGATCACGAAGACGACCCGGATCAAGGAGAAGATGACCCTCCAGCTAAGGGGTGAGTTGTTTAACATCTTCAACCATCCCAACTTTGCGCCTCCGGCCGCGACAATCATCAACGCCGGCAGCAACTGCGGTCCAACGACAACCTACAGCGCCACGAATCCCTGCTTCGTTGCCACGGGCGCCGCGATCACTTCGACCGTAGGAAGCGGTGGACTTCCCGATGTGGCTCGTCAGACGCAGTTCAGCGCCAAGCTGACGTTCTGAGTTCAGCGCAAGCTGACGTTCTGATGAAGTTGTTCAGATAGACCAAAGGCTCGGAGGTTAACCCCTCTGGGCCTTTTTTGTTGGGTCGAGCGGCGGGTCTCGCGACTGACGGATAGAGTTCGCCCTGCTGAGTCCCGTGTGGTCCCTTCCTGATTTCCTCACCCGCTTGATAAACAAACGGCACCGGGAATGTCACCGGAAAGCCGATTTGGCCTTGCGCTCTTCCTCGTCTTTGATGGCCGGGCCGAATAGCTTCTCGAAAAATCCTTCCCGCACAAGACGTGCCACCAGGCTGTTGTCGATGACCTTATGGAAGTCGAACGCCTTCATCTGCGCGGCTGCCTGATCGTCCACCGGGTGGTCGATCATATAGCGAACCGAAGCTTCGAGTACGTATGGAACTCGTTCGAAAGTATTCGTCTTCGCGTAGCGATCATAGACGCGCGCCAGTTCCCCGATGTCTTCGCCCGTATATTTCACGTAAGCCTTGAGAGCGAAATCCTTGTCGTCATAGAAACGCTTGATGGCTTCGGTATGGGCCTTGATCAGGAGCTCAGGCAGTTTCGGGTTAGCCGCGACGGCAGCCTTGGTAAACAGATAAACCGTGGGCGCGTAGATGTCGTCATAGTCGCTGGTATTGGCGAGCGCCTTGTAGCCTCTCTCCTCGAGCTTGAAATAAACCGGCGCGGTGATCATGGTCGCATCCACGCGTCCACCCACCAGAGCCGCGGCGCGTCCATTGACGTCGGTTCCGATCGGAACCCATTCGACGTCACGCGGGGTGAGACCGGACTTCCCCAGCAGCGCCACCGCGTAGTTGTAAGGCGCATCGCCGATTTGGCTCACACCGATGCGCTTTCCTTTGAGATTGCGCACGCTGCCGATGCTTTTATCGGCCATAAGAGCGAAAAGGCTCTTTTTATAGGGGCTCCCGAGGATCACCAGCGATCCTCCTTTGGATGCGGCCATCATCGCCTGTTCCAGCGGGTAATTCGTCATCGCCGCTTCGCCGCTGATAACCATGGCCAGGGCTGCCGGATGAACCGCGAACGCCAGAGTCGCGTCCAGCCCGTATTTGCGGAAATACCCCGCCTCTTTCGCGATGTACAGCGGCCAGGTTGTTCCGGTACGCGTGGCGTAGTTGATCGTGATTTTCTGCGGCGTCTGCGCATCGACACTGCACGCGCACGCCAGGAGGGCGCTCAGAACCGCGAGGCAGCCGCGCAGGTTATTCATCGACCACAGACGCCGTGATCATATCACCGAATGCCGTCAACGAGGCTGCGGCCGGAATCCTTCCCATGTGAGCCAGACGCCGATCGCCAGGGTGATCGACATATACATATAGAAGAGCTGTTCGTAGCGGAGCCCTTCGAGGAATCTGACTTCCCCTTGCGGCGAGAAGCCGAGAAACAGCAGGCCTTTTATCAGGGCTGTCCAGCCAACCAGCGTAACGATGACCGGCGCCGGGCCTCCGGACCACAAATTATGGGAGAGCACCAGAGCCAGGCCTGTCGCCAGTGCGATAACACCGACGACAAACATGACAGGCTCGTCGTGAATGAGCGCGTTCACCATCGCCACAGTCGTGGCTTTATGTGATGCCATGGATAAGGCAATGAGAACGCAGTAAAGGCCGATTAACCGGCTGAGGAACCTGGTTCGTGTCGGCATGCCTCAAAGTTTTCCCGAGACTATTTCGTGGATGCCGTGGCCACGTCGGCAGGCCGGGGGACGCTCGATAGCGGGGGCAGACCCTGCGGCACGGACGGCCGCCGTCGCTTGTAGCGTTTGACTGCCACCGGCGGTACGGACTGGGCATCCTTTCGGGCCTGATGCACGACTAACATGGTCGTAACCACCCCGGCTACCATCGTCATCGTGAGGACGCCCAGAATGACCGAACTCCACTGCACCCCAATCCAGAAACGTTTCCGGCAATCGCGGCAGCGGAATGCCTGGGCCCGCAACATCGGCAGGAGCAGCCGCTCCAGCAGTGTTCTTCGGCTGCGCTTGACGTCGTCCGAGTGACACTGTGGGCATTCCATGGTAATCGTGGCCGGTTAACGGAAACCTCATTTTAAACCTTTGCTGCAAGGCGCGCGCGGCCTGAAGGCTAACGCGGGGTACTGGTCGGGTCCAGCTGGGGTGCAACCCCATTGAGAGCATGCACCCCGGGCTGGATCGCCGGACCGGTCTTTGTCTCCGGAATCCACACCGCGATCTGGTGCGTCGCCTCTGTTTGATCGATCTCGATGAATCCGCCGGCGATGGCCTGCCCATCCAATTCAATCCCGGCCGCGCCGCTACTGCGGCGGACCGCAATTTCATAGACGGCCTTGCCATGGCGGTAGGTGATATCGAATCCGGGCCATTCCGGCGGTATTACGGGGTTGATCGTGAAACGTTCGCCGCGCAGACGGAAGCCGAGGACCTCTTCGATCCAGACCCGGTACATCCAACCCGACGATCCCGTGTACCATGTCCAGCCGCATTGGCCCACACGCCCTTTTGCGTTCGATATGTCCGCGGCCGCCACATACGGCTCGCCGCGATAACGCGCCGCATCTTCAGGCGTACGGGTGAGCTCTACCGGATTCATCAGCTGGAGCAGCCGCGCCGCCTGGCGTCCCTCACCCAGACGCGCCCAGGCCAGAGCCAGCCAAAGGGAGCCGTGAGTGTATTGACCGCCGTTTTCCCGCAGCCCGGGAGGATAGCCCATTATGTATCCCGGATTCGGCTGCGAATGATCGAACGGCGGCGCAAACAGCAGCACCAGCTTCTCGCGCTCCTGAACAAGGAAGCGATCGGCCGAGTCCATTGCCTGCCGCGCCCTGACTGCGTCCGCCGCTCCCGAAATCACGGCCCACGACTGCGGCAACGAATCGATTCGCGCCTCTTCGTTTGTGTGCGAACCGAGCGGAGAGCCGTCGTCGAACCACGCCCGCAGATACCATTCGCCGTCCCAGGCGGCGCTCTCGACCGAACGCCTCAACGAGGTCGCTTGCGCGCGCCACTTCGATGCCAGTGGCCGCTCGTTCGCGCGGGTCTCCGCCAGTTGCGCGAACGCCTCGAGCACGGAACAGAAAAACCAGCCCATCCAGACGCTCTCGCCCTTGCCCTCCGCGCCCACCAGATTCATTCCGTCGTTCCAGTCGCCGTTGCCCATCAACGGGAGTTGGTGCGGCCCGAGTTGCCACGCCCGATCGATGGCGCGCGTGCAATGCTCCCACAGCCGCGCGGTTTGCGGTGATACCCCGGGAGTGAACATCCGCTCCTGTTCCTTTTCTGCCAGCGGCGGTCCTTCAATGAACGGCACTTGTTCCTCGAAGATTCGGGCGTCGCCGGTGACGCTGGCGTATCGTGCCGCGACGTAAGGCAGCCAAAGCAGGTCGTCGGAGCAGCGGGTGCGAACGCCCATGCCGTTCTCGGGGTGCCACCAGTGCTGCACATCCCCTTCGGTAAACTGCCGCGCGGCCGCCCGCAGGATATGGGTTCTGGCAATCTGAGGAGCCGCATAAACGAACGCCATCGAATCCTGCAACTGATCCCGAAAGCCAAAGGCGCCGCCGGACTGATAGAGCGCGGAACGCCCCCAGAAGCGGCAGCTGATGGTTTGATACAGGAGCCATCGGTTCAACAGCAGATCGATGGAAAGGATCGGTGTACGCACCTGCAGCGCGCCCAGTGTGGTCTCCCAGAACTGCCGGGTCGACTGCAGCGCGCTCTCCACGCGGCCGGGGTCCTGATAGCGTTCGACAAGGGCCCTCACGTGTTCCAGCGTGTCCGCGTAGCCAAGGAGAAATATCACCTCGATTTGCTGGCCCCGGTCGAGACGGACGCAGGTCTGGAGCGCCGCGCACGGATCCGTCCCCGCGCCTGCCCGATTGTCCAGCCGCACCCGCTGCAGCGCAGCCGGATTTCCGGTTGACCCTCCGCGTCCCAGTACCTGTACGCGATCCGAAGACCAGGAGTTTGCTTTTGGACTGGATGCTGCAAATGCAAACTGCCCTCGCCACGACCCGCTCCAGTACTGCCGCGCCAGAATGGCTCCCGACGCATCGTCGCGGGATGTTTGAATGTGCAATTGCTGGTCCTCCCGGCTGGAGCCGAGCACCCAGTCGTTGAACCAGGTGACGGTAATGCGTCGCGGTCGGGAGGAATCGTTGCGCAGCCGCAGGCGACACACTTTTAACGGATCGCCAGTGCCCTCTTCGCCGGTGGGAACGAAGACCGTCAGTTCCTGTCCGATGGCGTGGCTGTTGTGCTCGAATACCGTGTACCCGTGGCCGTGCCGCGCCCGGTAGGCGTCCTTCTCGCGACGGGGCAAAGCGGTAGGGGTCCAGACCGCGCCGATATCGTCGTCCCGCAGGTAGACCACTTCGGACTGTGGATCGCTGACCGGATCGTTGTGCCACGGCGTGAGCCGGTTTGTCTGGCTGTTGCCGAACCAGGAAAAGCCAAGTCCGCTCTCGCTCACCAGGGTGCCGAAGTTCGCGTTCGCGATGACGTTCACCCATGGCGCCGGGGTAGTGGAGCCGGGTTTCATGTAGATCGCGTATTCGCGGCCATCCCGGGTAAAACCGCCCATGCCGTTGAAGTAAGGCAGTTCAAGAAAGGGTAACGGCCGCGATGGTTCTTCCGGGCCGCCCCCCGCCGCAACGAACGCCGGAACCGGCGCCCCTTCCACCGATGCCACCAGTTGCTGCTGCAAAGAGCCGCGCGTTCCATTCAGCAGAATGCTCGCGGACGCCACGATCAGCGTACGATGCTCGTCCGGGATCGCGTTCCAGTCGCGCAGAAATACGCCACCTGGGCGATCCATCCCGGCGTCGCCGGCGTGCGCTTCGATCTGCCGCAGGATCTGGGCGCGCAGCGGCTGATCGTAGCTGGGGCTTTCCTGATTGAGAATGATCAGGTCAGCGCGGAACCCGCGCAACCTCCAGTAGGAGTGCGCTAAAAGCACTTCACGCACCAGCAGAAGATGGCGGGCGTCGGATACGGTGATTACCACCATCGGCAGATCGCCGGAAATTCCGTACGCCCAGAGCCCTGCCTGCCCGAGGCGGTTACGGACAAGCCGGTCCGCGGGTGGACGCAGGCGCGGGTTGGGATAGATCAGCTGACTGGCCAGTTCCTGAAACCGGTGAGCGGCCCCCGGCCCGATGCCGAGGAATCGGAACTCCAGCTGCGCGCGCGTCCACGCCATTTCGAACGCGCGGGAAGCGGCGCCGGCGGTCTTGTACTTGCGCGCCAGCGCCAATACCTCGTCGCGCGTCGATGCAGCCAGCGTCACGAACGCGATCTCTCTCCTCTCGCGGGGATCGAGCGTCAGGAGACAGCGCAAACTGAACACGGGGTCGACGACAATTCCCGCCGATCCGCTCAAGCGCATGCGCAGAGCCTCCGGGTTGTCCGGGGCCTTGCCGCGTCCGAGGAATTTCGACCGGTCCGTCTCGAACTGAATGCCGGTCTCCGAGTCCACGCCCGCCAGAATGTGCGCCGCCCAGATCGGCGTTTCGCCCGGAGACCTTAGCCGCCGGTGCGCCACCAGTATGCCCGGTTCGGGACACTCGGTTTCCACGAACATCCTGGCGAACGCCGGGTGCGCTTTATCGGCTGCGTGCGCCGCGAGTGACAACTCCAGATAGCTGGTAATCTCCAGCTGTCGCGTGCGCAGGGACCGGTTGATGATCCGCATGCGCCGCACTTCGGCATCGTCCTCGACGGCGACTGTCAGGTCCACGGTTGTTTCGATTCCCGAAACCCGGCGTCGAATCTCCGCGCGCTCCGAGGCAAACCGTATCAGCGTTTCTCCGGAGGCGCTGCCGAGTGGCTTCTGCGAGCTTCCCCATACTTCGTCAGACTTCAGATCGCGGATGTAGAAGAATGTCCCCCAGGGGTCGAGCGTCGGATCCGACCGCCATCGCGTCACGTCGAAATCGTTCCAGCGACTGTAGCCTCCGCCCGAGTTCGTGATCATGAGCGCATAACGCCCGTTGCCGTGCAGATGGACACGGGGCGTCAGCGTTTCCTCCGTCCATTCGCGGTCCGCCGCGTCTTCCGCGGGAATCGTGCGGATTGGAACGTATCTCGGCTTTGTCTCCACTACAGCCAGGTGAGTGATGGGAACCCCTTCGAAGAGCAGCGTCTCAACCGAACGAACCCGCCGATCCGCATGAAAACGGCGCTGCATGGTATCCCGGTGCAGTACATTGTCGAGCGCCGCCAGACTCATGCCCTGGTGATGAGCCATGTAGCAATAGATGAGTACGCCCCGGGGACCCGCTTTCCGGCTCTCGCGCGAAAAGTCGATCGATTCGTAGAATCCCATCGGTCCTTCGAGCTTGAGACCCTTCAGCCGCTCCAGATTGTCGGTGGCCTCCGCAGGCTTGACCAGCAGGGCGAGCACGCTTGAGTAGGGCGAAATCACCAGCCGGTCTTCCACCGCCGGGTTCAGGGCAAGGGTGGGCACGCCGAAAGCCTTGTACTGATAAATCTGATGTGCGTCGAGCGCGCTGTGCGCGGACTCGGAAATGCCCCAGGGAACATTGTTCCGGTTCCCGTATTCGATCTGCCGGTCCACCGCGGCTGCGCAGGCGTACTCCAGCATCGAATTGCTGAATGTGCGCGTAAAGATCAACGGCATCAGGTATTCGAACATCGTGCCGCTCCACGACAGCAGCGCCTGATGTCTCCCCGAATACGACCATGGGCGGCTCAGCGCGAACCAGTGCTCCGCCGGCACGTCGCCCTTTGCGATCGCCACCAGACTGGCCAGACGGCATTCGCTCGCCATCAGATCGTAGTAACTGCCGAATTCCCGAGGACCACCCACCGCGTAGCCGACGCCGAACAGTCTGCGCACTCCGTCGTAAAGAAAGCGCATGTTGATCCCGTCGGCCAGCTTGCTCGCGTTGGCCATCAGAGCTTCGATGCCGCGTACCATCTCCGCCGCATTGGTCCGCGCCGTTTCATACTCGGTGCCGAGCTGGTCGATCCATGCTGCCAGCTCCGGATGCAGATCGCGCGTGCCCTTCCATGCCAGGATCGCATCGACCGGGCTCGCCGAATTATTGGCGAGCGTCGCGAGTGAAGGGATTTGCTGGAGGGCGCGGCGACGCAATTTCACTGCGCCCGGACCTGTCGATTGCAGCGCGGAATCGGGCGGAGAAGCCAGCGTCTCCATCCAGCGCAGATACCGCTCCACCGTATCCGTCCACGAGCCCAGCTCGGTGGACAGGCGCTCGGCCCAGTATGACCGCTCATCGGTCGGCGCAATATGCCATCGCTGGACTTCGCGCAGATTCTGGATCGGTGCGGTCGCCATACGGTATCGCGCGATGATTTCGTGGCCCTCTCGTCCGCCTTTCCGGCCGCCGTGCAGAAATCGGCGCAAGGCATGCAGGGCCACGGTGGCCGATGGATCGTCTCCGCACCGGAGTTCAAGGATCGACAGCGTATCGCTCAGGCCGCGCAGGCCTGTGAGCCCCAGAACAGGCCCGCGCAAAATGTCCTGGCAGCCCTGCATCAACACCCATAGCGAGGCCACCAGATTGCCGCTGTCGACGGTGGAGACGTAGCGCGGATTCAGCGCGTCCAGTGAGCGGGTGTCGTACCAGTTGAGCAGATGGCCTTCGTACCGCTCGAGGCGAGCGACTGTTTCCATCGTTCGCGAACACCGTCGGACAAACTCGTCGGGCGTCAGATATCCGAAGTCTCGCGCCGCCAGTGCGGAGGTGAGCCAGAACCCGATATTCGTGGGCGAAGTCCTTTGCGCCACCTCGACGCGCAACGCCAGCTGCGTGTTGTCCGGCGGCAGCCAGTTGGAATCCGGCCCCACCAGATCGTCGAAGAACCGCCACGTCTCGCGCGCTACCCGGCGCAGGAAAAGCGTCTCCTGGGAGTTCAGTTTCCTTCGCGCCAGCGTGGGCGCCGGGCGCGCCATCCAGCGCATCAGCAGCGGCGAAACCGCCCAGAGCAGCACGAATACGGATGTCGGTGCGAACTGGCCTTCCAGCACGAGCGCGATCGTGAGGGGAGCCGAGAGTGCCGCGATGACCAGCAACTGGCGCCAGGTTGCGTTCCGGTGATGATGGCGTTGCGCTATGGCGCGATCGGCAGTCTGCCATTCGAGCAGTCTGCGCCGGCTGATGGAACTTCGATAGAACACACGCGCGATTGCATCCACCGACAGCCACGCCTGATGTGGAAGAAACGCGACCATTACGATCGCGCGGATCAGTTCGTCCGCGGCGCCCTGCCAGCGATGCACCGTCCCCTGTATCCTGCGCGCCAGCCGGTCCAGCAGGGGCGTAATCGCCGGGATCGCCACCGCCAGCCCGACAACCAGGCTCCAGACCCCCGGCGCCGCGGTCGTCAGCCAGCCCAGCAACAGCAGAAGCAGAGCCGCGACCGGTACGAGGCTGCGCCTGAGATTGTCCAGAATACGCCAGCGGTTGATTACGTTCAGAGGGTTGCGTTCGAGGTTCCGCGAGAATCCCGGGACGTTGCCTAGTGTCCACCGCGCGATCTGCCAGTCGCCTCGCAGCCAGCGATGCTGGCGGGCGGCAAAGCTGCCGTAGTCCACCGGCAGATGCTCGAAAAGCTCGATATCGCTCGCCAGGCCTACACCGACATGCGCGCCTTCGATCAGATCGTGGCTGAGCAGCGTATCCGGCGGAAAGCGTTCTCCGAGGATGGCGTGGAAGGCTCGAACATCGTAGATCGCCTTGCCGTGAAACATCGCTTCCAGAAACAGATCCTGCTGGGCGTCGGAGACGGTGCGGCAGTAAGGATCGGTGCCTGTGGCGTCGGCGAAAATGCGCGTGAAACGCGTCGCGGTGGCTCCGGGCAAGGTGATGCTCACGCGCGGCTGAACAATCGTATACCCGCGCTTCCGTACGCGCGTTGTGGGATCGATCTCCACCCTGTTCAGCGGATGCGCGATGGTTTCGATCAGACGGCGCGCCGCTTCTGCTGGTAATTGAGTGTCGGCATCGAGGGAGAGAACATAGGAAATCGGCGGCAGCTTTCGTCCGCTATCGAGGATTCCGTTTTCCACGCCGTTCAGGTACGCGTTGAGATCCTCCAGCTTTCCTCGCTTGCGCTCGCGGCCAATCCAGCTCTGCTCACTTTCCGACCACTGACGTGGCCGGTGAAAGAGCACGAAACGATCTCCTTTTCCGTCCCCGAGCGGGTAGCGCTTGTTCAAATCCGCGATCCCGTTCCGGGCTGTATCGAGCAGCGCAGCGTCCTGCGGAGTCGTTTGTTCGGGCGCGTCGATGAAATCGGAAAACAGGCTGTAATAGATATTCGCGTTCCGGTTGCCCAGAAAGCGGACTTCAAGCTTCTCCACCTCGGCCCGTACCACTTCCGGGCTGGAAAGCATCATCGGAACAACCACCAGCGTGGCGGCGTCTGCTGGAATCCCGTCGCGCAGATCCAGTTTTGGCAGCGGGTCCGGCGGTAGAAGCGAAATCACGAGTGCGTTGACAATCTGGATGGCCAGTTCGCTCAGAGGAAGCAGCGCTAGGACCACGAGAGCGGCGAGAAACACGCGCTCGCGTTCTCCGGCGTCCCACGCCAACAGTCCTGCCAGCAGGGTGAAGCAGGCTGCGAGGGCAAAGATGGC
Organism: Terriglobia bacterium; assembly: GCA_963788485.1. Classification (GTDB taxonomy): domain Bacteria; phylum Acidobacteriota; class Terriglobia; order Bryobacterales; family Bryobacteraceae; genus BOG-234. The sequence goes on from CAWBIS010000198.1 coordinate 11,961, forward strand.
GGTTAAATAAACGGCGGTCGCGTGCCGCCGGGCGCCGCGCAGGAGCCGCTTGCCGGGTGGAGTACGCGCTCCAGTCTCCGCCTCGAGTTGAGCCAGGCCGTCCGCGAGCAGATACCAGGCGACATGCCCGGTCCGCGAATCGCTGGATGCCCTTGCCAGGCGGATCGCCCGCCTCGCCACATCGGCCTCCTGCAATCCGCTGTACCGCGAGACGCGTTCGACCGCGCGCCGCGCCATGTCCCTCGTCGCGAAGTCGCTGCGCGCGTAGACGTTCGCGGGGTCTCTGCGCAACTCCGCCTCGACCAGGCTGACTTCTTCGAAGATTCGCGTGTAGTCGAGCCGGCCCAGTGCCCGCAGACTGCCGAAGGCGTTGGAGGTCGAAACAGTCTCCGCCGCCTCGCTGTTGTGATGCGCGCGAACGATTTCGACCAGCGATTCTCCCAGGCGGCTTTCAATCCAGTGCTGCGCGGGACCCAGCGCCGTTTCCTCATCCTGTAGCTGTTCGGCCAGTGCGGTTACAAAATGGGGCTGGCGCGCCATCGGTTCTTCGTCGAGATGATGAAGCACTCCCTCGAAGGCGCTCGTCCCGATTCGCGCGCCCGTAGCCAGCCGGTTGGCCCACAGGTAGGCGGATTCGCGCAGGCGCTGTCCCTCGCCCACCCGCACCGCCAGGCGGGTCAGGGCCTCGATCAAAGCGATTCGCAGGAAGAGGGGAAAAGCCCACAATTCCGCGATGGTCAGAGGGAATTTCGTCTGATAGTCCCTGAGACAATCCCGGATATTCTGCTCGGTTAACGCGTGCCCCGTCTTCGCTACAAGTTCCTGCGCGAGAGTGTTGATACCGCATTTGCCATGCTCGCCCGTTGACCAGAGCGAGGAGTCGTGCGGCAGGTGCCGTTCCACCTGGACGATCTGAGTGTGGATCAGATAGGAGTTGTCGAGGATCCACTCCGCCGCGGGTGACAACGCATGATCCAGCCGGCCGGCTTCGGCCAGATCGGCGCAGGCACGATCCAGCGTGGAGCAGTCATTTCGCAACTGCGCAAGTATCGTCGAACGCGTGAGAGACGCAGGCGGCCAGGCCGGCGCCGGTTCGATGGCGGACCGGGGGTCCGCCACGAAAATAGCCGGCGATCCGACCACCCGCAGGGCTTTGACGACGTTTTCTATTTTGCCCGGCTCGGTTTCGGCGACGACCAGCGATTCGCCCTCGAACCGAAGATCCGCCCAGGGGCGGCAGTACTCCGGAATATCGCCAGTGTCACCCCGAATCGTGCAGGTTCGGGCATGGCTGGACTCGAGCGTGCTTTCCGGCGGCTCCTGACCGGAAGAATAGAAAGCGAGTACGATCCGGCGCGGTCTGGCTCTGCTGCCGCGCGCCTTCATGTCAAACGCGGCCGCGCACCACGCTCGTCAGGAAGCAGGCCAGGAAAAGAACGGCGAAAAGCAGGGTTGCCGCTTTCATCGATATCAACGTAGCTGCTGAGCCGGCGACCGTATCTGTCACTGCGGCCGATATTGAAACCAATGCAAAAACCATCATCCAGCCGAGCATGTGCGTGTTCTCCCGGGACAAAACTCCCGGCTGTACAGGAGCACGTTTATCACCATTCCGGTTCTAATAAAACCAATAACTTACGCGGGGCTGTCACCGCCGGGACCGTTACGTTACTGCTGGGACCTCTGCAGAAATGCGCTAATAGCAAGGGCCTGTCGGGCCGGTCGATCCCCAATTTAATTCCGGAGCAGAACTACGACCGCGGCGAGGAATTCTGCCCTTGCCGGGCCATTCCCGGGTCTCAGAAATATTTTCGTGCGTATCGAGCAGCACGTTTGTGAGCCCGCACCTAATTCAGTTCGATCGGCCGCATTCTTAACACAAATGCCATCTATGAAGATGTCGATCCCGGCGCAGTCTGAGCTATCCTGCCCTGAGTGACTTCGGTTCCGCGGGTAGCTTTCTTTACCGATACGTACAACGAGATTAACGGCGTCGCGCTGACCAGCCGCCAATTGACGAGCTTCGCCTCGCGGCGCGGCTATCCGTTCCTCTGCATTCGCGGCGCCTCTGGTTTGAACGACGCAACCCGGATCTGTCACGAGGGTGCCACCACACATCTCCAACTTGCCCGCGGGCCTCTGTCCTTCGATCTGGATAAAGGGCTCCGCCATGACCCGGCACTTTGGCGGCATCAACCCCGGGTGGCGGAGGCCCTGGAAGAGTTCCAGCCCGACATCGTCCACGTCGTCAGCCCGGGAGATGTCAGCGAAGTGGGCGTCTACGCCGCCAAACGGATGAAGTTTCCATTGGCCATCTCCTGGCACACCAACCTGCACGAATTCGGAGCGATGCGCCTCGCCAGGGTGCTCGACTGCACCGGCGAAGAAGCCCGAAAACGTATCGCCGATTTGAGCGAGGCCACAATCCTGTCGGCCATGATCGCGTTTTACAAGCTGGGCGACGTTCTTTACGCGCCGAACGACGAGTTGGTTGAAATGCTGCGGGAACGGACTCAGAAGCCGGTTTTCCTGATGAAGCGCGGCATCGACACGGAGTTTTTCAGGCCTGAGCGCAGAACTGTTTCCGACGGCGTCCTGCGCCTTGGCTATGTTGGCCGTATTACGCCCGAGAAAAATGTCAGATTCCTGCGCGATCTGGAGCTCGCTCTTCAAGCGAACGGAGCACCTCCGTTTCGTTTTCTGATCGTGGGGGACGGCAGCGAACGGGATTGGCTCGCCCAAAATCTTGCCGCCGCCGATCTTCCAGGCGTTCTGCGAGGTGAAGCGCTGGCGGAGGCTTATGCGAATATGGACATCTTCACCTTTCCGTCCCGCACCGACACCTTTGGCAATGTGGTGCTGGAGTCGTTCGCCTCAGCCAGGCCAGCCGTTGTTACGGGCGCCGGCGGCCCGAAATTCATCGTGCGCCACGGCATCAGCGGGTTCGTCGCCCGGGACGATGCCGAATTCATCGCGCACACCGCGAGCCTTCTGTCCGATGCCGAACTGCGCGCGCGGATGGGCGCGGACGCCCGCAGGCAGGCGTCCGCCGAATCATGGGACGCGGTATTCGAGCGCGTCTACGAAGGCTACCGGGTAGCCATTCAGGCTCGGCTTCCGCCCGCGTAGGCGGTAGTCGCGCATGAGGCGTGCCCGCAGCCGCAGATAATGTCGGGGGTGCCCGCGTTGCCTTCACAGAACGCACTACAGAATTTGCTGTCCGACGCCGGCGCGCAGTTGCACGAAGGGTGGGCGCACGTTTCTTTGCTTTTGTCTGCCATAGATGGCCTCCTTCGTCCCCTGAGCGCTTTTGGGGCCATCCGGCTTTTTGGGGCCATCCGGCATTACAAAGCTTTACTGCATTGACGCGAAGCGTGATGATAGATTCATGAACGTGCGCATCCTCATCGTGGATGACGACGAAGAACTGACCAGCCTGCTCACGGAACTTCTGACCCGCGAGGGTTTCCGCGTCGAGTGCCAGAACGATGGCCGACGCGGTCTCGCGGCGGCCCTGGGCGGCGGCTTCGATCTTCTCGTCCTCGACGTTATGCTGCCGGGCATCGACGGTTTTGAGATTCTCAAACGCGTCCGGCGTGAGACTCGTTTGCCTGTCATTATGCTGACTGCGCGCGGCGAGGACGAAGACCGCATCGTGGGTCTCGAACTCGGCGCCGACGATTACCTCCCCAAGCCCTTCAACACGCGCGAACTGGTGGCGCGGATCCGGGCGATTCTCCGGCGGCTCGAACAACGCAATCCCGGGGGTCGGCTCGAAGTGAACGGAATCGCCATCGATCCCGGCACGCGCGAAGTTCTGCGCGACGGCGCCGGGGTGGAAGTGACTACCTTCGAGTTCGATATTCTGGAGACGCTGATGCGCTCCGCGGGACGGGTCGTTTCCCGCGACGAACTGATGGAAGAGCTTTACGGCCGCAAAGCCACGCCATTCGATCGCTCCGTCGACATGCACATCAGTCATCTGCGCCGCAAGCTGGAAGGCGATAAACCCCTGATCATTACTGTCCGGGGCATCGGCTACCAGTTCGTACGTTCACCGGAAGGCGAGGTGGCCGCATGAGAACGCTTTTTACCAAGATCCTTCTGTGGTTCCTGCTGACTGTGATCGTCACCGTCACCGGAACGCTCTACGTTTCCAGCATTCTGCTTCGTTTTCGCCAGCCCGAGTTCCGGCCTCTCACCTTTGAACTGCGTGAAGCGCGTGCGGCGTGGGAGTTGGAAGGGCAGGCGGGCCTCGACCGCTTCCTCGGACGGCTCAAGGACGCAACCGGCGCGGACGCGGCGCTGACCGATGCTTCCGGCCATGACGTCCGGGGCAACGGGCGCGACTGGTCGAAGGTGATTCAGGCCCCGCCCAGCATATCGTTGCGTTCCGTGATGGGATTTTTGAATTTCTTCGTACGCATCGAGAGCCCGGGCGTGATTCCGAGGGTGGCTCAGTCGCGCGACAAGAAGTATTACTTCGTGGCTGTTTATCCCGCGCGCGACCAGAGCTGGTCGGTGCAGGTACCGCAACAGACCTGGTGGATGCTGGGCGTGTTCGCGCTGCTGTGCTATGCCCTGGCGCGGCAGTTGACATCGCCCCTGCGCAAGATGCAGAAGACGATCGAGCGCTTTGGCCGCGGCGATTTCTCGGCGCGCGTCAACTCCCGCCGGGCCGATGAACTCGGCCAGCTCGCCCGCACCGTCGACCAGATGGCCGAGCGTATCGAAGGCCTGCTGAAATCCCAACGCCGGCTGCTGCAGGACATCTCGCACGAACTGCGATCTCCGCTGGCGCGCCTCGGCGTGGCGGTGGAACTCGGGCGCGGCGGCGGCGATGCCGACATGGCTTTCAATCGCATCGAGCGCGAAGCCGACCGGCTCAATGTGCTGGTTGGCGAATTGATACAAGTCACCCGCGCGGAAGGTGATCCGGCCGGGCTCGCCACCGAACCGCTGCGGCTGGACGAACTGGTCCGGGTGATCGTCGACGACGTGCACATTGAAGCTGAGCGTCACCATATCGCGCTCGATCTCGATATATCCGAACCCGCCGCGATGGAGGGCAACCCCGAACTGCTGCGTCGCGCCATCGAGAACATTGTGCGCAACGCCATCCGCTACTCGCCGGAGGGCGACCGGGTGCAGGTGAGCCTCAAGCGTGCCGGAGCGATGTACGTTATCGCTGTCCGCGATTTTGGCCAGGGCGTGCCGGACGACGCCATCGCTCACATTTTCGATCCTTTCTACCGCGTGGAGAAAGACCGCGGCCGCACCAGCGGAGGCGTAGGACTGGGCCTGGCGATCGCCCGGCGCGCCGTCGAACTGCACCGCGGCGCCATGCACGCCTCGAATCAGCGACCCGGGCTGCTGGTCGAGATCGAACTGCCCGCACCCGGCATCGCCACCGAGCGGACGCCGGTCCTTACCTCTTCAGCATCTTGATCCCGTTTGGGAGCTCGAACATGCTGTCGGGCAGGGGATCGTCCACCGTGACCTTCTCGCAGAGAAGCTGCGAGTATTTCTCGCCATCGCGTTCGCGCTCCACCTCATATGGCCACATGATTCCGCCGACCTTGCGGTATTTGGTGAAGTGCGAGACTTCCTCGTGCCGGTCTTTGATGAGCGGATCCCAGCTGTAATAACGCTGGCTTGCCGGCAGGAATGTATCGGAGTTGATCCACACACGAACGCTCCGGTCTTCCGAGTCGTAGATATCGACGGCTTCGACGGGCTGGTTTTCGACGACGTCGGCGCCGGCTCCGTCGAATTCAATTCCGGGCTCGGCCAGCCGCTCCCTCAGGATGTAAAAAATATTGTGGAGCGCGCTGTCGCGGAACTGTTTCACCTGATCGTCCGACAGGGGTTTGGCGCCGCGGTAGGTGACATCGTAAGCTTCGTTGGTGGTGAACAGGACGGTATCTTCCTGCTTCTTCCCGAGGACCTGGCGCTGCATCTCGTAGATGCCTGGCTTGCCGTCGTTTTCCAGGAATTTCGTATAGATTCGCGCTACTGAAAGACCGGTGAGCTGTTCCCGATAAAACGAGTACGCGCGGCCGATTTCGGTACGCGTCCGCAGATTGCGGAAAGCGTCGCCTCCCATGGCCTCGATGGTTTTCTGAATCACTCGCTTGCCACGCTCTTTCGACGTCTCGGCCGCTCTGATACTGCCGGCCGCAAGCGACAGAGCGAACATCCGCCGGGTCATGGCTTCTTCGCGAGTTGCTCCGGCGTCAGGCCCTGATTAATGGCAACGCTGTTCACTTTGATGTCGGCGAAATGCTTGCCGTTCTGCGTGATGGTTATCCTGTGCGGCAGCTTCACGCCCATGGTTTCCTGCCAATCCGCGTACGTCTCCATCACGTCCCCTCCCGGAGTTCCGGCTTCGGAATAATTTTCGCTGAACGGCAGCCCCGTGGCTGGATCGATGGTAAGCAGGACGGTATTGCCTGTCTTGTCCGAAATCCGAATCACGCCATTGGCTTCATCTTCGATTGTGCGGTTCGGATCCTGTGCGCTGGCCATCAGCGGGGTCCACATCCGGAAAAGCTCGAAAGCGATCTGTTTGCGCTCCGGCTCGGCAATCGGCGCAGTCCGCTGCGGCGACGATACCCACCCTGTCTTGCCGTCGGAATAACTGACCACTTTACCGAACGGCAGAACGTTCTCCTCGAGATAATGGCCGCTGGCGATCCAGGATTCAGTCTGATTCACTTTCAGCCCGCCGGCGGTCGGGTCCAGGTTCAGCTCGGCTTTCTGGGTCATGTCTTTGACGGCCGAAAGATTGGCTTCGCCGCCCATAGCCTGGGCCATCTTCGCAAGCAGACTCGCGCCTTTCGGTTGCGGCGGGCCACTTACCCCCTTCGCACTGGCGCTCGCCGGGGGTTTGGGCGCCGGAATGGTGATATCCAGATTGCTGACCGGAAGGCCGAGCGAAGCCAGCGGCGTGGAAAAATCCTTAGGATTGCCCACGGCCACGATCACGAATTTTGCCGGGTCGACATACTGTTTGGCGACGCGCAGAATATCGGCGCGCGTCACCTGCTCCACCGCCTTCTGATACTGGAAAATAAAGTCGTCGGGATAGCCGTAATAACGATAGGTCAACAGGCGATTGAGCGTCTTCGACGGGGTATCGAAATTGAAAACGAACCCGTTCAACACGGTTTGTTTCGCCGACTCCAGCTCGTCCGGTGTCACCTCTCCGGTGCGGATGCGCTCGACCTCCGCGTTAATCGCCTTCAGCGTTTCGGCGGTGCTGGCGGATTTGGTGCTGCTCTCGATTTCAAAAATACCCGGGTGATTGTAATCCGCCGACCAGACCGACTGCACGTCGTAAGCGTAACCGAGCTGAGTGCGCACCTTCTGGAACAGTCGGCTCTGGAAGCCTCCGCCGAGAATGTCGGCCATCACTTCGAGCGCCGGATAATCCTTGTCGCGCAGCTCGCCGCCCAGCTGGCCGAGGACCAGGTTGGTCTGCGTAACATCCGTCTTGGTGGCGACATAGATTCCCGGTTTCGGGTTGGACGCGACTGGCGGAAAAGGCGGGACGGGCGCTTGCTGCGCATTCCAGGACGCGAAGGCCTTTTCCAGCTTCGCTTTCATTTCCGGCGCGGAGAAATCGCCCTGCACAGCGAGAATCACGTTGGCCGGGAAATAGTAGCGCTTGTAAAACGCCACCACGTCGTCGCGTTTGATGTTGTCCAGCGTGGCGTATTCCATCTGCCAGCCATAGGACGTTTTTGGACCGTAGATCAGCGAATCGAATTCGCGCTGCGAAATGCCGTGCGCATCGTCGTTGCGGCGGGCGATGCCGCTGCGCAGCTGGCTCTTGATCAGGTCCAGCCGTGCTTCGCGGAATACAGGCCCTGTAAGGACGTCGTGGAAGGTTCCGAGAACCTCGTCGATGCGCTCTTTGAGAGTGGAGAAACTCACCGAGCCGTAGCTTTCGCCGATCTGGCTCTCGACGGATGCAGCTATGTTTTCCAGCTCCTCGTCAATTTGATCCCCGGTTTTTGCGGAGGTTCCTCCGCTGCGGATCAGGGAGCCGGTTATGCTGGCCAGCCCGACTTTATCGGCCGGATCGAACAGATTACCCGTGCGAACCAGGGCCAGGCCGCGGATCAGCGGCAGTTCGTGATTTTCCAGCAGATAGATTTTCAGGCCGTTGGGCAGGGTGGATTCTTCCACCTTCGGGATTTGAATTTCCTTCAGCGGCGGATATTTCAGGTCCTTATACGACGGCGGAATTGCGGTCGTTTGCGCCGCCGCGAGGATCGGAGCGAGAAGCAGGAACAAAACTCTCATTTGGCGCCTTCTTCCGCAGGCTGGAACGTTACCGACACGGTGCGGTTATCGTTGGTGAAGTACTGTCGGACGACACGCTGCACGTCGTCGGCGGTCACCTTGTCGACTTCGTCCAGATCGGTGAACAGTTTCTTCCAGTCGCCGTAATTCCCGTAGTAAGTGGCGAGGAGCTGCGCGAGTCCTTCGTTATTGTCCAGCTGGCGAATCAGGTTCGCGCGGGTGCGGGTCTTGACACGGGCCAGCGAAGGCTCGTCCACCTTTTCTTTTTTGAGATTGGCGATGATCGAATCCAGTTCCTTCTCGTTTTCGGCGGCCGTGTGACCCAGGCCCGGAATTAAATAGAAGAAGAAGAGCGAAGGATATTTGCCGCCCGGAAACTCGGACTCCGCGCCGGCTTCGAGCGCCAGTTTCTTGTCCCGCACCAGATCGCGATACATGATGCTGGTGCGCCCGCCGGAGAGAAGGCTGGAGAGAACGTCGAACACAGGATCGTCCTTGTCGTATTCATCGGGCCGGTGGTATGCCACGAACTCCATTGGCTGCGCCGGGGAAGCCACTTCAACCGTCTTCGGCCCTTCCTGCGGCGGTTCGGTAGTCATGACGGGATCGGGCAGCGGACGTTTGGGTAATCTTGCGAAATACTCGTCGGCGAGAGCGCGGACGCGCGCCGGATTCACATCGCCCACTACGGCCATGGTGATATTCGCGGGCACGTAATATTGCGCGAAGAACTTCTCGGCGTCTTTCACCCGCAGGTTCTCGATGTCGCTGGCCCACCCGCCGGGCATATTGCGGTAGGGATGCGCCGCGATCGCAGTGGCGAGCATCTGCTCCATCAGTTTGCCCTGCGGATCGGATTCGACGCGCATGCGGCGCTCCTCGCGGACCACGTCCCGCTCCTTATAGAACTCGCGATAGACGGGATGGAAGAAGCGCGCCGACTCCAGGTAGAACCACAGCTCGATGCGGTTGGCGGGGAAATTGTAGAAATAATCGGTCGAATCCTCGCCGGTGCTGGCGTTCATGCCGACCCCGCCGTTTTCCTCGATGATGCGCGGATAAAGATTGGGGACGACGTAAGTATCGGCCTTCTCGATGGCTGCGTGAAGCTGCTCTTCGAGGGTTTTGACTTTGGCCGAATCGGCTTTGCGGAGTTTGGCGCGCTCGGCGTCGAGCTGATCGTAGATGCGTTCGATGTTGTCGAGGGCCGCCTTCTCCGCGGGCCAATTGGTGCTGCCGATGGATTCTGTGCCTTTAAAAGCCATGTGCTCGAACATATGGGCCAGGCCGGTACGGCCTTTGGGGTCGTCGACGGAACCGGCGTTCACGTACGTGTGGAAGGAGACGACGGGTGCTTCGTGGCGTTCGAGCACGATGAAATGCATGCCGTTGGGCAGGGTGAATTCGGTAACGCGCTTCGCGAATTCCTGCAGGTTCTGAGCGGGCAGGGAAGCGGCGCCAAACAGCGCGGCGATCAGCGGAAGGAGAAGGTTCGGAAGTCTCACTTTATGGTTTCTTCCTTTACATTCTAGCTGGCGCGCGCAGAGTCGCTAGTTTGTGCAGCCGAACCCAATCTTCACCGAATCGGCCTGCGCGGCCGGCAGAACTTGCAGATGATCCGGCCGTCAGCTAGCGACCCATTGCCGGCGAATTGGATGGTCGAAGGTGACGAGGCGGCCTTTGCCTGAGGCTGCAAGGCGCAGGAGATAACGATCGGTGACACTTGCGCGCACCCCGCCGGTCTCCTGGCAGCCCGTGGTGGAACTCCCGTGGGCCGCGTTGCGAGCGCCGCCCGGTGGCCAGCGCGAAGCAACGACGCAGGCAATGCGGGACATTGGACAGGAGTTGCGACAAAGCTGGAGCCGGGCGCCGCCGCAACCCTTTGGGCGGGCAGGATTTTGGCCCGATAGCTTCGTTGCTCGTCGTCGTACGCACTTCTTCTTCGAGCTGACCGGCGTCGACTTCCTCCTCGCGTCTCGCTTCCGACCAAATCGTGCCCGCGCGGCCTCGCGCGAGTTCCACCACGGGCTGCTAGGTTAACGACGGCCAGGACGGCTGCCGTTTTTCCAGAAACGCGCGGGCGCCTTCCTTGAAGTCGTCGTTCGCCAGCAGGCGGTCGCGCGTGTGGCGTCCCACGCGTCCCGCGTGCTCCCAGTCGCGTCCGCGAATCTGGTGCACGTAATCGAGGCCCGCGCCGATGGCGATTGGACTGAAACCCGCCAGCTTCACCGCAAGGTCGGTAGCGCGCCGGAGTGGATCGTCCGCGATCTCAGTCACAAGCCCGTAATTCAGCGCGTCTTGTGCACCGAACTCGCGCCCGGTCAGGCTGAGCTCAATCGTCCGCCGCTCGCCCATCGCATTTTCCACGGCCCGGTAAATCAGCACCGGCCACATTCCGATCCGAACTTCGGTTAGTCCGAAGCGCGCATCCGGCCGCGCAATCGCGATGTGAGAGTTCGCGACCAGCCCCGTGCCTCCGGCCAGCGCCGCGCCATGCACCGCGCAGACGATTGGCGTTCGGCTGCGATGAATCGTGGTGAACAGCCGTTCGTGAATCCCCGCGAGCTGCACCTGATCGATGTCGATTGTCTCTTTCAGATCCATGCCGGCGCAAAAAGACGGTCCATTGGCGTTCAGAACGATCGCGCCGACTCCGTGGTCGATATCGGCACGATCCAGCGCATTCAGCAGTTGGGTGCACAGCTCCAGATTCAGAGCATTGCGCTTTTCCGGCCGATTCAGCGTTATTTTGAGGACGCGCCACTCTTTCGATGTTTCAATCAACTTCCACCTCCATGCGCAGAAGAGCCGCGCCGTATGTTTTTCCTTGAGCGTCGACGCGCAACGACAGGGTGCCCCCGCCGCCGAGCGCTTCGTGCAGCAGCAAATTGATGGCTCCCAGATTCGGCAATTCGAAGCGCTCGACATCGCCCTGGACCAGACTGCCGAAGAACTGTTTCACCCGCTCCGGTGTGACCTCCCGCAGGATCACCGGATAATAATCGGGCTTCAGCGCGATCACCCCGATGTTGGACGTGTCGCCTTTGTCGCCGGAACGCGTATGCGCAATCGTACCTAACGGACGCTTCACGAGACCACCTCCACGCGCGTCGCGATCTCTTCGCGCGGAATCAGCGCCGACCAGTACGCCACAATCTCGCGCACCGGTGGACGGCCTTCGCCGAAACCCGTGGCGCCGGGCGGGCCGTTCAGCACGAGCGGGATCAACTCGCGTGTGAATCGGTCGACCGCTTTGCGGTCCTGCCCGCGGACCCCGATTCGCAGTTGAATCTCCGGCGGGTCCGGATTCGGAGGCGCCGCAATGCCGTGGCATGCATTCAGGCCGAAAAACTCGGTGTGGATTTCCTCGAATTCAAGACCGAGTGCGGCGAGGCGATCGCGCACGATGCGATCAGCCGCGCGCGCCTTTTCGACCGCCTGAGGCCAGCTGTATACGAGAGTTCCGATGGCCTTCCACCCGTTGGCATAGCTGATGGAGAGCTTCAGGGTCGGCGGCCGCGGGCCGCCGCGAATCCCGCTCACGCGGACGCGGTTCGGGTCCACGTCCGCCAGTTGCACGGTGGTGAAATCCGCGACGCAATCGGGCGTGATGTAGTGCCGCGGGTCGCCCAGTTCGTAGAGCAACTGCTCCTTCACGGTATCGGAATGGACGCGCCCACCCGCGTTCGCGTGTTTGGTGACGGTGAATGTGCCGTCCGGCTCCGCTTCCACAATCGGATAGCCGATATCGGCCATATCCGGAACGCTCTCCCAATCGACCTGGCAGTTGCCGCCGGAGCATTGCGCGCCGCATTCGATGATGTGTCCGGCGATGGTCCCCGCCGCGAGTTTGTTCCAGTCGTCGGACTTCCATTTGAACCGGTGGACCATGGGCGCGAGCGTGAGCGCGGTATCGGTCGACCGGCCGGCGATCACGACGTCCGCGCCAGTATCGAGCGCCTCGGCCAGCGGAAAGGCTCCGATATAGGCGTTGGCGGAGAGAATCTGTTTGCGAATAGCCGCGATCGGATGGCCCGTTTCCATATCGCGCATCTCGTAGCCCTTGCCGAGGAATTCATCGATGCGCCCGAATACGTCGTCGCCGTGTACGACCGCGACCTTGAGTCCCGGCGCGGCGTGCAGCACGGCATAGGCGCAGGCGGCCGGATTGACGCCGCCGGCGTTGGCGATCACCTTGATATTCCGGTCCTTCAGCTTGCGCGCCAGGCGTCCAATCAGCGGAGGGAAGTCGCGCGCGTAGCCGAGCGCGGGGTCCTCCTGCTTCTGCTTCTGCAGGATCGACATCGTGACTTCGGCGAGATAATCGAGGACCAGAAAATCGATCGGTCCCTGATCGACCAGGCGCACCGGCGCTTCCAGCCAATCGCCCCAGAACCCCTGACCGTTGGCGATGCGGATCATACAGTCACTCGTTTCATAATGTTTCGAGAGCGAGCGCGATGGCCCGCGGGCGATTCAGCGTCACTTCGAGCGCGAGCGCGAGGATCTCGCGGGTTTCGATCGGATCGATCAGCGCGTCGCAATGGCCGCGGGCGGCGGCGTATTTTGCGTCCAGCCAGCGATCGTAATCGGCGCGCGTGCGCTCGATGGCTTCGGCGAGTTCGGGTGCCGCAGCCGCGCCCGTCTTTTTCAACTTCGCAAATTCGGCGGAGTAAAGCGCCTGCACTGCCGAATCTCCTTCCATCACGCCGATGCGCGCCGTGGGCCAGCTGAAAGTGAAGTTCGGATCGAAGCCCTGGCCGCCCATGGCGTAGTAGCCTGCGCCGCTGGCGTGATTGATCGTGAGCAGAATACGCGGCACGCTGGCGCACGACATGGTTTCCACCATCTCCGCGCCGGCGCGGATAATGCCTTCGCTCTCGGCGTCGAGCCCCACCATGAAACCGGAAACATCCTGCAAATAAATGATGGGTGTGCCGGAACGGTCCGCCAGTTCGACGAAGTAAGCGACTTTGCGCGCCGTCTCCGCATAGATAATGCCTCCGATACGCGGCCTCAGGAAGCCCCGGCGATTGGCGATGACCGCCACCGGATGGCCATGCAGACGCGCATTGGCGCAGAGCATCTCGGGCGCGAACTCGGACTGAAATTCGATGAAATCGTCCCGATCGAATATGCGCGAGAGGATATCCTCGACGGCATAAGGCAGGCGATGATCGGCCGGGAGAATCGCGTATAATCCTTCAGCCGGATGTGCCGGTTCCGTCGACGGCGGTGCGGGCGGCGGCAATGGCAATTGGCGGAAGCGCGCGCGAATCATATCGAGGCAATCGGCGTCGTTCTTCGCGACATAATGTGCGACGCCGCTGACTGCGTTATGCAGATGCGCGCCCCCGAGCGATTCCTGGTCGATCGATTGCCCGGTGGCGCCCTTGACCAGATTGGGGCCGCCGAGACCCATGAAGCTGGTGTGCTCGACCATGAAGATGACGTCGCTCAGCGCCGGCAAATACGCGCCGCCGGCGATGCACGGGCCCATCACCGCGGCGATCTGGGGAACACGCAGCTTGCGCCGCATCAGGGAATTGTAGAAGAAGATGCGGCCCGCGCCGTATTGGCCCGGGAAAATGCCGTCCTGATAGGGCAGGTTGACGCCAGCCGAATCCACCAGATAAACGATCGGCACGCGGTTGCGCATGGCGATCTCCTGCGCGCGCAGAATCTTGGTAATTGTCTCGGGCCACCAGGCGCCGGCTTTCACGGTGGCGTCGTTGGCGACAACCACGGCGGGGCGGCCCTCGATCCTGCCGATGCCGGTAACCACGCCCGCGGCGGGCGCCTGGCCGTCGTACTGGTCGTATGCGACGAGAAGCCCGATTTCGAGGAAGCGCGCACCGGAATCGAGCAGCCCGGCGATCCGTTCCCGCGCCGTCAACTTACCCGCGCGGTGTTGTTTTTCGATGCGCTCGGCACCTCCACCCTCGCGCATCCCGTCTTCGAGATGATACATCGTCTCGACGAGATGGCGCATGTGGGCCGCGCGCGCGACCGCCTGCGCCGCGTCGCTCGAGGTTTCCGAAGGCATCGACGATTAGTTTAGCTTCACCGCGTGGTTCACCTGGGCGGCGGGATCGAAGATTCTGGCGTCGGGCGCCAATGCGGTGAACGGTGTCAGGTCGGGCGTTTGCGTGAACATGTCGTTCAGGCCCGCGGCTGTGGCGTCGGCAAGGTTCATCGGCGGCAGGTGCAGCAGCTGGAGAATGGTCCGCCGCAGGCCCGCACCGTTGGAATTCATGTGGGAAACGTAATTCCGCTTTACGTACGGACTGGCGGCGAGCAGAATGGTGCGGTGCGAATCGATATGGTCGAGCCCGTCCTGCGTTTCGCGTTCTGTTATGAAGACAGCCATCCCCGGCCACCAGGGCGAGTGAGAGAGATAATCGACAATCCTGCCGAGTGCGAGATCGTTGTCTTCCATCCAGGATGCCTCGTAAGGGTACCCCCGGGAGGGCTCCACCCCGGGAAGCCCGTCGCTGTCGAGATGCACGTAGACAAACTGCGGCAGAACCTGGCCGCCCTTGCCGTACCGACCCTCGATATCGGCGATGAACCGGTCCGCGCGCGCCTGGTCGGATGTGGCGTCCGCGTACTCGAATATCTCTCGGGTGAATCCGGCGCTCCTGGTCTGCCGCCACCAGTCTCCCTTGAACACTGGTGAAAAGGCCATTTCGTCGCCACCGAGGTAAAAGTTGTCGCTGAATGCCCAGTCATGCGCAATGGCGTGATGATTCGGGGTCACGGACGCGTCCTGCACGCTGAAACGTGTTTTGCCGCCGTCGGCGTATCCGTGCACGCCGAAGCGCGCCAGCCGGGGAAATGAAAGAATCTTGCCGTTTGCGGCCGACTCCACGTCACCCATGACTTCGTCGAACGTACGGCCTTCCTTCTCGATAAGGACGACGTGTCTGATGGCGTCGGGTAGCCTGGGAGGGTCGTGCATCCAGGGCACGAATCCGTTATTGGTGAATACTACGCCCGTGTGCGCGAGGATCTCGCTCTTGTCCGGCATGATGAAGGTCGTCACTGTGCCGTGGTAGAGCGACGGCTCCTCGCCCAGTTCGAGGATCACATGGCGATTGGTGGGTCCGGTGCCGCGTCCGGCGGCATTGGTCACGAAGACTCTCTCGCCTGAGATCGCGATCCGGGTGGGCATCCAGCCGGCGGGCAGATGGCCGATCAGGACGTTCTTGTCCATGTCCACTACTCCCACCGCGTTGATGCCCGTCTCGGCCACGAGCAGCCATTTGGTCACGGGATCATATGCCATTCCCGCGGGCTCGATTCCGCGGTATTGCTCGAGGGACGGTATGCGAAGAGGGATTTCGGCAATCACCGCGTGAGTATGCGGGTCAATCACGGTGACGGAATCGTTCTCCGCACTCGACACAAACACCCGATCGTCCGTGGCGGCGACCTGCGTGGGGGACACGATCGGGAGGCAGGAGCCCAACTGCGGCTTCAGCGGTTCGCGCACGTCCACGATGCAGACGGAGTTCGTATTGGTGACGTAGAGGGTGGCAGCGTCCGGCGCCAGGACAACCGCGGACGGGCGGTCGATCGGCACCCACGAAACGACCCGGCCGGCCTTCAGATCGATGACTGCAACGCGTGAGTTGCCTCTATCGACAACGTAGAGAAGTCGGTGCGCGTTGTCCGGCGCCATGGCTCCCGTGACGCTGCCGCCACGCTCGGGAGTGTTCAGGCTGATGGTTTTCCGGGTATCGCCCGAGTTCCAGTCGATCTCCCGGATCCGCCCAGCCGCCCCTTCCGAGATCCAGATGCTCTTGCCGGATTCCTCGAAGGCTATGCCGTCCGTCACATGCTTCCAGTCGGGATCGGCGACTTCCGGAACAACGCCATTCGGAGTGCGGGCCCAAATGTGGCGCTCACGCCATCCGTTTTTTCCCGGAGGCTCGATTACCGTGATGCCGAAGCGTTCCGGACCGGTGTCGGCGGTGGCCACGGTGCCATTTCGACTCACCGCGAGTCCCATCGGTCCTGGGCCGGTCTGGAGTTGGGTACCGAGGGGGCGCACGATTCTTCCGCCGGGAAGAATTGCGCCGGATGCGCCGATCAGTGTGTAACGCTCGCCGGCGGGCGGATGGAAATCGGCCGCAGAAGCCAGCAGGACTGCAAATCCTGCCGCTGCAACGCCTGAAGCGCGAAAAATATGCAGCCGCCGCAACTTACGCAAACCTTCCCGTGTTCCCACCAGACAAAGTCGATATCATTATGTGATAGTTGGCGGGACCTTGGGGAGGGGTCCGGCAAAAGGCAACCTGGAAACCAACGTGCTATCAAGACCCCCGTCGGTATGGTGAGAACCCGAACAAACGAAGTTCTTGGTACTATTAGTTTCATGTAACTTCGTAATGATTGTAACGTTTATATAAAGAGGAACACTATGGGTATGAGTATGGCACCCGCACCGCAACCACAACAGAGAACGCTGGAAGACCCTCTGGCGCATCTTCCCTGTTCCACGATCCTCGAATATCGAAAGGGTCAAACCATTTACGGTCACGATCAACCCTCCACCAGTATCTATCTGGTGATCGATGGCAAAGTCAAGGTGTGCCGCCTCGCCGAAGACGGGCGGCAGGTTGTCGTAGACATTTATCAGCCGGACGAGTTTTTCGGTGAGTCCGCTTTCCTGGGACTGGCACAACGGACCGAGTTGTCGGTTGCGCTCGAAAGCACCAAACTGATGACGTGGACGATCGGCGAGATCGAAGAAATCGCCGTCCGGCGCCCGCGCCTCGCCATCGCGTTATTGCAACTGCTGGTACAGCGCTCGATGGATTTCGGCAGCCGCATCGAGAGCTTCTCGGTCGACAACATAGCCCGCCGCCTCGCACGGGCGCTGATCCGCTTCTCGGAGCGGCTCGGCCAGGAAGCGGAAGACGGTTCCGTACAGATGATTCCGTTCACGCACGAACTTCTCTCGCAGTACGTGGGAACCTCGCGCGAGATCGTGACGCACTACATGAACCAGTTCCGTCGTCAGGGCTATCTGCGTTATTCGCGCAAGGGCATTCTGCTGCACCGGAACGCGTTGAAAGAGTGGCTGCGTCAGGAACCGATAGCAGCGTAGTGTCGGATCTCCCGGACGTCGCCATCCGGCGCGTCGTCCGGGGGACCCATCTTCCCCGCTGGCGTCAGTGCGCCCGGCGGATCAGCAGCACAGTGACATTATCCGGGCTACC
>CAWBIS010000199.1:0-18070 GCA_963788485.1 Terriglobia bacterium
GTGGTTACCTACTTCGTCGTTGCGTATTGTTCAGCTTCTTTCTGGATCAGATCGCGAAACGGATTGGCGGCGAGCCGGGTCGGGTAGTCATTGTATTGAGCGGCCCCGCTTTCCTGCAGGATCAGGAGTCGGCGACGAATCTGGCGTTGCCGGGTGATCCAGCGCCTCGCGTGTTTTATATTCGCTGCCGGCTGATTCCGCGTTCGGTGCTGGCGCCGCGCCCGCGCCCGCGGCCGGGGGCGCGTCCGCGGCTTCCTCCACGCGGCGCGTTCCTGTTGCCTCTCGACGATCTCGAGCGCCCGCTCAACTCCTCCAATGCGATGCTTTTCGATGTCATCACACCCGAGCAGTTCCGGCGCGTTCTCGCAGTCGTCCTCGAAGAGATTTCACGCCTGTAAACAACTCCCCGGTCTAATACGATTCCAGCAGATTACGCTCAAGCGGCTGGCCGGCCGGGTTCCCGTTGCCGGACGTGTAGGCTCCGTGTTGGGTGAACAGCCACCGGTGAAATTCCGCGAGCGTCGTCATCCCGGCAGCGGCCTTCACAAGCGCCGCCCGCCCATTCCGCTCCTTTTCCTCACGCTCCCGCCGGATGGCAGGATCCATCCGGTCGTCGCATACGCCTTCGAACCGAATCTCATAAGCGCGCCCAACCGGAGACAGCCGGTACACCCATTCGAACGCCATGCGCGTGCGCTCCAGGTGAAAATCGGACGTGATCACGAGGAGCCTTCGAAACTCCCTTGGGTCGGCGTGAATCACGCGTGAAAAAAATGCGTTCCCGATCGTGTCGAGGGAGCAGGTTTCCGTAAGTATCCGGTCGGCCGGGATCCCCGCGTTCAGCAGATATCGCGCGGCTGCAACGGACTCGAGGATCGGAAAGCGGTTTTGATCGAGAGGCGGTGGACGGTGTACCGTCCCTGCGCTCAGGGCGATCAAATACTCGCCCGCGTATCGTTCAATGGCGCGATCGAGGCGGCAAGTCACCCAGGAGGGCAGTGACCCCGCTGTGCGCACGCCTCCGCCGGGTATCAGCATCGCGTCGCAGTCCGCCATTCGTGTTTTCGGTTCAGGGCCTTTGCGCCGGGAATTGCCGAATCGCGCGTTCATATTCCGCGTTGAATTCGCATCCGAACAGCGCGATCGCAGCCAGCAGATACATCCAGATCAGAAGCGCGATGCTCGCGCCAAAGCTTCCATAGAGCACATTGTAGTTGGTAACGTGACGGACATACCAGCCGAATCCCAGCGTACCCAGCAGCCACAGGATAGTCGCCAGTATCGCGCCGGGCCATACGCGTCTCCACTGTTGTTGCCGGTAGGGTCCGTAGAAATAGAGAATCGCCGTCACCGCCGACGTGGCCGCAAACGCGATCACATATCGCACCACACGCGAAAAGAACTCCCACCATCCTGCGAAAGGGTTCAGAAGCGGGTCAACCTTGATCATTCTCAGCACCACGGACTCCACTGCGCCGCCGAAGAGAATCAGCGAGGAAGCCCCGAGCAGCGGAACGACCGATAAAATCGCCAGCATCATTCCTATAGCCTGATGCGCGAGCATGGAACGATTCAGCGGTACGCGATAAGCCGCGTTGAACCCGTCGATCAGGCTCTTGATGACGCTCGAAGCCGCCCAGAGAGCAAGCACAATCGCGAGGATGAGCAGCGTGATGGGCCTGGGTCCGCGAACCCGGAACTGCTGCAGAACGACTTCTTCCGTCCCCGGCGGCAGGACCTGGGCCAGAAACGAGACGACGTTCTGCCGTACGAAGTTCGCCCGCATCTCCACAAACACGGTCGCTACGGTGGCGAGAATCGGGAAGAACGATAACAGGGCCGAGTACGCGGCTCCTTTGGCGATGGTGAAAAGACCGTCGTCAAACGAGGCAAACAGCGCACGACGCAGCAGGTAGGGAAGGTGGCGCACCGTTCATCAGGATGTCATACCCGTGCCGCATCCGCCCTGGCTCGCCACGCCTTGAAAGCCTCGGTGAACATCGGCAGCAGAGAAACGAACACCACGCCGAGAACGAATTTTTCGAAATTTCGCCGGACCACAGGCACCTGCCCGAGCTGGTAGCCGACCGTCATCATGAAGCCGATCCAGAGCGTGCCGCCGAGCACGCTGAAAAGAAGGAAACGGGGATACGGCATCTGCGCCACGCCGGATACGAATGGCGTACAGGTTCGGATGATCGGGATGAAACGCGCGTAAACGATCGCCCGCGCGCCATATCTTTCGTAGAACGACTTCGTGCGCCGCAGGTGATCCGGATGAAAAAATCGGGACTTGGGACGGCTGAAAATACGCGGACCGGCATGATAGCCGAGGAAGTATCCCACGTTGTCGCCCGCGATGGCGGCACACATGAGCATGGCCGCCAGAAGGTACAGATTCAAACCCGCCGCGCCGCTGGCGAAACCGACGGAAAACAGCAACGAATCGCCGGGAAGAAAAAATCCAACCAATAGACCCGTTTCGGCGAAAATGATGCCGAACAGACCGGCCAGCCCGAGGGAGCTGCCAAGCAACATTCGTGCCAGCTGGAGAAGCCGCTCGGCGTTATACAGCGACTTCAGGAAGTCCGGTATGGAGTGCATCGGGTCCGGAGCGAATCAGCTGGTCGCCGTGTAGTCCCGTACGATGCGCGTAAGCACTTCCTGGTTGATCTTCAGCTTGCCTTCGGTCGTCAGGCGCTTCTTCAATCCCTCTTCGAATAAAGTCGTCCGGTCGGCCATTTTCTTCTGTTTCAGATCGGCTCTGATGGTATCGCTCTGTTTGGCCAGATCGGCCAGACTGGCCGGCGTCCGGGCGATTACCTTGCCAACCATCTGACCGCCGGTCACGGCAAGCGGCCCGAACAGCGCCCCATCCGGCTTGGTAAACGCGTCCGGAACGGTCGAGGCCGATCCGACACCCTCAAACGCTCCCTGGCGGTCGACGTCCATCGAGGTCTTCACCTCGATACCCATCTCCTTGCCGGCTTTTTCGAGATCGCCGCCATCGGCCTGAGCCTTCGCCAGAAGTTCCTTCGCCTTTTGCGCCAATATGGTCTGCAGCTTTTCCTGGCTGGCCTTGTTACGAACATCCGCCCGCGCCTCCTCGAACGTGGCCTGGTGCGCCGGCTGATAATCCGTAACGACTGCGATCACTACCTTGTTCCCAGGCAGGACCACGGGTCCCGCGATCTCGCCCTTGCGCAGCGGAGCGACGGCATCCGTCAACTCCTTCGAGACGCCGATCTCGGGGATCGGGTCGCCGGCCTGGATGTTGTCGGCGCGAATCAGAGTTGTCCCGACGGCTTCGGCCGCCTTTTCCGGGTGCAGCGGGTCTTTATGCATTTCCGCCGCTGCCTTGTCCGCCAGCTTCTGCATCTCATCGGTGGAAGCGCGTTGCATATATTCGGCGGTGAGCTGACCCTTCACCTCGTCGAAGGATTGCAGGTGAGCCGGTTCGTGCTTCTCCACCTGGATGATGTGGTAACCATACTCGGTCTTCACCAGGCCGCTCGTCTGGCCTGGCTGCAGGCCAAAGGCAGCCTTTTCGAATTCCGGCACGGTCTGGCCTCTTTGCAGCCACCCCAGTTCGCCGCCTTTTTCCTTGGATCCGGGATCGTCGGAGTTCTTCTGTGCGAGCGTCGCGAAATCCTGCCCCTGTTGCAGAAGTTTGAGGACTCCCTCCGCCTTCGCCTTCATGGCCGCATCGTTCGACGCGTCGGATTTGATCAGAATGTGGCGGGCCTGGACGCGCTCCGGAGTGCGGTAACGGTCAAGGTTGGCGTTGTAATCGCTCCGCAGCTGCGCGTCCGTGGGCGGGGGCACTTTAATCTTCGCCGGATCCAGCAGAATGATGCCCAGACTGCGCTTTTCCGGCGTCTGGAAAGAAGCTTTGTGGGCGTCGTAATAAGCCTTCATTTCGGCATCGGTTGGTTCGGCTTCCGCCTGGTATTTCGCTGGGGCAATCACCGCATACTCGATGCGCGTCTTGTCGTTCTTGCGATGGAAATCCTCTTCGACCTCTTGCGGCGAAACCACTACACCTTCGCTCACGATCTGGCGGAGACGGCTGACCAGAAGCTGCCTCGCGGTGTCGTTCTTCAGATCGGCCATGGTCGCGCCCTGCTGTTGCAGAAGGGCCGCGAGGGTAGCCGAATCCACCTTGCCGTTTTTCACCAGCTCCGGCGGCAGAGTATCCATGATGGCGTTATCGGTCTCATCCGCCGAGACGCGCATGCCAAGGCGGCCGGCCTCGTAAGCCATGGCGCGCTCGGAGATCATCTGCTGCACGATCTGCGGCACATAGATGGCCAGCAAGTCGCGTGGCATATTGCGGCTTCGCGTCGCGTTTTGAACGGCTTTCGTCACTTCCTGGGAGGTGAGGTGATCTTTGCCGATGGTGGCCACGACGGTGTTATCGGGCGCGGCGCTGGGGTCCATGCCGGTACCGGGAATCAGGTACGTGACCATCGACAGGCCTACCAGGCCCAGAAGCACGGTCAGGATGATACGGACAGCCTTGTCGCGGCTGCGGAATAAATCAAACATTGCCGGGGAATCTCCTGCTGAACTGGAAATTTGATTATACCGCGAACGGCGGGTGCGTCTGGGAACCGTTCCGGTGTTGCCGGGGTATCCTGAAAAGGAACGTGACGGACACCCGGCTCTATCTCGCGATCGGGCTGCCTGTCTTCCCCAGGATTGATAACCGGCTCACCCGGGTTGAGGCGATTCTGGAACGGCATTAAAAGCCTACAGATGGCATTCGGCGTGGACGGCTCGAACCGCTTTCTCCAGGCCGTCCCGCCGCACGACGATTGAAATCGTGAGCTCGCTCGAACCCTGGGCAATGGCGATGATATTCACCTTTTCGCGTGAGATAGCCGTAAAAATACGGCCTGCAACACCCGAGAATCCCCGCATTCCCTCGCCCACCACGGCCAGCAGCCCGACTTCGCGATCCACTTCAATTCCGCGGACATATCCGTGCGCCAGCTCCAGCGCCAGCGCGGCTTCCACAGCTTCGGTGGCGTTCTCCAGTTCCTCGTCCCGCACGAGGAAACAGAAGCTCTGCCGATAGCTGGAACTGGAAAGCGCCAGGACTTCGACGTTCGCCCGGTCGAGCGCCTCGAGCGAACGAGCCATAATGTGCGCGCCGCTGATGCCCGTAGCGCCGGGTTCCATCGAGATCAGCGCGACTTTCGCCATCGACGTGACGGCGCGGGCGCCCGAGTTTCCCGGTGCCAGCGCGGGAACGATTCGCGTCCCGGCCTTTTCCGGCGCGAAACTGTTCTTGCTCCACACCGGGATCTTACGCTCCACCAGTGGCGCCAGCGTTCGCGGATGCAGCACTTTCGCGCCAGCCCAGGCGAGCTCCGCCGCTTCGCTGTAGGTGACTTCCGCAAGAACCCTTGCGTCCGGCACGAGGCGCGGGTCGGCTGTCATAATGCCGTCGACATCGGTCCAGATCCAAAGCTCCGCGGCGCCGAGAGCGGCTGCCAGGATCGAAGCCGAAAAATCGGACCCACCGCGCCCAAGCGTAGTCGGCCGTCCATCCGCGGTAGCCCCGTTGAATCCGGTCACCACCGGAATCTCGCCCCGCTCGAGAATCGGCGTCAGGCGCGCGCACGCCTTCTTTTGCGTAGCTTCCATCAGAGGAGAGGCGTTATTGAAGACGGCGTCGGTGACGATCACCTCGGCCGCGTTCACCGCCTGGGCTGCAATGCCGCGCGATTTCAGATGCTCGCTGATCAGCAGTGCCGAAAGCCGCTCTCCGGCCGCGATCGCCTCATCCACAGTGCGCGGTGGACGGTGCCCCAGCATCTCAATCCCGTTCACAATGCGGCGGAACTCGGAAACAATCTCACCGATCCGCTGGCGCACGTTCGCGGCCTGTCCTTTCGGAGCGGCCGGAATCAGTGCCTCCGCGGCATTCAGGTGCCGCTGCTCCAGTTGCCCCAGACTGTAATCGAGACCGGCCTTGTCGCCGGCCTCCGCCTGCCGGGTCGCATCGAGCAGCAAATCCGTAATCTTCGACATCGCGGAGACGACGGCCACGACGGGCCGGCGGGCCGCTTCGGCGGCGATCAGATCGCAGGCCGCCTTCATCCGCTCGGCGGAGCCTACGCTGGTTCCGCCGAACTTCATTACGAGGAGACTATCCGTTGCCATTTGGTGTTTCTTATCGTTCTTTTCCGTTGGAAATGCGCGCGCGTACCAGCTTGAGGATCTCTTCCTCCACCTCTTCGGGAGTCATCCCGGTCGAGTCCAGATAGACGGCGTCGGGCGCCTGTACCAGCGGAGACTGCGCGCGGTGGCGATCCCGATCGTCGCGCTCGGCAATCTGGGCGGCCAGTTGCGCGGATGGCACATCTGGCTGTTCACCGGCGCGGCGGCGCACGCGTTCCCCTGGGGCTGCATCCAGAAAGATTTTCACCCGGGCGTCGGGAAAAACCACAGTCCCGATGTCGCGTCCTTCCATGACCACGTTACCGAAATCGGCCATATGTTTCTGCTTGGCGACCAGCGCCGCTCGTACGGATCCGATCGCAGCCACCCGCGAAGCCGCGACCGACACTTCAGCCGCCCGTATCGCGTCGCTCACGTCCTCGCTGTTCAGCCGCACCCGGCGCATCGGAAGCAGTTCGATAACGGCTGCATTCGCCAGTTGCTCCAGCCGGTGCGCGTCGTCCAGAGCGGTGTTTTCGCGCAGCGCCCACAAAGCCACCGCGCGATACATGGCGCCGCTGTCGATGAAGGTGTACCCGAGTCTTTCGGCGAGTCTTCGCGCAATCGTGCTTTTGCCCGCCCCCGCGGGACCGTCAATCGCGATTACATGACCCATTACGGACGAGCGTTCAATCCGTCAGGATACTCAATCGGCTTGCGCGGCAGCGACCGGCTTCGATCGGTGCGTCCCGTTGCCGTTCGGCGTATTGCCGCCGGAACGCGGTACAGCACGTCCGATCCCGGTGTATTCAAACCCGGCTTCCCGCGCTTTTTCGGGAAGGAAGAGATTGCGTCCGTCGATCATCACCGCGTTGTTCATGCGGCCAGCCAGTTGCTTCAGGTTCAGGCTGGCGAATTCCGGCCACTCGGTAACCAGCACCAGCGCGTCCGCGTGCTCGGCGGCCGAGAGCGGATCGTTACAGTAGCAGATTCTGAGATCCGGATACTGTTCCCGGCAGGCGCTCATGGCGATGGGATCGTAGGCGCGCACCCGCACCCCCATCTGAATGAGCCGCTCGGCGATTTGCAGGCTCGGCGCGTCGCGGAGATCGTCGGTATTCGGTTTAAATGCAAGGCCCAGCAGCGCGATCGTGCGGCCTTTCAGGATATAGAGTTTTTCCTGAAGTTTCTGAATCACGACGCCCCGCTGCATCCGGTTCACCGCGAGCGAAGCTTCGAGAATACGCGCCTGGTAACCGTATTCGGCCGCGGTGTGCAGCAGCGAACTGATATCCTTGCCGAAACAACTACCGCCCCAGCCGATACCCGCGTTCAGAAACCCGCGGCCGATACGCGCGTCCAGTCCGATGCCCGTCATCACTTCAGTGACATCCGCGCCGACTTTTTCGCAGATGTTCGACATTTCATTCGAAAATCCGATCTTCAAAGCCAGGAAGGCGTTCGCCGAATACTTGATCATTTCGGCGCTGGTAATGGTGGTGGCGACCAGCGGAACCTCGGTACCGGGCTGCAGGTGCTGCGGGCGCGGCGCAAATGAAGGATCGGCGAATCGCTGCTCCACCAGCGGCTGATAAAGCTTCCGCATGATTTCGATGGTGGTGGCATCCTCCGCCCCCACGACGATGCGATCGGGATAAAGAGAGTCTTCAATGGCCGAGCCTTCGCGCAGGAACTCCGGGTTGCTGGCCACTCCGAACGCTACGCTATCCGAGATATCGGGATGCGTTTCCATGACGCCCTCGCGCACGAGCGTTTCCACCAGATTGCCGCTGCCCACGGGAACGGTGGACTTATTAATCACTACACGAAAGCGCGATCCATCCATCGCTGCCCCGATTCCCCGCGCCGCGCTTTCGAGATAAGCCAGATTCGATTCTCCCGAAGGCAGAGGCGGCGTGCCGACAGCGATAAAGATGACGTCGCTCGCTCGCACCGGCTCGTCGAGATCGGTTTCGAAGTCGATCCCGCCGCGTTCTTTCGCGAGGACGAGCAGCTCCTCAAGTCCAGGCTCGTAAATCGGCGCTTCGCCCATTCGGAGCTTCTCGATCTTGGCCAGATTCGTATCGACGCAGGTGACACGGTGCCCCAGGTAGGCAAGGCAAGCCCCCGTTACCGTGCCGACATATCCAGTACCAATCACTGTAACGCGCATATTCGTGTTGTATAACCCTCAATTTTACTTCAGCAAATGGCGGAACGGCCTGCCCCTTTACCGGGGAAGTACTAGACCGGACACTGCCCAGTCGTTGAGAGCAGTGGTGCGTCCCCCCAGTTCGTGAATGTGGAATTCCGCCCGGCGGCCGCGAACGTCCACCTCCGTGTAGCCGAAAAACCAGCCGTCTTCATATCTCGCGGAGGCGCGAAGATGGCCGCCCGCACTGGGCATCGAGATATAGTCGACTCCCTCCAGCTTGTAATGAAGCAGTTCGTGGACATGGCCCGCAATGACATATTGCACGCCGTATTTCACGGCCAGCCGGTGCAGCGGGAAATCGGGATTGCCCGCCGCGGCATTGAAAATCCACGAAGGCCGATGAGAAACAATGAACTTCAACGGCTGCGACGCGTGGGATTTCAGATCCTGCTCGAGGAACGAAATCTCGTCCGCCGGCATTTCATCGGACCGGCTGTTATCGAGGATCGTGAAGTGGGCGGCGCCGTAATCGAAGCTGTAGTGAGGCGGATGTCCCGCGTACCGGCGAAACAGCTGTTCGGAGGCCCTGGACCAGATGTCGTGATTTCCCGGCGTCAGATAAAGCGGGAATCGCCGATAGGGAGCCAGCATCTCCTTCACCTCCCGCCATTCCGCTTCGGCAGCGCTGTCATTGAGGCCTTGAATCGTGTCGCCGACGGTGACGACAAATGCCGGGTTGGTTCTGCCGGCTTCCGCCCAGACCTCTTCGTAGATGTGATCGACGGCTTCGCCCGTGCGGTCGCCGAGGAGCACAAAGTGAAAATCTCCCGGGCCCTGCGCCGCCGCGGCCAGCAGGAATACCGGCAGCAGGCCGATGATGCAGCGGCGAATCAAGCTATCACGAGTATAGAGGCACCACCCGAAAACCGGGCCAGTTTCTGAATTACCCGACCGTATCCAGCGCCTGTTCGAAATCGGCCAGCAGATCACGCCAGTCTTCGATGCCGACCGAGACTCGCACCAGTCCGTCCGTAACTCCGGCGCGATCCAGTTCCTCCTGGCTGTCGCCGGAATGCGTGGTGCTTCGCGGATGGCAGGCTAATGTCTCCACGCCACCCAGCGAAACGGCGTTGCGTGCGATTCTGAGGCTGCGCAGGAACTGGAATGCCGCGGGCTTGCCGCCGCGAAAATCGAGTGAAAAAATCCCGCCCGGGTAATCGCATTGTTCCTTGTAGATGCGCGCCTGTTCGGCGTCCTGGAACAGAGTCGGGTAGATCACGCGGCCGATAGCGCTGCGGCCACACAGTTTTTCGGCGATTCGCTGCGCGTTCTTGCTCTGCCGATTCATGCGTAACGAGACCGTTGGCAGGCGCCCGTCGAGCATCCAGCATTCGTCGGGCTGCAGGATATTGCCGAACATGGTGCGGCGGCTGCGCATCCGTTCGATGACTGCCGGATCGTCCGAGATCGCCGCGCCCGCCACAAGGTCGCTGAATCCCGACAGATACTTGGTGGCCGAGTACAAGACGAGGTCGGCGCCCAGTTTCAAAGGATGCTGAAATACCGGCCCGAGGAAAGTATTGTCCACCATCACGACGGGTTTTGACGCGTGTCGTTTCGCCGCGCGCGACGCACTCCGGATACTCGTCATGATCAGAGTCGGATTGGCCGGTGTCTCCACCAGAACGATGCAGGGGTCTGCGGCCGAGGCAATCGCCTCGGTAAGACCCGCCGTATCCCCGGCCGGCACCGGGACGCCCGTCACATTCAAAGGCCCGAGAAATGTGTGGATCAACGCCGTCGTGCCTCCGTAGAGAGGCATAGTGTAGATGATGCTCGAGTTGGCGCGCGCAAAGGTGAAGAACGCCGTCATGATCGCCGCCATCCCGGAGTTGAACGCCAGGGCGGCGCGCGCGCCCGGTTCTATCGGGACGAGATGATCTTCGAGAATCTCGGCGTTGGGATGCGAGATGCGCGCGTAGATCAGGTCGGCCCGCTCGTTCGGCTCGGCCAAAACGCGTCCGTGCACGACAGCGAAAGCGCGCTCGGCTTCCTCGGGACTTTCGAAAACGTAGGTCGAACTGCGGAAGACGGCAGGACGTGCCGAACCGACGGAAAGTCTGGGATCGAACCCCCGCGTCAGGACGGCGGTATTGGAATGAAGTTCGGCTGGGTCTGACATGAACGCCCGCCTTCAGCCTAGCAGCCCGTGGGCGGAACTCCCGTGGGCCC
The DNA here is from genome assembly GCA_963788485.1 of Terriglobia bacterium. Classification (GTDB taxonomy): domain Bacteria; phylum Acidobacteriota; class Terriglobia; order Bryobacterales; family Bryobacteraceae; genus BOG-234. Next base: position 10,556 of record CAWBIS010000199.1, read on the forward strand.
CGTTGCGAGCGCCGCCGCTACTTCAGCTTTACGTTCACGCTTCCGTACGCCTGAATCTCGTGCGACCCTTCGTTGTAATCAGCCGCATCGGCCTGGAGAACTATTGCGTCCGTCTCAAAAACAACGTGGCCCGAAAGGTGGGTCGAGCCGCCTCCGGACCGTATGCTGTCCGCGGTCATGTTCCAATTCTCGCCGTTCCGCGACGAGGATGAATTACCCTGCTGTCCTGCAGCCAGGGCGGCGAAACACGATAACAGAATCGCTCGTTTCATGCGAGTACTCCTCAGAAGCGCAATACGCCGCTGCCGCCACGAAATGAAAGGAACGCCACGAAATGAAAGGAACGCCGAAACGGATGGGCGCCGGCTACATAAACGCGACGGTTTTGATTCCGGAAATATCGAACCGCTTGCGGCAGCGAAGATTCTTGCACATCGTTTGCGTATCCACCAGCAGCATGTAACTCTGCGCTTTGGCGAACTTCGCGCGATCGCGTTCGTCGGCGCCGCCCGGAAGTCTGTCCTTCTTCGTTCGCACGAGGTAGTTCAACTCGTAAGTGTCCTGCGTCCTGCAAAAAGGGCAGTTCAGCGTCGCGGTTTTCTTCGCCTGCGACTCTGAATAATAGGCGCGCTCGTCCACGGACTACCGCTGATCCATCGGCACCCACTTCATGCCGTCGGCATTGCCCTTGTATTCGGCGCGCGGCCGGATCAGGCGATTGTTGTGATACTGCTCGAGCACGTGGGCGGTCCAGCCAGACATGCGGCTCACAGCGAAGATCGGCGTGAAGAGATCGATCGGAATCCCCAGCGAATAGTACGTGGAGGCCGAGTAAAAATCGACATTCGCGTTGAGCTTCTTCTCTTCGCGCACCGTCTCCTCCACCCGCTTCGACATGAGGTAAAGTTCCTCGTGTCCGGTGCTCTTGCCGAGTTCCTCGGACATATGGCGAAGATGCGTGGCGCGCGGATCTTCGGTGCGGTAAACGCGATGGCCGAAACCCGGGATCTTGACCTTCTTCGCGAACATTTCATGCACACGCTCGACGGCCTTGTCGGAAGATCCGACTTCGAGCAGCATGCGGATCACTTCCTCGTTAGCGCCGCCGTGCAGCGGTCCTTTGAGAGCGCCGATGCCGGACGTAACGCAGGAATAGATATCCGAAAGAGTAGCGGCGGTAACGCGCGCCGCGAACGTCGAGGCGTTCAGTTCGTGATCGGCATGAAGCGTAAGAGCAACGTCGAAAACGTGTTCCATCACCTTGTCCGGCTTCTTGCCGCTCAGACAATAAAGGAAATTTCCGGCGAAACTCAGGCTCGCGTCGGGCGCGACCAGAGGCTGGCCGCCGCGCAATCGGCCGAAGCTGCTGACGATGGTCGAGGTCTGCGCCATCAGCTTCGTCGCCTTCAGCTGATTCGCTTCCGGCGACATATCTTTCGCCAGCGGATCGTAAAGGCTCAGCATGGAAACCGCCGTACGCAGAACGTCCATCGGCGAGGCTTTCAGATTCGCCTTCAGGAAATCCGTCACCTGCGGCGCCAGAGCCGCGTTGGCGAACAGGTCGGCTTTCAACTGATTCAGTTCATTCTGTTTCGGGAGCTTGCCTTTCCAGAGCAGCCAGATGACCTCTTCGAAGGTCGCGTGGTCGGCAAGCGTGTGAATGTTGTAGCCGCGGTAGCTTAAAACGCCCGCGTAGCCATCTATGTAACAAATCTCTGATTCGCCGGCGACGACGCCTTCAAGGCCCGCGCCGCTCGGGGTTGCCGTAATCGAACTCATGTGTCCTTCTTCCAGTCTATTGCACCGTTTGTTTATCTCAGCAGCGGTTTGCGCAGAACGCCGATCGTGCGATGAATCATGATCGCGAAAGGGCTCTTGTGCGGACAGATCGGATACGGCGCGAAACTGATGGCGTCGCCGTCCTTGTCCACCCAGAGCTTCTCGGTTCGCGCGCGATTGACAGACACAGTCAACAGCACGCCGTTGTTGCACGACTCGCTGTCGGTGATGCCGAGAACTGCGGGGTCGGGCGCCGCATCCCTGGGCGCGCTGCTGCCCCAGTCGCTCATGAAACTATTAAAGGTGTAACCCGAGCAGGGCTTCTCCGGGGTGCATCCCCAGTCGCGGTATGCGGCCTGATAATCGCCGTGGCGGATCGCGTTGACAAAGGTCTTGACCACGCTTTCCTGATGATGGTTTTTCAGCAGATACCACCCGAGCGCCGCAACGATCGCGATGATGACGATTGCTGCCACGGATCGGAAAACGATCCGGTTACGCTGCTCTTCGCCCTCGCCGTATTGATCCAGGTAGCCCGGCATGGCTCACGCCCAGCTATTTTGCCGGGGCTGCTGCCGGGTAAGCTTTGTTATAAGCGGCGAGGGCTTCCGAGGTGAGATCCAGCGTGGGCTTGAAGTAGAGAGTCTGCGAAACATCGACGACAATATCATAGCCCTTCTCTTCCGCTATTTTCTTCACCACTTCCTGCATCCGCTTGGCCGCCTGTCCCAGAACGTCCTGCCGGTCGCGGTCGAAGTCCGCCTGCAGATCGTCGGAGATGCGCTGCGCGTCGCGCTGCTTCCGCTGGCCCTGCGTCTGCAGATCGGCGACCGCCTGCTGGTTGAGCTTGCCGCTGCTGATCTGCTGCTGGATCAGCTGAAGATCGCCCTGCAGTTTCTGCAGTTCGTCCTGACGCGGTTTGTATTTCTTTTCGAGCTCCGCCGACGCTTTCTTGAGCTCTTCGGAATCGAGCATCGCCTGCTGTACATTGACGACCGCGATCTTCAGTTGGGCCGATGCGGTTGTGGCAAGAGGCGCGAGCGCGAGACAAAGCAAGCCGGCGCGAGTGGCCAGGGAACGGAACATAGTCTTGGAACTCCTCAGGTTGGAAGATACAGGTTAACATACCCCGGTTTCACACAATGTGAGCCGGCTCGCCGCCGCGCCTCACCGTCGTGTCTGGCCATGGCGACAGCCCTCTGCCCTAAGATAGAGGTTCATGCGGATCGCTCTCGGGCAGATCAATCCGACCGTCGGCGACCTCTCGGGAAACTTGTCGCTGATCGAACGATTCGCCCGGGAGGCGGCAGCGCGCCATGCGGATCTCGCGGTTTTCCCGGAACTCTGTATTACCGGCTATCCGCCGCGGGATCTCGTCGAGAAGCCGGATTTCATCGAGCGCTCCGAGGCCGCTGTCGAGGGACTGGCGGAACGAACAAAAGATCTTTCCCTTTCGGTCGTCGTCGGTTACGTGGGCCGGTCGCACAAAGCCACGGGAAAACAGGCTACAAATTCGGCGGCGGTGCTTTGCGGCGGCAAGGTGGTCCTGCGCCAGACCAAGATCCTCCTGCCGACTTACGACGTGTTCGACGAATCCCGGAACTTCGTGCCCGCGGATACGCAGTCGATCTGGCAAGCGCAGGGCGAGCCCGTCGCCTTGACGATCTGCGAGGATGCATGGAACGACAAGGAGTTCTGGCGCCGTCCGCTCTACGGACGCGACCCCGTCGACGAACTGATCGGCAAAGGCGCCCGGATGATCGTCAGTATCAACGGCTCCCCGTTTCACCTCGGCAAAAGGGGTCTGCGCGAGGAAATGTTCCGCGCCATGGTGCGGCGGCACAATGTCCCCGCTATCGTGGTCAACCAGGTGGGCGGCAACGATCAGATCGTTTTCGACGGAACCAGCTTCGCCATGGATGCCTCGGGAAACGTGATCGCTTCCGCCGCGTCTTTTCGTGAAGACCTGATCATGGTGGATACGAAGACAGGCGAAGGCGACCGGCACTCGAATCTACAGGACGAATGTGAAGCCGTATACGAAGCCCTCGTCCTTGGTACTCGCGACTACATTCGCAAGTGCGGTTTCACGGGCGTCCTGATCGGTCTCAGCGGCGGCATCGACTCCTCGCTCACCGCCGTGATTGCCGTCGATGCCGTGGGCCGCGAGAACGTTCGCGGCGTAGCGATGCCGGGGCCTTTTTCCTCCGAACACAGCGTCGCGGATGCCCGGGCTATGGCGGAGCGCCTCCGAATTCCGTTCGACGTGGTTCCCATCACACCCGCATACGACGAAATGCTACGCACGCTGGCGCCGGTATTCGCCGGCCGCAAAGCCGATGTCACGGAAGAAAACATCCAGGCGCGCCTGCGCGGCCTCACGCTGATGTCGCTCTCGAACAAGTTCGGCGCCCTGGTGCTGACAACCGGCAACAAAAGCGAGCTGGCCGTGGGCTATTGCACGCTGTACGGTGATATGTGCGGCGGGCTCGCGCTTATCAGCGATGTGCCGAAGACCATGGTTTATTCGCTCTCCCGCATCGCCAATTGCAGGCACGACTACGCGATTCCGGAGTCGGTGTTTCAGAAGGCGCCATCGGCTGAGCTGAGGCCGGATCAGAAGGACAGCGATTCTCTGCCGCCTTACGATATTCTCGACGGCATTCTGCGCCTTTACATCGAAGAGAGCTATTCGGCTCAGGAGATCGCCGCGGAATTATCGCTGCCGCTCGATCTGGTCCGCGACGTCGTAAAAAAGGTGGACCGGAACGAATATAAAAGACAGCAGGCCGCCCCCGGGCTGAAAGTCACATCGAAGGCGTTCGGCATCGGCCGGCGCTTTCCCATAGCGCAGCGTTATTCGGAGTACGAATGAACCAACGTTCCCTCAAATTTGGCGTCGCTCTGGTCGCCGCGGCCGCTCTGATGTCGCAGCCGGCGCCGCGCGAGCAGGTCGGCCCCCAGCCGGACGGCAGTTTTCTTCTCAGCAGCGGATGGCGAATCAAAGCGGCCGGCACGCAGATTCCGGTCGACACATTCCCCATGGCTGCCGCCGTCACGCCGGACAAGAGATTCCTGCTCGTGCTGAACGGGGGCTACAATCCGCCGAGTGTCGCCGTTATCGATATCGCCAGCGGCAAAACGGTCGGAAACGCAGCCGTACCGGATGGCTGGCTCGGCCTGACCATCGCCAAAGCGGGCGACAAGGTTTACGTGGGCGGAGGATCGCAGGCCGCGATTTACGAATTCTCCCTCGCGAACGGTGTACTGAAGCCGTCGCGTATGTTTCCGATCGTGGCCCAAAAGGACCGCAAGCCCGAAGATTTCGTCGGCGACGTTCAGTTTTCGCCCGATGGCCATCTGCTCTACGCAACAGATCTGTATCGCGATTCCGTTGTCGTAGTGAATCCGCAGTCCGGGTTTGTGGTCTCGCACATCAAGACGGGCCGCCGCCCCTATCGCATCCTTTTCCACCCCTCGGGCAAAAGCTTTTACGTCTCGAGCTGGGCCGATGGTTCGATCGGCCAGTACGACGCGAACACCGGCGAAGCCCTGGCGACCGTACGCGTGGCGCCGCACACCACGGACATGGTCTGGCGAGAAGGCAGTGTCGAGGGTCATCCCGAAATTGCCGCGCGCTTGTTCGTCTCCGCCAGCAACACGAATAATGTCTATGCTCTGGGTGCGACCGAATCGGGTGACCTCGCGCGCCTCGAAACAATCAATCTGTCCCTGACACCGCGCCAGCCGGTCGGTTCCACGCCGAGCGGCCTCGGCCTCAGCGCGGATGGCAGCAAACTCTTCGTCGCGTGCGCCGACGCCAATGCGGCCGCAGTGGTCGATATATCGGGCGAGCGCAGCCGCGTGCTCGGTTTCATTCCGACGGGCTGGTATCCGACCGACGCATTCGGGCTTCCCGACGGACGCATGGCCGTTCTCAACGGGAAAGGCCTGCGATCGTATCCGAATCCCCAGGGACCCAACCCCGCCACAGTAAACAACAACTCGAACCAATATGTCGCGCGCATACAAAAAGGTACGGTCCAGCTGGTAGATGTTCCCGACGAATCGAAGCTGATGTCGTATACCGGGGAGGTGCTGGCCAACACGCCTTATCGCGATGAAAAGCTGGACGACCCCGCAATCCCCGCAGGGAGTCCCGTGCGCCCGAATGGTCCCATCCGCCACGTGATTTATATCGTGAAGGAGAACCGGACCTACGACCAGGTGCTCGGAGATATGAAGGAAGGCAACGGGGATGCCTCACTGGTCCTCTTCGGCGAAAATACTACGCCGAATCTGCACAAGCTGGCGCGTGACTTTGTCCTTCTCGACAACTTCTACGTGAACTCCGATGTGAGCGCGGACGGGCACAACTGGGCCACTGCGGCCATCGCCCCCGATTTCACCCAGCGCATGTGGCCGAGCCAGTATGCCCGGCGCAGCAAAATTTACAATTTCGAAGGTGGGGAACCGGCGAACTCGCCGCCCGCCGGCTACATCTGGACAAACGCCGTGCAGGCCGGCGTCACCATCGCGAATTACGGTTATTTCGCCGAGAACCGCGCCACGCCCTCGCCGGATGGACCGCAGATTCTGTCCGTGCGCGACCCCGTTCTGGCTAAGTTCACGAATATGGATTATCGGTCGTTCGATCTCGACTACCCGGACGTCGATCGCGCCAAAGTGTTTCTGGACGATCTCGGCGACTGGGAGAAGGACGGCGGCATGCCTCAGTTCATCATCATGCGCATGGGCAATGACCACACTTCCGGAACCACCCCGGGCAAGATCGCTCCGCTTTCCGCTGCCGCCGACAATGATCAGGGTGTCGGCATGCTTGTCGAAGCCGTTTCGAAGAGCCGCTTCTGGAACGAGACCGCGATCTTCGTGATCGAAGACGACGCCCAGAACGGGCCGGACCACGTGGATTCCCACCGCTCGCCCTGCTGGGTGATTTCGCCGTTCACCAGGCGCCATGCGGTGAACAGCACCATGTACAACCAGGCCTCCGTGCTGCGCACGATGGAAATCATACTGGGCATGCGTCCTCTGACCACATATGACGCCGGCGCCCGGCCCATGTTCGGCGTGTTCGCGAACGCTGCCGAGCCGGGGACCTGGACGCTCGAAAAACCCCGCATCTCGCTCACCGATCGCAATCCGGCAAACTCTCCGACTGCGTCGCGTTCAAAGCGAATGGACTTTAAAGATGCCGACGACATCGACGACGATGAACTGAACGAGATTCTCTGGGCCGCCATCAAGGGACCCGGCGTTCCCATGCCCGCCCCGGTAAGGAGCAGGTTCGCCCGGTAGCGTGTTGTCGCGAAGGGTCGACGCCGCGCCACGTTCCAACCATGCCTAAGATCTATCTGTGCTTCCTCTGGCACATGCACCAGCCCTTCTATAAGGATCTTGTGTCCGGCGAATATCGTCTGCCGTGGACCCGCATGCACGCGCTCAAGGATTATTATGGAATGGCCCGGATACTGGAGGAGTTTCCCGAAATCCGCCAGACCTTCAACCTGGTTCCCTCGATGATCGTTCAGGTGGAGGAATACGCTCGCGGGGAAGCCCGCGACCCGTTTCTCGCCTGCGCGTTAAAACCGGCGGAAAACCTCACTCCCGACGATCAGGCTTTCATTCTGCGCAACTTTTTCATGGCGCATCCCGGGCGCATGATTCACCGGTATCCCCGCTACGGCGAGCTCTTCGCCGCGCACGAAGCCGGAA
>CAWBIS010000200.1:0-4451 GCA_963788485.1 Terriglobia bacterium
TCATCCCAGGCATGGAAAGGTCGAGCAGCACCAAAGCCACCCGGGGACGAGTCTGTTGCAAAACATCCATCGCCGCGAAGGCGTCTTCGGCCACCAGTACCGAGTAGCCATATTTTGCCAGAACGGCGCGGGCCAGGTTGCGCACGCAGCTCTCGTCGTCGACCACCAGCACCGTGCCGCTCCCCTGGAGTTTCGTCTCCGCCGCGGCCGGTTGAGCCGCTGTACAGGATTCGGCTGCGGCGGGAAGCAACACCTGAAACGTCGTGCCCTTCCCGGGAGAACTGGTTACTTTCAAAGCGCCTCCGTGACTTCTCACAATGCCGGACACCGCTGAAAGCCCGAGGCCTCTGCCGACGAACTTGGTGGTGAAGAAGGGTTCGAAAATTCTGGCCTGAGTGGCTTCATCCATGCCGATTCCGTTGTCCCGCACCTCGAGCGCGATGTAATTTCCCGGCGCGATCTCCTGCCCGGGCAACTGGGCGCAGGTCAGGGCTTCGTCGATATGCCGCTGGCTGGTCTTCACCGAGACCGCCCCGAAGCATTCCCCCGTGATCGCTTCTCCGGCATTAATAACAAGGTTCATGATGACCTGTTGGATCTGCCCGGCGTCGGCTTCAACGTGGGGCAGGTCGGATTCCAGATCGAGGCGAAGATCGACGTTCTTGAGCAGGGAACTGCGGAGCAGGCGTTCGGTGTCGAGGATAAGCTTCGAGAGGTCGAGCCGCTCGATGACGAACTTCCCCTTCCCCGCATAGGCCAGCATCTGTCGCGTAAGATTGGCCGCCTTTTGTCCCGCAAAGACGATTTCATCGAGCTGATCCCGCATGGCATGGCCGGCCGGCAAAGCCTCCGAGGCGAGGCCCGCATTCCCCATAACGCCGACCAGCAGATTATTGAAATCATGCGCGATACCGCCGGCGAGGACGCCGAGGCTCTCCAGCTTTTGCGTGTGCCTCAGTTTTTCCTCGCTTCTCTTCTGGTCCGTGATATCCATGCCTATCCCGACGACACGGCAGGGCTGGCCGCTCGCGTTGGTACTGACTTTGCCCCGGCTCAGCATCCAGCGCGTTTCGCCGCTGGCATGCCGGTAGCGAAACTGCATCTCAAACTGGGTGCGCTGTTCGACGGCGCGCGCGATCGCATCCCGCGACTTAACCCTGTCCTCCCGATGAATCAGGCGGAAGAAGGTTCGCGCGTCAGGCCCCGCGGACTCCGGCGCGAGCCCGAAGATCTGCTCCAGTTCGCGCGAACAAGTCATTCGCCGCGTAGTCAAATCGCAGGTCCAGATCCCGATACGGGCGGCCTCGGGCGCCAGCCTGAGGCGCTCCTCCGCCTCGCGCAGCAACTCTTCGGCGCGCTTTCGATCGGTAATGTCCCGGCTGAAGAGAGAAAGGCCGCGCTCCTGCGGATACGCGCTTGTTTCGTACCAGTTGCCGAGGCGAGGGATGAATATTTCCACGCGAACGGGAACCTGCTCGCGGCGCGCTCGTTCCAGTTTCTCGCGCGCTGGCATTGCTGAGAATTCGGGCAATGCCTCCCAGACCTCCGTGCCGAGCAACTCGGCGAGGGGCCGGCCCGTGAGAGCCGCGAGTCTTTCGTTGGCGTGGACGAAGCGCCAGTTCTCGTCGACGGAGCCGAAGGCGTCGGAGACGGAATTCAGGATGGTCCTTTCGCGTTCGCGGGCGGCTTCGACGGCGCCGGCGGATTTTGCGGCCGCGCGGATGGCCACGCGCATTTGTTTCCCCAGCCAGCTGATACAGACGCCATCCAGCACGAAGGTTATAAGGTACGGACTATCCGGCGGAATCAACGCGCGTCTTCCGAGGAAGCCAAGCACGAGAACGAGCGCGCTCGCCACGGTGGCAAAGAGACCCGGGATCAATCCGCCGTAGGCCGCGGTGGCGATAATCGGCAGGATATAGAAGATATAGGGCGCGGGATTTCCGAATATCGGATGGAACAGAAGCCAGAGCGTGGTGGCGGCCGTGACCGCAGCCAGGGCGAAGGCGTAGACCTGAAATTTCTGCGTTCCTGCCGCGGCCGGTTGCCCGGAGTGTGCGCCGCCGTCGTTTTGAATCCGGTAAGACATCAGGGACTCTTTCCTTATGTGGTCATCGGGTTCCCAGGTTATTGGCACTGTAACCTGGTTGGAGGGTACCAGGCCAGATTCTCGCTTGATATCAGCGCGGCGCTAACGAATGCAAGCGGGCGCACCCAGGGCGGGGACCAGGTACGCTTCCAGCGCGAGTGAGAAAACGGATACCCGAGAGAGCGGATGGCACATCCGCGGGATGCCGAAAAATCGTCAAATGGCGCGAGAGCCCTACACAGTCGGGCCGCCAAACATCGCCGCACTTCTGCAACAGAGTTTGGCAACGCGGCCAACGCCAGCAACGGCGCTGCGGTCCGCCCATTTTCCCCGTCATTTTTGCGACTGACATTTGCAACGCGCCGAGGCCAATGTTTACAGGCTCTTCGGCAATGATGCAAAACTTACCCATTATGAAACGCAGAAAAGGACAGAGTGCATTGACATCGGTGCGAGCAATGAACGCGGGCCCGTCAGGACTGTAAAATGGCTCGCAGTATGTTTCCTGACATCTTGGCATGGATTAGCAAAAGCAAATGGGGCAAGGTGGTAGGCGCACTCTATGCCGTCGGACTCCTGATATTTTTGCTTCCGCAGCTCATAATCGCACTCCGTCACACGGTTCCGTCCTTAGCCGGGCAGTATAGAGAAGCGTTTACCGGGAAGCCGAGGATAACACCACTACCCACTACCACCGCTCTCCCACTGTTGACTAGTGAGCCTGCTATGCAGAAAAAGGTGGCGGACCTCGAAGCCGAGTTGGACAGCCTGCGACGTACGGGATCAACGGCACGTATCGACAGCCTCGACACAGGCATTAAAGAGCTGCGCGCAACTATTTTTGCCGACCCGGCGCGAGCGTTGACCATTCAGCGCATCACCTTAGAACAGACTTCGCTTGCCTCACGCCTTGATGCGCTCCAAGCGCAAATGCAATGGCAATTCGGCATTTCCATGACACTCGCATTGGGTGTTTTGGCGACGGTCGTGAGCGTTGTGAAAAGTTCTTTTGAAAAGAAGCGCCCTGACAAAGAAGCGCCCTGACCAGAACGCGATCTGATCGCTTTTGCGTGTGGGGCGAAACTTACCCTTTGTGAGATATCCGGCCCGCCATCACCCGCGTCAGTTGGCCGATGGCATCTGGGCGCTATCGATCACAACCACTGGACCGGGACCGCGCCCAGATTTCAGGCGAAGTCCCAATTGTTCCTCGATTGCTGTAAAGATCGAGGGCCCATCAGTAGTCGGAGCGGGCTGCTCCGGAGTTCCAGATGGGAGCCCGGAGGATGTGGGTCCGCCATCCTCGCCGAGTACCGGGGTCCATTCGAGATCGAAACTGAATTCACCTGAGATGCCGGTCTTGTCAATCACCGGTCGCGCCAGCGCGTAGGAGAGTTGGCTGGCGAAAGTGGCTACCGTGGCTCTTGTAAATCGAATGAGACCGTTTCCGGTCCGAATGTCTGATTTGATTTTGCTGCCGTCAACTGTCCGAAGTTTCGGTCCCTTGGGGCCAACTGTGAGTTCATAGACTGGCATGTTCCGCATCTCTGAGTGGACGCGGAGTTGGAAGCGATCTTCCAGCAAAGCTCGGAGCATGGTCCGAAGTTGCTTATCCGCAGCTGGTCGGCTGGGCTTTGCCTGCACATCCCAGCGCATATCGGATACCCAAGCTGGGCCCCCGACAAAGCGGAACCCTTGGGCGTCATACGCTGTCATCATCAGCCTTCGAAGCGTGATCCCACGGGCGTATAGCGTCCCGTCGGGTTCAATTCGAAATGCGTAGTGGAAATCGCTCCCGGAGTTCGGCTTAACCGTAGAGACCTCATACTTCGGCGGCTCTATAATCTGGCCAAATGCGACAGAACTGACGGTGAGGGCGCTGAAGACAAGTACCACGCGCATGTGGAAATCTTACACTGCGGCGCGTCCGAAACCATCCGCCCCGAACCGATCTTTCGCCGGAGGCCGGGAACCGGTTGCACAAAGGACCCCTTGTGGGACAGGGCCAAAGACCGGCCCGAAGAGCCTTGCGGAGAGATCAACTTCTCCGCTCCTCCCATCGTCAAACAGCAGGTGAAGAGTGTATCCCGGGCCCGCGCTCACGCGTACAATTCGGTTCATTGTTCTACTCCAGCGGTGCGATAGGGGAGAGGTCGGGCTGGTCCCACTTTACGAGATCCCGGCAGGAAAGGCTTCCTGTACTCACTTGGTCATATGACGCCCAACCACAGACTCCGGGGAATCGACGCCCGATTTTCACCACCCACGGAATGCCGCCAGGAACTTCCTCCACCTCGAGGGGTCCATCCCTCTATCGCTCAATGAGAAGAATCAGCGATCGTCCCTGGACCGTGTATTGGTT
>CAWBIS010000201.1:0-10923 GCA_963788485.1 Terriglobia bacterium
CGTAAACAACGGACTGGCCGACGTGCTCAGCAAACTCGCCCATCTCCCAGCTGTGAAAAAGGCTGAAATCGAAGCCGATATCGCAGCTTGTTACAAAGAACGTCCCGGTCTGGCGATGGTGGATTCGCGCGCGGGCAGGACCAACTTGCATGTTCCCAGTGACGTGATCGTCGACGCATCGATGCCAGTAGTGATCCGTGATGGCGGCAGGATGTGGAACAAAGAGGATGGGCTGCAGGATACGGTTGCCGTGATTCCGGACCGCTGCTACGCCACCATATATCAAGTCGTGATCGAGGACTGCAAGCAGAACGGACAGTTCGATCCGGCGACCATGGGCAGCGTGTCCAATGTCGGGCTCATGGCGCAGAAGGCCGAAGAGTACGGTTCGCACGACAAGACGTTTATCGCGCCCGGCAACGGAACGATTCGCATTGTGGCGAGCGCCGAGGACGGCGGCAAGACGCTGCTCGAACAGAGCGTCGAGCGTGGCGATATCTTCCGCGCCTGCCAGACGAAAGACGAGCCCGTACGCGACTGGGTGAAGCTGGGCGTGACACGGGCGCGGGCAACCGGCACACCAGCGTTGTTCTGGCTGGACCCGGATCGCGCCCACGATGCGCAAATCATCGACAAGGTGAAAACCTGCCTCGCCGACCACGATCTCTCCGGCCTCGAAATCAAGATACTGAAGCCCGTGGACGCGATGAAATTCTCGCTCGAGCGAATTCGCCGCGGCGAGGACACCATCTCCGTCACGGGCAACGTGCTGCGTGACTATCTCACCGACCTGTTCCCGATTCTCGAGTTGGGGACCAGCGCCCGTATGCTCTCGATCGTGCCGCTGCTCCAGGGCGGCGCAATGTTGGAGACCGGCGCCGGTGGTTCGGCCCCCAAGCACGTGCAGCAGTTCGTGAAAGAAGGTCATCTGCGCTGGGACTCGCTCGGGGAGTACTGTGCGCTGGTGCCATCGCTGGAGCTGATGGCAGCAAAAAGCGGCAGCCCGCGCGCGGGTGTCCTTTCGAAAGCGCTGGACGAGGCCATCGGCGAGTACCTCGAAGACGCCCGCTACCCCTCGCAGAAAGTGAACGAGATTGACAACCGTGGTTCGACGTACTATCTCGCGTTGGCGTGGGCAAAGGCACTCGCGGCCCAGGGCGAGGATCAGGACTTAAAGCAACGCTTCACTCCCGTAGCAGCCGCGCTGGCTGAGGCCGAGGGCAGGATTACGCAGGAGTTGTTGGCGGCGCAGGGCAAACCAGTGGACCTCGGGGGGTACTATTTCCCGGACGAAGATAAGTGTGTCGCAGCGATGCGTCCCAGCGCTGCACTGAACGCGATCATAGATCGGATGTAGTAGTTCGCCACGCGGGGCGCGATGCTCACGGTTGAAGCCGCGCTTCTTTGATGCGAACGTGTCGACTGGTCGCATGCCAGATCTGTCGGAGATCCGAATTTCGCAGGGCCTGGCGGAGCATCGCTGCCGGTCTATGGCCTGCTGGTCGGAGGATTTTGCTGAAGGGGTAAACGGGGCCCTTATCGGCTGGTAAAAAGTACGGCTGACGCGGATCAGGCAGCTTTACCCAAAGGACACATCGCTTCTCCGACTCGCGCGCAGTTCGACAGAAAGCATAAAGCGAAAAGACCTGTACCCCGCGGAAGAGGTCCGGCCGTCCAGTATGAGACACTCCTCATGGCAAAAGCAGACCAATCGACTCCGCAGTTTCATTTTCAGAAATCTGACAGCACCTCCAGAGTCACTGTACTCAACAACCTACGCTACATAATGGCCGAGTATGACGAAACTACAGGCGTTACCCGGTGGACGCGGGTGGTCCCGGCCGCCCAGCGGGAGAATGTCCAGCAGTGGCTTCTAAAGAATTATCCGGTTGTCATCGAAGTTCCAACGCGAGCTCGCCGCAGGAAGGCGGCATAGTCGAACACATTCCGGAAGGACTCCGAGGGTAAACCCTACACTCTTCATCCATCGCGCCGTGCACATCCAGGCGACGGTTTCCGAGTGGATCCCACCGTCCCAGAGGAGTTCCGCCTCCTCGGCGGCTTACCAACTCTGCTATCCTGAAGCTGTCAACGTTCCGGTTCCCCGTTGCCGGGTGAGTCTCTTTGCCGGCCGGAAATATTCCCGCGAACGTTGCAACTGCCGGTGCCTGATGCACCGAACTTGCTGGTGAGCGTATTTTCGAACTTCTGAACAGCGGCCAAAGATCCCTGCCTGGCGGCATACACTCCGCCGTCGCTTTCCCTCCTGCCCGCCTGGAATTACATCGCCGGCCCGCTACTGCGAAATACCCGGCCGGGGACGCAACTAAACACGATCGATGAATCATTTCACGGAACTCAATCTCTGCTCCGCATTGCGGGACAACCTCGCCAGGAACGAATTCGTCACTCCCACGCCGGTCCAGGCCCAAGCCATTCCCCCACTGCTGGAAGGGCGCGACGTGGTCGCCACCGCGCAAACCGGCACCGGTAAAACCCTCGCGTTCACCATCCCGATCATTGAGGCCCTCGCCGCCGTTCCCCGCAGCAAAGCAATCAAAGTCCTGATCCTGAGTCCCACGCGCGAACTGGCCATCCAGATCGATGCGGCATTCAGGCAACTCGCCGCAGGCACGCGCATCCGCACCGCCGTTGTGGTGGGCGGTCTGAGCGAAGCCAGGCAGTTGCGTGATGTAAAGGCCGGCGCCGAAGTGGTGATCGCTACCCCCGGGCGTCTGTGCGACTATCTGGAACGACGTTTGATCGATTTTTCTCGCACAAACACGGTCGTTCTTGACGAAGCCGACCGCATGCTGGACATGGGTTTCCTGCCCTCCCTGCGAGCTATCTTGAAAGAACTGCCGGCCAAGCGCCAGACGATGTTGTTCTCGGCAACCATCGAGCGTTCCGTCGCCCACCTCGTCGATACCTACGTTCAGGAACCGGTGCGAATCGCGGTTGGAGTTGCCACGAAACCGGCCGATCAGGTCGATCTCTTCTGCTACGAGGTCGAGGAACGTTCCAAGTTCGATCTCCTGGTTCATCTGCTGAAACACGAAAAAGGATCTTTCCTCGTCTTCGCGCGCACCAAAGAGGGTGCCGACAGGCTGGCCAAATTTCTGGAGCGAGAGAAATACAAAGTGGCGTGCATCCACGGCGACCGCTCGCAGCGCGAACGCAACGAGGCTCTTCAGGGTTTCAAGGACGGCGCCTACCGCATACTTGTCGCGACCGACGTGGCCGCTCGCGGCATTCACGTCGACGACATCGCGCACGTCGTGAATTACGATTTGCCGCAGGAGCCGGAAGGCTTCATTCACCGCGTCGGCCGCACGGGCCGCGCCGGTGCCCGCGGCGCCTCATGGACCTTCGCGGTTCCACTGGAACGCTCCGATGTGCGCAACATTGAGCGCGTACTGGGTGTTAAGGTGCAATACCGCGAACTGCCGTCCCTGCCGCGACCGATCGGCCTCGTCAGCGACATTGCAGACTTCATGACGACTCCTTCAATTGGTTCCAGCCAGCCGGTCGGCAACGCTCAGGCGCGCACTTTCTCCAGAAGCTTCTCCCCCGGTCGTCGTCGCTCCGGCCGCCGCTGAATCGAGCGTTGTAGTCCGCCGCTTTGAACCGACAACGATGGAGCGTTGGCTCGCCACCTGCCTTGACTCGGATCGGCGGGTCCTCGGGACCGCGTCCTGTTAGTGTCAGGAACAAACGATGAACATTTGCCGTCCAAGTCTCGTACCGGGTAAACGTAAGTAAAACAATCGGCAACGGACGCCTGGAGATGCCGTCCGCGGGCCGATTCGCAGGCTTCAGCGTCTTCCCCAATGCGACTGGTTCGCTGTGCCACGGGGGCACAGGATGAGACCGGCCGCCACAGATCGGGGTGGCAACGCCAATCCCGCGGGAGAATTACCCATGAAGAAACTGCCGCTAGCGACAGTCGCGCTTGCCGCGCTGCAGGCGAGCGCCTTGTTCGGCCAGACATTCACAGGTACATGGCAGGGAGCGCTCAAGATTCCCCAGGCGCCGAACGGGGAACTGCGCGTCGTATTCAAGATCTCCACAACCGAGGCCGACCAGCTGGCAGCCCAGATGTTCAGCATCGATCAGGGCGGGCAGCCGATTCCGGCCAAAACGGTCACGGCGAGCGGTTCAAGCCTGAAAATCGATCTTCCTGCGTTGGGCGGCACTTATGAAGGCAGAATGAGCGGCGACGGGACAACGATCAACGGCACCTGGACTCAGGGCCAGCCGCTGCCGCTGAACCTGATTCGCACGACACCCCAGACCGCGTGGACCATCCCCGAGCCGCTGCCTCCGCCGAAGATGATCGATCCGAATGCGAAGGTCGAGTTCGAGGTTGCTACCGTCAAGCCGTCCGATCCGAACAAGCCCGGCTGGGGCATCAACGTGAACCGCAGCGGCATGTTTACGACCCACAACACCACGCTCGCCGATCTGATCAAATTCGCGTTCGATCTCCATCCGAAACAGGTGATCGGGGCGCCGGCCTGGTATGATACCGAGAAGTTCGACCTCACCGGCAAACCAAACCAGCCCGGCATTCCGAGCGTCAAGCAGATGCAGGCGATGCTGCAGAAGCTGCTCGCCGACCGGTTTGAGCTCACATTCCATAAAGAGAAAAAGGAACTTTCGGCCTACTCCATCACGGTGGCCAAAGACGGCGCGAAGATTTCAAAGGAAGAGACTAACCCTACCCCTGTTCCTGGCTTCGGCGGCAGGCCCCAGGGCGGCTTCCACGTTAACAACGCGACAATGGCCGAGTTCGCCAGCGTGATGCAGGCGCAGTTTATGGACGAGCCGGTGGTGGATCAAACGGGCCTCGGCGATACCCGCTATACCTTTGTTCTGAAGTTCACCCCCGATGCCGGGATGCAACCCTTCGGCGGCGCGAGTGCTCCTCCGCAGGAGCAGACGGCGACGCCCAATCCGGACGCACCGCCGGACATTTACAGCGCCATGGCACGGCTCGGCCTGCGCATGCAGAAGACAAAGGCCCCGGTCGATGTGATGGTCATCGAAACGGTCAGGAAGCCGTCGGCCAACTGAGCGCGTTATTTATTGCTGCAGCATTTATTGCTGCACCGTGCGCGGCCTGTTCGAAGCCATCGAACAAGCGTCCAGCATGCGCGCGCCCGCCAGTGTCTCCATCCGGTGCGGCTGGTTCAGGTTCACGTCGCGAATCGGTCCGATATGCATCAGGCTCGAATCCGGGTGATGATGGCTGCGAATCTCCGGATACCGCGAATCGGAAGCGTCCTTCCGGAACCCTGATACAAATCTCACGCTGCCCGTGGCTGGATCCGGTGGTATAGAATCGACTCACAATACGCTCTCGGCTGACCAGGTGCGGACCTTACGTGACGGTCGGCCGCTCCGCCGGGGCCGCCCCTGGTGAGATGAATTACCGACGTTTTCGAGGGAGAAATGGGCAACGGCGGACGAGGTTTGAGGAAGATGATGAGTTGGCGTAGTTCATTGGGCCGGTTCGTGCTGTTGGGTGGCGCGGTTTTGTGGCTGGCTGAATCTCTCGCACTGGCGCAGGAGCAGAGTTTTTTTGCCGCCGGTCCGGCGGTGGGGCTCACCGCAGAGCAGGCGAGCCGCGGCAAGGCGGTCTATGACGACAATTGCGCCAGCTGTCACGGCGCCAATCTCGATAACGGACAGTTCGGCCCGGCGCTTCGCGGCTCCGCTTTTAAGATGCACTGGGAGAACCAGTCCGCCAGCGCGCTGTTTACTTACATCTCCACCAGGATGCCGCCGGCCGCGCCCGCAGGCCTCGGTGACCGCGCCTACAGCGATGTGGAGGCTTATATTCTTGGGGCCAACGGTGTTGCCGCAGGCGACAAGGAGTTGGCGCCGACGCGGTCGCAGGCCGATATCACCGTCCGCACTACCAATCAGGACGCGACCTACCAGTCTGTGATGGCGGCTCGCAAGAAGTTACTCGCGGGCATTACGCCCGTAACTGAACAGATGCTGCAGCATCCCGCCGATGGCGAGTGGCTGGTGTGGCGGCGCAGCTATCAAAATCTGGCTTTCAGCCCTCTCAGGAAAATTGGTACGGCCAACGTCCATGATCTGGGTATCGCCTGGACCCTGACCCTGCCGGTCAGCGCCAACGAAATCACCCCATTGATACATGACGGAGTCCTGTTTGTGGAAAGCGGCGCCAGCATCCAGGCGCTTAACGGCGCCACAGGCGAAGTGCTCTGGCAATATAACCGGAAGCTGCCGGAATCGCTGCGCAACGGCCAGCAGTCGCGGATGAAGAACCTCGCCATTTATGGCGACGCGCTTTATGCGCCCACGGCGGACGGACATTTGATTGCGTTGGAGACCAGGACCGGTAAGTTGATCTGGGATCACGCGGTCATGAGTTCGGGTGAGGCGGGTAGAGCTCCTTTTAGTATGACCGGCGGTCCGGTGGTAGCCAAAGGAAAGGTGATCATCGGCACCAGCCTGGGTATCAACACCGGCGGCGGCAACTACATTGTCGGGCTGGACGCGGCAACCGGCGATGAAGCATGGCGCTTCAATACGGTCGCCAGGCCCGGCGAGCCAGGAGGCGATAGCTGGAACGGCGCGCCTTTCAATGAGCGCTTCGGAGGCGGCGTCTGGACGTCGGGCAGCTACGATCCCGCGAAGAACCTGGTCTATTTCGGCACCGGCAACACCTACGACATCGGAACGTTGATGCTGCCCCAGCCGCGCGTCGGCGAATCGAGGGACGCGCTCTACACAGACTCAACGCTGGCGCTGGATCCCGATACGGGGAAGCTGGTCTGGCATCGTCAGCATATGAAGCGCGATGTATGGGATCAGGACTGGGTTTTCGAGCAGTCGCTCGTTACCTTGCCGGTGAACGGCAAACCGACCGAACTGGTGGTTACGGGCGGCAAGACGGCGATCTTCGATGCCATGGACCGCGCCACCGGTAAATACGTTTTCTCTCGCGACCTCGGTCTGCAGAACCTCGTGACCGCGATCGATCCGGCGACGGGAGAGGAGACCACCAATCCGGCGCTCGAACCCGAGCCGGGCAAGACCAGGCTGCTGTGTCCCAATGCCAACGGCGCGCGTAACTGGCCGACCACAGCTTTCGACCCGTCGACCTACATCTTGTATGTGCCGCTGGTAGAAACGTGCGCCGACTATAGCTGGACGCCGCGCAGTCCGGGCCAAATCGCGGCGGGGGGCGACGATATTCATTTTGGCCAGCGGCCGCGCCCGGACAACGACGGTAAACTCGGCCGCATCGAAGCGATCAATCTGGCGACCGGCAAGGTGTTGTGGATTCACCGGCAGCGCGCGCCGCTGGTCAGTTCGTTACTGGCGACCGGAGGCGGCCTTGTTTTCGTCGGCGCGCTGGACCGTTTCTTCAGTGCGTATAACGCGGCGACCGGCAAGCTTCTTTGGCAGACTCAGCTCAATGCGGCCCCAAATTCGTCGCCCGTGACCTATAGTATCCAGGGCGAGCAATATGTCGCGGTGGTAGCGGGTGGCGGCGGCCCGCTCAGCTCCGCCTCGTCCAGTTTGACGCCTGAGATCGATAACCCGGCCGGCGGCACAACGCTGTGGGTGTTCAAGCTGCCGTCGCGCTGATCCTGGAAAGGCGGGAAAGCAAATGAGAAGACGGAGATCGGTACTCGTACTGCTGCTGTTGGCAGGGGCGTGGGGTTCGCCGGCGCAGCGAGCGCCGGGCGGTCCAGCGGGGCCTTCGGAGTTTGATGCGTTCTATACGCTGGGGCCGGACTCGCTGCCACGGGACGGTGTACCCAGGGGCCAGATCCTTGGACCGTTCCAGTTGCCGAGCAAAGCGTTCCCCGGTGTCGAGCACACCTATCACGTCTACGTCCCGGCGCAATACGATGGATCGCGCGACATGAGCCTTATGGTGTTCAATGACGGGTCCGTTTACCTGAAGGCGGACGGACTATATCGCGCGCAAAACGTTCTCGACAATCTGATCTTCCGCGGTGACATTCCGGAGATGATCGGGGCATTCATCGATCCCGGCGTGGTTGCAGCAACCAAAGCTTCGATCCGCGCCGAAGAATACGACACTCTTTCAGATCGGTACTCGAAGGTGATCGTCGATGAGTTGATGCCGGTTCTCTATAAGGATTACAAGATCTCGCGCGACCCCGACCGGCACGGTTTTGCGGGCTGGAGTTCCGGTGCGATCGCGGCCTTTACGGTGGCGTGGGAGCGTCCCGATCAGTTTCACAAAGTGCTGAATGCGATTGGGACCTTCGTCGACCTGAGAGGCGGGTACGTGTATCCGGAGAAGATTCTGGCGAGCGAGAAGAAGCCCATCCGGATCTTCATGGTCGACGGTCGCAATGACAACCGGGGGCTCAACGATAAAGGCGAGTACGACCCGCATCGCGACTGGTTCATGCAGAACGTACGGTTGAAGGATGCGCTGACGCAGAAGGGCTACGATGTCAACTACTCGTGGGGCATGGGGGTGCATAGCCACAACATGGGCGGCGCGATGCTGCCCGAGATGATGCGGTGGTTATGGCGCGACCAGCCAGTCTCAGTGGACCCGCACGATATGGTGGAGCGTTCATTCCGCAGGAAGAAATAAAGCCTGCTTATGTCCGTTTTCTGGAGAACTGCGGATTCCCCTGTGCACGTTCCAGGCAGGCGGCGAAGGCTCACTTGCATATAGAGGCGGGGCGTAACGATCTCAACGAATATCGTTATGTATGGTCCGCCGCGGATTTGCAGGCGAAAACTCATGATTGGCGTTTTGGTCTGCGCAAATGCATTCGGTCTTTAGTGTAGTCATGCCCCTGACCATGATGGGTTCCGCCCACTCTCTTCCCTATTAGCGGTTCGGCCTTGATGAGCGGCAGTTCGATCCCGCTCTCGGTAAAGCGGATGTTCCTCGCGACGAGGTCGTCACTGACGTCCTGGGTCAGCATCGCCGTGAGGTACCGGTCCATGTAGCCCTGAAGGCAAGCGCGGTCACAGGCTGGCCTGGTCGCCGGGGTACTGACGCAGTATAATCTGGCGCCGCTCAGCCTGAATCGCAGGCGTGACCGGGAACGGCTGCTTCTGACGGCGACAGTCAGGCAAATGTAAGGCAAAGTTCAGCGGTCTGTTTGGCGTATCCGCCCGACAATCGGATCGGATAACGAACGGCATGACACCCTCCAAATACCCCGCAATTGCCCTTTTACTCATCGCGTCAACGGCGCAGCAGTTGCCGGCAAAGGACAAACACAAAAAACCCGGTCTCGATCAGGATCAAATCTCGGTGGCTGCGCATATCGCGGTCACGGGTGGGCCGATTGTGCGTTTCATGGCCACCAACCACTACGGCCGGTCCTACGTATATGCGGAGCGCGGTCCGGGTCAGCCGATAACGCTGCTCGACGTCAGCAATCCAGGAAAACCGGCGATCGTTTCTCAACTGGAAGCCGGCCAATTACCGGCCGGCGCCTCCGCGGCGACCAATCTGGTTGCAGTGTCCGGAACCGCCGCGATCTCGTCCAGCGCAACTGAAACCGCGCAGCCATCGGTACAGACCATTCGGCTGCTTGATTTTTCCGATCCTGCGAACCCGAAAGTCACGAAGCAGTTCGACGCTGTCACGGCAGTTGAACGTATCTCGGGGACAGTGACGCTCCTGGCGAACTCCGATGGCGTTTGGGTGCTGACCAACCATCTCGCTGACAACCCGGAAGACGACGAACGCTACGCCCGCAAGGTGATTTACGGCGAGAGCATGTACTGATCCGTCGGCTTGGGGATTCCAATCCACTCGTGTTACGCCATCGCGCGCCGCAAGCAGACGAACGATTTCCGGCACGCTCGTTTTCATCAGGTTTTGCGCACCAATGCAGATCGCAGCGCAACTCCTGGGTTTGCACGCCGCCGGTGGACGCGAAGGTGCACGAAAGTATCCCGAAGCCCTCGTGTTCGAGGGCAATGCGAATCTCGTTTTCGGCGGGGCCGCCGGGCGTCGTGACAATCGATAAAGATCCTCGGCGCTCCCGCCTCAGCCGGCTTTCAACGAATTAAGCCGGAGAGTACAAATATTCCAGGCGCCACCCCCGCCAAGCCGGGCGCAATCTGACCGCCCCCATGCAAAGGCCGCTGACGGTCAGGAACCACATAGGGAGCCGGTGGAAACAAAATCTCGCGGGTTCCTTCCTCGCGTCCCGGTTTCGGCCACGCCCCGGCCATTCTCTCAGGTCGCGAATGGCGCCGTATATCCGGTGGCAAACCCGCATTGCAGCCGATACCCGGTTCATATAACCATGCTCCGATTACATCACGGAGTAATCTTGCGCGTGGTCGCGGCGCTTGGCTGGTGGTGGCTCATAGTCGCGCTGGCTGTCGCTTACGTGGTGTTGTCCGTGATCGCCGTGACCATGGGCTTTCCCGATCGGTTCACGAACGAGAAGTCTCTTACAGTTGCAACTTGGGGGCTTGTGCTTGCAACCCTTATCCTGTTCTCCGACAGCTTCTACAAAAGCAAAGAGCGAAGAGAACGATGGGAACGCGAGGATCGCCTCAGGGAAGAAGATGCGAAGCCAAACGTAGCGGTAGAGCTTGCCTAAAGAGATGATGCCCCGGAGATCGTCTTCAGGTGCTACAACCTGGAAAGCACCGTCTTCTTCATTGACAGGATGGAAGTAACCTTCTTCGATCAACCGGGGACACTCAACCGGATTGTCAACATGCCGCGGATGCTTTTATGCCGGCGAGTGGGCCGAATCGTTCCTGTAAGCGATAAAGAAACCCGCGGGAACGAGGAATATCGTCAGCACCACAGAAACCAGAAGGCCGCCGATGAGCGCGCGGGCGAGCGGCGCGTAGGACTCGCTGCCCTCGCCCAGCTTCAACGCCATCGGCAGCAAACCAATGATTGTCGCG
>CAWBIS010000202.1:0-11415 GCA_963788485.1 Terriglobia bacterium
GAATGTTCGTGACCGCGACTTTCCATGGTCTTCAGGCGGAAAAACACGCCGTGGTGCCATCATCCGCGATCCTGCACCTGCACGACCGCGAGTGGGTCTACACCCCGGCGGGAACGGAGGCGGGCAGGTTCCGCCGCATCGAAGTCAACAGCGGGAACATGCTCCCGAACAACATGCAGGAAGTCATTTCGGGAATTCAGCCCGGCATCCAGGTGGTATCGAACGCGCTTGTGATGCAGAACACGGTGGAGCAATGATTCGCAGAGCCGTCGATTTCGCGCTCAATAACCGCTTTCTGATACTGGCAGGCGCACTTCTACTGTTGATCTGGGGCGCTATTTCATTCCATCAGCTGCCAGTCGAAGCTTATCCCGACGTTGCGGACAATTACGTCGAGATCGTCACGCAATGGGCAGGGATCTCGGCGGAGCAGATGGAGCAGCAGATCACCATACCGCTCGAGATCGCGATGAACGGCATTCCCGATCTGACGGCGCTGCGATCGTTTTCGCTCTTCGGTCTCTCCGACATCAAGCTGATCTTCGACGACGGCTCGGACAACAACTGGAATCGCGAACGCGCGCTCGAGCGGATTACCCAGGTGAATCTTCCGCCCGCCGCGGTTACGGCCGGGGTTTCGCCCCAGATTCAGACGGACTGGAGTCCGGCCGGTCAGATTTACTTCTTCACTTTACACAGCACCAACCCGCAGTATGACGTGATGGATCTGAAATCCATCGAAGACTGGGTCATCGAGAAGAACTTCAAAGCCGTGCACAACATCGTTGACGTCGCCAGCTTCGGCGGACCCACGCGGGAATATCAGGTGCGCGTCGACCCGACGAGGCTTATCTCCTACGGCTTGAGCCTCAGCCAGATCGAGAACCAGATCAGCAACAACAATGCGAACGCCGGCGGCAGCTTCATCGACCAGGGGCTGCAACAGATCAATGTGGGCGAGGTGGGTCTGGTCGACAACATCCACGACATCCAGAAGACCGTCATCATGACGAAGAGCGGCACGGCGGTCAAGATGAAAGACATCGCCGAGATCGCCCAGGGCCCGAAGATCCGTCTCGGGAAATTCTCCCGGGCGACGCACCGGCCGGACGGGAAGATCATCGATAACCCCGATGTCGTTTCCGGGATTGTGCTTCTGCGCAAGGGCGCCGACGCGGACAGCGCGCTCACCGCCATCCACGAAAAAGTAAACGAGCTGAACGATCATATACTGCCGCCGGGCGTCAAGGTGGTTCCCTTTATCGATCGCAGCGACCTGGTGCACCTGACGACTCACACGGTGCTGCATAACCTCACCGAGGGCATCATCCTGGTGGTGATCGTTCTGTTTCTGTTCCTCGGCAATGTGCGCGGGGCGATCATCGTCGCTCTCACCATTCCGTTCGCGCTGCTGTTTGCCTCGACGTGCCTGAAGTTGAAAGGCATTCCGGCAAATCTGCTTTCGCTGGGCGCGCTCGATTTCGGCATGGTAGTGGATGGCGCCGTGGTGATGGTGGAAAACATCATCCGGCATCTGGGTAAACACAGCGACGAAGTAAAAACGCCCAAGCAGAAGATCTTCGAGGCCGCGCATGAGGTCCAGCGGCCTGTGTTCTACGCCATCGGCATCATTATTACCGCCTATATCCCGATCTTCACGCTGCAGCGGGTCGAGGGCCGCCTGTTCAAGCCGATGGCGTGGACCGTTGCGTTCGCGCTACTCGGCGCGCTGCTGTTTTCGATGCTGGTGGCGCCGGTGCTGGCCAGCTTTTTCTATCCGAAAGGCACGCGCGAATGGCATAACCCGGTGATGGTGTGGCTGACAAACGGATACCGCCATGCGCTCAAGGTGGCGATCCGGCTGCGCTGGATTACGATCGCGGTGGGGCTGGCGGGCCTCGGCTTCGCCGTCTATCTCTGGCAGGGTGGCGTGATTGGCTCCGAGTTTCTTCCTCATCTGGATGAAGGCGCCCTTTGGGTGCGAGGCACGCTGGCGCCCAGCACCTCGGCGGCGGAGGGCATTCGGGTGGCTGACCAGGCCCGGATCGTGCTTTGCAGTTTTCCCGAAGTGCCGCAGTGCACCAGTCAGGTGGGCCGTCCCGACGATGGGACCGATACGACCGGCTTTTTCAATACCGAATATTTCGTCGATCTGTTGCCAAAGGAAAAATGGCGCCCGCAATTCCACGAAAACAAGGACGAGCTGATTGCGGCAATGAACGCGGAGCTCGAAAAAATTCCCGGCGCGATCTGGAATTTCTCGCAGCCGATCGCCGACAACATGGAAGAGGCGGTCAGCGGGGTCAAGGGCCAGCTGGCTACGAAAATCTACGGCACCGATCTGAGAATTCTCGAGCAGAAGGCGGATGAGATCGTCGGCATCATGCGTCACGTCCGGGGAATTACGGATCTCGGCGTCTTTCGCGTCGTCGGGCAGCCCAACCTGAATGTGCAGGTGGATCGCGATAAAGCGGCCCGTTTCCAGATCAACGTGGCGGACGTGCAGGATGCGATCCAGACGGCCGTCGGCGGCAATGCGCTCACCCAGGTTTTGCAGGAAGAGAGACGCTATGACCTGGTGATGCGCTATCTGCCTCAATACCGGAGTACCAGGGAAGCGATCGAAAATATCCGCCTGCTGTCTCCGAGCGGCGAACGCGTCTCTCTCGCCCAACTCTCGAACGTTACCGAACTGGACGGAGGTTCGGAGATTTACCGCGAGGCCAACTCGCGCTACATCGCGATCAAGTACAGCGTGCGCGGGCGCGATCTGGGCGGCTCGGTGGAAGAAGCGAAGAGCAAGGTGGAGAAGCAGGTCAAACTGCCTGTTGGCTATCGCGTCGGTTGGGAGGGCGAGTATCAGAGCCAGTTGCGGGCCGAAGCTCGCCTCGCCATCATCGTTCCCGCGACCATTCTGCTGATCTTCGTCATTCTGTACACGATGTTCAACTCGATCAAATGGGCCCTCCTGATTCTGGCCAACGTGGCGCTGGCGCGCGTCGGAGGGCTGCTGGCGCTGTTGATCACCCATACCAACTTCAGCGTTTCCTCCAGCGTGGGTTTCCTCGCGCTCTTCGGCGTCTCGGTGCAAACGGGTGTGATTATGCTGGAGTTCATCAACCAGTTGCGCGCACGCGGCCACACGGTGCTCGATTCCGCGGTCGAAGGCGCCGTCCTGAGACTCCGCCCCATCATGATGACCATGCTGGTCGCAACTCTGGGGCTGCTTCCAGCGGCGATGTCCCACGACATCGGTTCCGACTCGCAGCGGCCGTTCGCCATCGTGATCGTCGGCGGGCTGATTACCGACCTCCTGATGAGCATCTTCCTGCTTCCGACCTTGTATGTGTGGATGGCGGGCAAGAACGACGTGCTGCCCGAGCCCGAGGCTCAGTTCGAGGAATAGATGAACAGAGAGCATGTACGCTCCCTCATCGAGGAGACGGGTATTCTCCCGGCTATTCGCGTGCCTTCCGCGGATGACGCTATGTTTGCCGCGTCCACGATTTTCCGCGCGGGAATTCCGGTTGTGGAACTGACGATGACCGTGCCAGGCGCGATCGGCGTGCTGAAGGAACT
Organism: Terriglobia bacterium; assembly: GCA_963788485.1. Lineage (GTDB taxonomy): Bacteria > Acidobacteriota > Terriglobia > Bryobacterales > Bryobacteraceae > BOG-234. The sequence goes on from CAWBIS010000202.1 coordinate 3,580, forward strand.
GGCGCGCATTCATCCGGACCTGATTGTAGGAGCCGGGACAATCACGGACATCGATACCGCGCACCGCTGTATCGATGCGGGTGCGGCGTTTCTTTCCAGTCCCGGCTTCGACACTGCGATCGTGGAGTTCGCCGTGAAGCATCGGGTCCCGGCGATCCCAGGCGCTTTAAGCCCCACGGAGGTGATGAACGCCCATCGCGCCGGTGCCGATATTGTCAAAATCTTCCCCTGCTCCCTCGTTGGGGGCCCTGCTTACATCAAAGCGCTGAAAGCGCCTTTTCCGGATGTCCCTTTGCTGGCCTCGGGCGGGGTGAATCAAATGACCGCGCAGGATTTTCTGCTTGCGGGCGCGGTCGCGCTCGGGATACGGCAGGAGTTGATCCCCAATCAGGCGGTCGCGCGGCGCAATGAAGACTGGATTCTGGAACTGGCCGGGCGATTTCTGAACATTGTGAAAAGAACTCGAACCGATCCAACGCTGCAGCCAGTGTCAAAATAAACCATGATGCCGAAAATCTTCCTGATCGCACTCTGCCTGCCCCTTGGCCTCGCTTTGCCCGCTTTCGGCGCGAGGGAACGAATCGAAGTGGTCACCACCGACCATGCGGATCTTCCTTCCGGCGGTCTGATTCACATTGAAGGATCTACCGGCGAACTGAACATTGCCGGATGGGATCAGCCGACGGTCGAGGTCACCGCATCCCGTTACACGTTCCAGGAGCAGAGGGACAAACAAAAATACACGGACAAGTTGAAAGCGATCGACGCCGTCAAAATGGTTTCCGGCAACGGGGGATTGACGATCACCACGATGCGCAAACGTTCTTACGATGTCGACGTGGATTACCAGATCATGGTGCCGCGCAACGCGCGCCTCGTGATCCGCCATCATATCGGCGATGTCGTGGTGACCAATGTGGGCGGCGATATCGACGCCAAAGCGGGCGAGGGCGATATCGTCGTCCAGTTGCCGGACGCCGAACATTACGCCATCAACGCAAAAGCGGGCTTCGGCGGCGTGTATTCGGATTTCGATGAAGCTCGACACAGCTTCATCGGCGAGAAGCTGATTCAGGATGCGTCAACGTTTGATGCAAAAGCCGGTGACGCAAAAGGCCCATCGCATAAGATCGACCTGCACGTCAACATCGGCGGCATCTCGATTCAGAAAATGGAGACGGCCGCCCCGCTCGCTACCACGCCGCCGGCGGCCGGCCACTAAGCCGGGCGCGCGCTCCCAAACTGGTACGCTCAAACCATGATCGATGCCGATCGCTGGCCTGCGCTTCCATTGCGCGAGTGGCAGGATACGTACCGGACGCTGCACATGTGGACGCAGATCGTGGGCAAGATCCGCATGGCGCTTTCTCCGCCGCTGAATCACTGGTGGCACGTCAGCCTCTATGTCAACTCCAGCGGGTTGACCACAGGCCCCATTCCCTGCGCGTCCGGCGTCTTCGAGATCCAGTTCGATTTTGCGCGGCATGAGTTGAAGATTTCATCGAGCGAGGGCTTCGGTATATTGCGGCCATTGCGAGCCGAGCCGGTTGCCGTTTTCTACGCGGGCGTCTTCGAGGCTCTGACAGCGCTGGGCATCGCCGTCGAAATCAATCCGAAGCCGCAGGAGGTGGGGGACGCGACACCGCTCGACAAGGACTACGCCAACTGCTCGTATGACCCTGAATACGCGCATCGCTTCTGGCGAATCCTGGTTTCAAGCGGGAAGGTGCTGGAGAAATTCCGCGGGACATTCCTGGGCAAATGCAGCCCGGTTCACTTCTTCTGGGGCAGTTTCGATCTCGCTTGCACTCGCTTCTCCGGGGGCCCCGCACCGCCGCGCAAAGGGGCGATCAGCGGTCCCGCTTATTCGCATGAGGTGTGCAGCGCCGGCTTTTGGCCCGGAGGCGGCGTCATTGACGGTCCGGCGTATTATTCCTACACGGTGCCAAAGCCGGCCGGTTTAGACAGGGAATCGATACGGCCGGCGGCCGCGGGATGGAACCCACAGCTTTCGGAATTCATTCTCATGTACGACGACATGCGCCACGCCGAGTCTCCCGAACAAACCTTATACGAATTTCTGGAGAGCACCTACAACGCCGGCGCGAGACTGGCCAATTGGGATCGCGCCGCGCTCGCGTGCGCACACTGACCTGTCAAATTCGTATCGAACGCGCTGGCAATGCGGAGACGGCCGAATCATTGTTGCCGGCGCGGTGGGCACCCCCATGACGTCCATGGGACGGTCGCCGGCTATTTTTTGGCTTTTGCCGGGTCGACCGCGGTCAATGAATCGTCGGTCCCGGGTCCGCCGTCGCCCGCTGATCCACCCGACACAATGCGGCCGTCGGGTAGCGTGACGCGCCGCGCATCGATCAGGTGCGAGCCGTCCTTGGCGGGATAGCCGTCGACGATCAGCGTGTCGCCGAGCTTCACGTCGCCTTTCTTCCAGCCCCGGCGGGTGAGCGCGCCCGGACCCGCGCCCTCGCAGCCCCAGTTCACCACTGCGCCCTTGTCATTCTTTACGTCAATGAAGAAATAAGAATGGGGGTTGCTCCATTCGATCTTTGTAATCGTGCCCACCAGCCGCATCGACCGGCTGCCGTCGAACTCGGCGGCGAAGGAGTGATGAGCATACGCGGGGATGGCCGCCAGCAGCGCCCCCAAAGCGAGTAATCCGGATAATCTCGTCATCGACACGGCAGGATCTCCTTCCCGAATAATATAGTAATGGATTCAAGGAGCATCCAAGTGATGACACGAGCGATCTCGCGGACTTTCCTGGGAATGATTGGCATCGCGACGCTCGCCGCGGGAGCATCCGCACCCGCGCCGCGCACAGCGGACGGTCACCCCGATTTCAACGGCTTTTGGAAGGGAACGCGCGACACCGTGCCCGTGGGTAACATCGCGAAGGATCTTCCCGGATTGAAGCTGCCCCTGACTCCCGCCGGCGAAGCGGCCTGGAAACACAATGTCACGGCCACCATCGATCCCGAGAGCCTTTGCATTATCGGCGGCATACCGCGGCACAACGCGAGCGGCTTGCCGTTTCAGATCGTCCAGAGTCCCAAATACGTCACGTTTCTCTACTTCTACAGCTACTATCGTTTGATTCCGACGGACGGCCGCAAGCATGAACAGGATCCGGATCCCTCCTACTTCGGCGACGAGGTCGGGCATTGGGACGGCGACGCTCTCGTGGTCGATTCGGTCGGCTTCAAGGATACGCAGGTATGGGCCGACGAGAACGGCAGTCCCCACAGCGACGCTCTGCATGTGGTGGAGCGATGGACTCGGCCTGACATGGATCACATCCACGTGGAAACCCGCATTGAAGATCCGAAATTCTACACGCGGCCGTTCACTTACTCGCGCACCTGGGTGCTCGGCAAACCGGACGAACAGGTCCACGAATATTCCTGCGCCGAGAACAACATCGACAAAGATCATCTCGGATTTGGCCCCGGACCCATCCGGCCGGATGGAACGCGAGGCTATCTGGATCCGGCGCCTCTGCCCCCGCTGCCGGCTCCCGCCAGGAAGTAGGCGCTTTCGGCCACTGAGGTGCTCCTGCACCCGTGTCAGGAGATTTGAACAATGGTCTCGTTACACGTGCCGCCGTCGTTTTCGATCTTTGGAACCGTACTTGGCGTTATTTTTATTCCGATTACGATTCTTGGCAGTTTATTCCTGCTCGTCAAAGACGTGCTGGGGTAGGAAAAAACTTACTCGATCAGATCGGGTTGATGTGCCAGATATCACGGGCGTATTCCTGCACGGCTCGATCGCTTGAGTACTTTCCCACGCGCAGTGATCGTTGAAGATCGCTCCTGCTGAGTGGTGCGCATCGAGCATTGTTGTTGCTGCTCGCCGCCCAGGTTGACAGGGCAAGGCCGGGCCGTGGCGCTGTTTGGGCCGAATGATCCACGCTTGACGGGGGCACCCCGGCATGATCGAATAAAAACCAGTCATGCGCCCGAAAACTCTGCGCCGCCAGGTGTTAATCGTGCCGCTCCTCGCATTTTGTGCGGTCTCGGGCGGTTTGGCTGCCACTGGCGCGTCCCTGGCCGATGCCATACAGAGCGGCGATAAAGACGCTCTGCATGCCCTGGCATCCAATCGCGAACAGGTCAACGCCCCACAGCCGGACGGCACAACCGCTCTGCACTGGGCGGTTCGGCGGGAGGACCTCTCGGCTGTAGACGCCCTGATCAAGGCCGGCGCGGACGTAAAAGCCGCCAACCGCTACGGCGTCACGCCGATTAACCTCGCGGCAACCAGCGGGAACGCAGCCATTATTCGCAGGCTGCTCGATGCTGGAGTCGATCCCAATAGCGCCAATCCGGGTGGCGAAACGGCTCTCATGACCGCAGCCCGCAGTGGCAGAATCGATGCGATCAGGTTGCTTCTGGATCGCGGCGCGAACGTCAATGCAAAAGACAATGAGCACGCGCAGACCGCACTAATGTGGGCCGTGATCGAAAATCACAGTGACGCGGTGAAGCTGCTTCTGGATCGCGGCGCGGACATTAACGCCCGCACCACAGTCACCATCACGAAAGGTGAGTATGTGCCCGCCCGCCCCGCCGCGGCGTCCGGCGCCGGCATCATCCGGCAGCGCGCCTTGCCTACGCCGAACGGCGGAATGACGCCGCTGCTGTTTGCGGTGCGCGACGGCAACACCGATATAACGCGGCTGCTGCTTGATCGTGGAGCGGATGTTAACCTCGCGTCCGGTAATCACACGTCGCCTCTCATCATCGCGCTTCTGAATGGACAAGTCGGCATCGCCACCGAGCTGCTCGCCAGAGGCGCCGACCCGAATGCCGCCGACGATTACCACCGCGCCGCTCTCTTCGCGGCCATCGACCTGCGCAACTTCAATCACGATAAATACGACGATCTTCCCACCGACGGACGCGACCCGCTCGACCTGATTAAGGCCTTGATCAGGAAGGGCGCGGATGTCAATCTCAGGACCGATACGGTCCCGGTTCACGGCCTTATGCAGTTCGACGGGTCCTGGGTGAACTTCGACGGCCAGACGTCATTTGTGCGCGCCGCCCTTTCCGGCGATATCGAGGTCATGCGGCTCTTGCTCGAAGCCGGCGCCAATCCCAACATCGCGACCACTCAGGGCACCACGGCGCTGATGGCCGCATCCGGCATCAACTGGATTCCCGGCCAGACCTGGAGCCACAGCGAAGCCGACTACGTGGAAGCCGTCAAACTCTGCCTCGATCGCGGCGCCGACGTGAACGCGAAGAATTCTCTGGGTCTCACCGCCATGCACGGAGCCGCCAATCGCGGCTGGGAATCCATCATTCAGATCCTGGCCGACCATGGCTCGATGCTCGACCCGAAAGATAACGAAGGTCGCACGCCGATGACTTACGCGCAAGGCATTTTTCTGGCGATCCGCCCGCCCGAAGCGAAACCCAAAGCGATGGCCTTGTTGAAACAGTTGATGGCCAAAAACCAGCCATGAACAGGCTCATTTTCGCGGCATTGATCGTGGTATTGTTCGCGATGGGCCCGGCGGCCGGGCAGCAGGCGCTGCTCGATCAATACTGCATCACCTGCCACAACCAGAAGCTGAAAACCGGCGGTCTCGAACTCGACAAACTGAGCCTGCAACACGTCGCATCCGACGCCGAGACCTGGGAGAAGGTCGTGCGCAAATTGCGCGCCGGTATGATGCCTCCCGCGGGCGCGCGCCGGCCCGATCGGCAGGCGCTCGACGCATTCGCAGGCAGCGTGGAAGCCGCGCTGGATCGCGCCGCCGCCGACCATCCCAATCCCGGCCGCACGCCGCTGCATCGCATGAACCGCGCCGAATACGTCAACGCCATCCGCGACCTGCTCGCCGTTGACGTCGACGGCCCCACCCTGCTTCCAGCCGACGATTCCAGCAATGGTTTCGACAACATCGCCGACGTTCTGGGCGTATCGCCGGCCCTGATGGAACGCTATGTGTCCGCTGCGGCTAAAATCAGCCGGCTTGCCGTGGGAGATAAGGACACCGCTCCGCTCGACGTGACTTACACGGTAAAAGGCGACCTTAGCCAGACCGGAACCCTTGACGGCCTCCCGCCCGGGACCCGTGGCGGCACGGTGATCCGGCATAACTTCCCTCTGGATGGCGAATACCTGATCAAGCTCTCCTTGACGAAACTCAGCTTCGGTCAGGTCTTCGGCGAAGGAGCCGAAGGCCAGGAACTCGAAGTCACCCTCAATGGTAACCGCGTGAAGTTATATCAGCTGGAAGAGGTGCCGATGTTCTTCATGCAAGCGAAGAAGGGCGCTGAAACCCCTCCGCCGCCGCTCAGCGACCCTCAGGAAGAGCGCGTCAAAATGACCCCGGATATACACCTCGAATTTCGCATCAAGGTCAAAGCCGGGCCGCAGACCCTCGGCGTCGCCTTCCTCGAGAAGAGCTACGAAGCCAACGAAGATCTGGTGCATCGCCCGATGTCCAGCACCAAAGACGTGAACACCGGCATGCAGTACGGGTACACCAGCGTCCCACACCTCGCCAGAGTCGACGTCACGGGACCCTATAATGCAACCGGCCCGGGCGACACGCCCAGCCGGCGGCGCATCTTCGTGTGCCAACCCGCTGGTTCCGCGGATGAGATCCCCTGCGCCCGCCGCATCCTTTCCAACATGGTGCGTCGTGCCTTTCGCCGGGCGCCGGCCGATGCCGATATCGAATCCCTGCTGAGCTTCTACCAGCAGGAACGGAATAAGTCGGGGAACTTCGACTCCGGTATCGAGATGGCGCTGCGCCGGATCCTCGCCGATCCTGAATTCGTCTTCCGTTTCGAGCCGCCGCCGGTCACCATTCCGCCCAACGGAATCTATCGCATTACGGACACTCAACTCGCCTCGCGCCTCTCGTTTTTCCTCTGGTCCAGCATCCCCGACGACGAATTGCTGGACCTCGCCATCCGGAACAAGCTGCACGAACCGGCCGTCCTCGAGCGGGAGACGCGCCGCATGCTGGCGGATCCCCGAGCCCAGGCGCTGGTCACCAACTTCGCCGGCCAGTGGTTGTATCTCAGGGAGCTGAAGAGCGCCAACCCCGATCCGCGCGAGTTTCCCGATTTCGACGACAATCTGCGTCAGGCCTTCGAGCGCGAAACGGAAATGCTCTTCGCCAGCATTTTGCGTGAGGACCGGTCCGTGCTGGACCTGCTGAACGCCGACTACACGTTTGTGAACGAACGCCTGGCGAAGCACTACGGCATCCCCGGCATCTATGGTCCGGACTTCCGGCGCGTTCCCGTTCCCATCGACGCCCGGCGCGGTCTGCTGGGACAAGGCAGCATGCTGCTGGTCACCTCCAACGCCAATCGAACCTCGCCGGTGCAGCGCGGCAAATGGGTGCTGGAGAACCTGCTCGGCAGCCCGCCTCCCCTGCCCCCGCCCAACGTTCCGCCACTGAAGGAGAACGCGAACGGCACGGGCGTCGCTTCCGTCCGCGAGCGCATGGAAGAGCACCGCGCCAATCCGGTTTGTGCCGGCTGCCATAAAATTATGGATCCCATTGGCCTTTCACTCGAGAACTTCGATGGCGTCGGCGCATGGCGCACCGTCGACTCCGGGTTCAGGATCGATGCCTCCGGCCAGCTGGTGGATGGCACGCCGATCGACGGTCCCGCCAGCCTGCGCCAGGCGCTGCTGAACCGCCCCGAAGCCTTCATCGGCAACCTGACCGACAAATTGCTGATGTATGGACTGGGCCGCGAAACGAAGTCCTCGGACATGCCTGTGGTGCGCGCCGTGATGCATGGCGCCGCGCGCGATCAGTACCGATTCTCCGATCTGGTG
>CAWBIS010000203.1:0-4260 GCA_963788485.1 Terriglobia bacterium
CCACCATTGGCTGGACGCGGTGCAGCCGGAAAGCCGTCCGAACCCGAATGGTTACGCTTTCGCCGCTTGAGACGACCCCGCAGGGCCGTCCGGTTTCGTCGAGAAGGGCGACGTCGAGAATCTCGCTCGAACCATCGCCGTGGCGATTGGTGGCGCGAGGGTGAATCCGCCGGTCGCGATTTTCGTAAGCCTTCTGCCGCTCCAGCACGATCCCGATGTATTTATCGATCACATGCTTCGGCTCGCCTTCCGCTTCCACGCGTCCGTTCAACAGAAAGATCGCGCGGTCGGAAAGCTGTTTGACGAGGCCAAGGTCGTGTGAGACGAAGAGTACGGTAATCTTTCTTTCGCGCAGTTCCTCGAATTTCCGGATACAGCGGTTGGCGAACACGGCATCGCCGACCGCCAGCGCCTCATCCACGATCAGGATATCCGGGTTGACGTGGATGGCGGTCGAAAAAGCCAGGCGCACGTACATGCCGCTCGAATATTCCTTGACGGGCCTGTTGATGAAGTCGCCGATCTCGGCGAAGGCTTCGATCAGCGGCAGATTGCGCTGCATTTCGGCGCGGCCGATGCCCATGATTTCGCCGTTGATGAAAACGTTCTCGCGCCCGGAGAATTCGGGATTGAAACCCGCGCCCAGTTCGAGCAGCGCGGCGACGCGCCCGCGCGTCACCACGCGGCCGGAAGTAGGTTGCAGAATTCCGCTGATCACCTGCAGCAGCGTGCTCTTGCCGCAGCCGTTCGGCCCCACCAGGCTCACCACCTCGCCGCGATCCACGCTGAACGAGATGTCGCGCAACGCCCAAAAATCGGTGTGCAATGGCTTGCTGCGGAGCGGGTTCAGTTCGCGTATCCGGTCGAAGGGCGTCTTATAGAGGTGATAGACCTTCGAAACATTCTGGACGAGCAGCAAACCACTATCATATAAGCGATGCGCCTGATGTTGACCGCTGTGATTGCGGCGCTTTTGAACGCGGCTCCGCCGCCGGCAACGCCAGTGTATGGCTTTCGCGTCGTTCGTGTTTATCCGCATGACCCGAACGCATTCACCCAGGGGCTCGAATATCGCGCCGGCTTCCTGTATGAAGGGACGGGCCTGAACGGCCATTCGAGTCTGCGCAAAGTAGAGCTCAATTCGGGCAAGGTGCTGCAGGAGATTCACCTCGATCCGGAATACTTCGGCGAAGGCATCACATTACTCAATCAGCACATCCTCGAACTCACCTGGAGATCTCACCGCGGATTCATCTACGACAGCGGCGGCTTTCGCCTGATCCGGAGCTTCGATTATTCGGGGGAGGGGTGGGGTCTGACCAACGACGGCCGCCAGATATTCATGAGCGACGGCACGGCGGAAATCCGGTGCTGGGATCCTTCGACGTTGCAGGAGATCCGCCGGTTCACCGTGCATGACGGCCAGAATCCAGTCGCGTCCCTGAACGAACTCGAATACGTTCGCGGCGAAATCTACGCCAATGTCTGGGAGACCGACAGGATCGCCCGCATTTCGCCGCGGGATGGGCGGGTCACCGGTTGGATCGATCTCGCCGGATTGCTCTCCGCAGCCGATATTGCCGGCGGGGCCAACGTGCTCAACGGAATCGCCTGGGATTCGCTCGGAGACCGCCTTTTCGTCACCGGGAAACTCTGGCCGAAGCTCTTTGAGATTCAGCTTATTCGCAAGTCATAGGCGCATGATCAGGTTCAGATCGCTGCCGGGGATGGTCGTTCCCACACCATCAATATCGATCGTCAGCTGATCCCCTGCCTGTAGCGCAGGCAGGCCGAAGCCGTCGACCACTGCCGACGTTGTTGCCCCGGAGGCGAACTGCACGGTCGCATATGCCGTCCCGTTGCGGTTCAACTGAACAACGATGGGTGCCCCTGACGAAGCTGTACCCACAATTCCATAGATATCCCGCACCGACCGGGTGGCGTCCACAATTACCGCCGGGGTGGCGCTGGTCTCGATTGCCAGATATCCACTGATCTGAAACGAATACTGCCCCCCGGCCATTGTCCGCAGGCCGGAATCGACGGTGTTCGTATACGAATTCACCGCAATGGCACCATTACCCAGGGCGTTGGTCATGTAGAGCTGGACACTGGCGAGGCGCACGTTAGGCAGAGACAGATTGTATTGCCAGTCGCCGCTGGCCGGGCTGCCGAAAAAGTTCAGGATAAACGGAACGATCAGAACGGTGTTGCCCAGAGTATACGCAAGAGCCGTTACATCGTGCGCGGCGGCCGTGGTGCCCTGCGCGGCGCGAACAACAGCCTGGCTCCCATCGGCGTTCAACTGGCTGACCTGCACGATTTCCTGGTCGATCTGAACGAATGACCCGGGCGTGAAAACCGAGCCAAAGTGGATATCAGAGTCGGTCGCAGCAACTGGCGCCGTGAGAATAGCCGGAGTTGCCCCATTGACCTCATCATAGAAATAGAACGTATACGTCCCGGCTCGGATGCTGACGGTATTCACGAGGGACGCGAAAGCGATCTCCCCCAACTCGATCACGCCTCCTTGTACGGCTGACAGGGCCAGACCAAACAGGGGCGCCGGCGGAACGCTCGAATCCGCCAGCACAGTACCGGATTGTCCCAGCACCCACCGGGTCAACGGCGAGACATCGTATGCGGCCTGTTCATCCTCGGCGTTTGCCGCGCGCGCCGACACGTGCACGCCGGCGCCGATACGCTCGGGTACATCAACGGCGATGGGGCTGGTACCTCCGCTGGAGCCGGTTCGCCACGTGTTCTCCGCGATGACAAAGAAACTCGTCGCATCCGGTTGGATCAGCCATGGCGCAGTAACCGTCAGCGTGGTCGCGGTGTTAGCGGCAATCGTCGCTTCCTGTCCCGCGCCAGTGCCTCTGGTGATGCGCACGATCGCCGCCTGGTAAGTATTCACGATCAACTGCAGCGTTGAATTACCAACCGTCGTCGCCGAGTAAACAGCGGCAGGGGTCTCCGGCAATAACTCCCACCGCCAGTTCACATTTACGTGATCGAACTGCGGGTCCGGCGGCAGCACCAGCAACGGCGGGAAACCCGTATCGATAAACGACGGGGCCGAAGTCTGGCTCGATGCAATGCGGAGGAGCGAGGCTGGGTCCGTGCCGCGGTAGACGTTAAAGCTCACCCCGCCCACGGGCAGTTGAATGCCATCCAGAACCACGGAATTCGCGTTGAGACCGGCCGTCGTCGTAGCCTGCGCGATAAAAGAAAGCAAACTCTCCCCGCCTGCGCCGTCCATGGTGCTGACGGCGTAATAGTAATTAACGCCGCCGGTCAGTGTTCCGCCGGTCGCGCTCACCACCGGCACGAGGCCAATCAAAGGAGCGGGCAGCGATCCAATCTGCCCCGATGGCGCGGTAAAAGAAACGCTCAGCTCGATGACGGCCGAGCCGTCGCTCCCGGTAATTTCGGTTTCCGTGATGCCCAGCTGCAGGTTTCCATTAGCGTCGAAAGCGGTGCCGATCACCGGCGCGGGCAATCCCGAACCCTGGCCGGACTGCACGCCCAATCCGCCCGTAATTCCCGTCGGCGCATCCGAATACCAGTCGTCGTCGTGGAACTGGGCGGTAATGGTCGCGGTGCGGAAACTCGTTCCGGGCGCAATCTTCGTGATACGGAAGGGAGTGCGCTCGAGATTCTCCTTCGAGTATGTAACGGTGATGAGATCACCGGGCAACAAAGCGAGCGCCTTGACACTGGTCTGGAATTCGATGAAGGCGTTTCCCGAAAGGGCTTTATTGAGACCCAGCAGCAGCATCCGCGAAGCCTGGTTGAACGTGGAAATGCCGACTGCATCCCAAATCACCGCAACCTCCTGGCCGCAGAGGTTCACATCGTCTTCGTCGCACAGGGAAAGACTGTCCTGCTGATACTGATTGAAACTGTCCTGAAACTCGATTGAGAGCCGGTTCGGCGTGTCCTGGGCGCCCAGTTTGAACAATTTGACACTGGCGCTCCCATCCTTGTTTCGCGCAATCGACGTGTCATCGAATTCGTAGGCAGGCCAGCCCTCGTTGAACGGGTTGACCGAATTGCTTCCCGGCGGCAGGTTGGGCTGCTGCACCGCGAAGGTATTCTCGATTCTCGCCTCCAGCAGACCCTGAGAATCGAGAACGATATAAATTTGGGACCCATTCCGGATCGAACGGATGATTTGACCCGCGCTCTGGCTTTCGTCGATGGCGAAATTGCACTGGAATCCTGGCAACTGCACCTGGCCGCCGACCGGATCGTCCA
>CAWBIS010000204.1:0-5370 GCA_963788485.1 Terriglobia bacterium
CGAGACCGGCCTCTTTCCAGCGCTCGCGCTCGCCCTCGAAAGCGGCCTGCTGGCGGGCTTTGGCGGCTTTGGTTTCGAAGCGGATGCGGCTGAGGAAGGCGCGATAGTCGCGCAGGCTGAACTTCTCTTCCTCGATGGAAGGATGATACTTGCCATGCAGGAAGTCGTCGCGCATGTCGAGCAGTTCGTCCGCTTCCACCGGGTAAAAGCGAATCTGATCGAAGAACCGCAGCAGCCACGGCGTGCCCGAAGGGAATTCTTTGGTCGTCCGCCAGGTGTTCCACACCTGCACTGTGCGGCCGACGAACTGATAGCCGCCGGGACCTTCCATCCCGTATATGCAGAGATAAGCGCCGCCGATACCGACGGAATTCTCGGCGGTCCATGTGCGCGCGGGATTGTACTTGGTGGTGACCAGGCGATGCCGCGGGTCGAGCGGGGTGGCGACCGGGGCACCCAGATAGACGTCGCCCAGCCCCAGCACCAGATAACTCGCGCCGAACACGATGCGTTTGACGTCGTCGATCGATTCCAACCCGTTGATGCGGCGGATGAACTCGATATTGTCGGGGCACCAGGGCGCGTCCGCCCGCACCGATTTCATGTATTTCTGGATCGCGGTGCGGGTGGCCGGGTCGTCCCATGAAAGTGGAAGGCGCACGATTCGCGTGGGGAGTTTCAGGCCTTCCAGCGCGGGCATGGCCGCCTCGGCGCGGTCGACCAGTTCGAGCACGCGCGATCGCGGCAGCCGGTCCGCGTCGTAATGAATCTGCAGCGAGCGGATGCCTGGCGTTAAATCGATGACGCCCTCCGGTTTCTCGGCTTCAAACCAGTTGAGCATTTCCTGCACGCGAAAGCGGAGGTTCAGATCGAGCACAGGTTCGCCGAACTCGATCAGCAGATAACGGTCGCCCGAGGCGCGGCAGACGAGGTCCCGCCTGCGGTGAAGGATCTCGGGCTCCGGCTTGCGCAGGGTGAAACGCACGGTATTGCCCGGGCGAAGCTGTCCCATTTTCCAGAGTTCATCGTTGAGAATCACCGCGGGACAAACGAAGCCGCCGAGACTCGGCCCGTCGGGACCGAGGATGACCGGCATGTCGCCGGTGAAGTCGATCGCGCCAATGGCGTAGGCGTTGTCGTGGATGTTCGACGGGTGCAATCCCGCTTCACCACCATCGGGACGGGCCCATTCCGGCTTCGGTCCGATGAGCCGGATGCCGGTGCGGCTGGAATTGTAATGGACGCTCCAGACGGCGGAAAAAAAGGTACGGATATCGTCCTGGGTGAAGAAATCGGGCGCGCCGTGGGGCCCATATGCGACCTCGATTGTCCAGTCGTTGGCGATACGCGGAATTTGCAGGGGCGCTTCCGCATCGCCGGGGACGGCCGCGGCGGCTTCGTGCACATGAAGCACGTCGCCGGTCCGCAGGGCGCGTCCGCCATGGCCGCCGAATCCGCCAAGCGTGAAGGTACTGACGCTGCCAAGATACGACGGTAGTCGCAGGCCGCCGTGAAACAGGATGTAGGCGCGCAGGCCGGGGCCCTGGCACTCCCCGAGTTCGAGCACCGCGCCGGCGGGTACGCGAATCGACTCCCAGAGAGGCACGGGCTGCCCGTTCAGACGCGGCGCGAAATCGGCCCCCGTGATGGCGATATGGGTGTCGAATTCGAAGTTCAGAGCCGGCCCGGCCACGGTGCATTCCAATCCCGCGGCGCCTTCCTCATTTCCAAGCAGACGATTACCCAGACGGAAGGAAAGCGAATCCATGGGGCCGGAAGGAGGGACGCCGACGCTCCAGTAGCCGATTCTGCCCGGATAGTCCTGCACGGTCGTCATCGTGCCGCCTTCGATGACTTCGATGCCGCGGCGGCGCCACGAAAATCCGCTCAGAAAAGCCGTGGTGAGGCCGCCGACGGTGAATTCGGGCGAGGCGACCACCTGCCGCAGATAGTCGAGATTGGTTTCTATGCCAGCCAGTTGCGTCCTGCTGAGGGCGCTGCGCATTTTGGCGATCGCCTGCGGTCTGGTCTCCGCCGACACAATGATCTTCGCCAGCAGCGGATCGTAGTACGGCGTGATCTCGGTTCCTCGCTCAACCCAGGTTTCCGCGCGGGCGTAAGGGGGGAAGCTCGCCTCCGTCAGCATGCCGGCGGCGGGTTGAAAATTCTTCGCCGGATCTTCGGCGTATACGCGAACCTGGATCGAGTGGCCGCGGGGCGACGGCTTCACCAGATCCAGCTGGGGCATTTCTCCGGCGGCGAGAAGGAACATCCAACGCACAAGATCGACCGAAGTTACTTCCTCGCTCACGCCGTGCTCCACCTGGAGCCGCGTATTCACTTCAAGAAAATAGTAGCCGCCGGTGTCAGTGTCGTAAACGAACTCCACCGTTCCAACCGAGCGGTAATTCACCGCCTTCCCGAGCAGTATGGCGGAATCGATCATGCGGCCGCGAATGGCGTCGGGCAGCTTGTGCGCGGGCGTCTCCTCGATGACCTTCTGATTTCTCCGTTGTACCGAGCAGTCCCTTTCGCCGAACGAAATCACGCCGCCGTTGCCGTCCCCGAAGATCTGTACTTCGATGTGACGCGCGTGTTCGACAAATTTTTCGACATAGACGCCGCTGTCTTTGAAGCTTGCTTCACTCGTACGCACGACGGAATGAAATGCCTGCTCCACCTCCGACTCGGCGCGGCAAAGCCGCATGCCGATGCCGCCGCCGCCCGCCGTGCTTTTGAGGATGACCGGAAAGCCGATGTTGACCGCGGCAGCGCGCGCCTCTTTGGCCGAGGCCAGAAGTCCCGAACCGGGCAGCAGAGGAACGCCGTTTGACTGCGCGATTTCCCTCGCGGCGTGTTTCAAGCCGAACACGCTGATCTGAGCCGGCGTGGGGCCGACGAATTCAATGCCCGCGGCCTCGCATGCATATGCGAACTCCGCGTTTTCACTGAGAAACCCGTAGCCGGGATGAATCGCTTCCGCCCCGGTGCTGCGCGCGGCGTCGAGAACCTTCTGGATATTGAGGTAGCTTGCCTGCGGCGGCGCGGGCCCAAGCAAAACCGCCTCACTCGCCTGTGCGACGTGCAGAGAGTGGCGATCGGCCTCGGAGTATACGGCCACCGAGCGCACCCCCAGATGGTTCAACGTGCGCAGTATCCGGCACGCGATTACTCCGCGGTTCGCAATCAGCACCTTCGAAAACAAATCAGGCTCCCGCGCTTCGCGCCGAAGCGCTCCAGATCAATACCTGAATCGGCGTGGGATTGTAGCCGTTGCAGGGATTATTGAGCTGGGGGCAATTGCTGATGACCGCGATCACGTCCATCTCCGCGCGCATTTCGACGTACTTCATCGGATTGGAAATACCGTCTTCAAACGTCAGTTTGCCCTCGGGCGTGACGGGCACGTTCATGAAGAAGTTGATATTGGCCGTAATGTCGCGCTTGTGCAGATTCCACTTCGGGTCAGCGATCGCCTGCAGGAAACTGTTGCGGCAAGCGTGCATGTGGCGCTTTTCGATGGAGTAACGAACCTGATTGCTTTCAGCCGCGCAGGCTCCCCCGAGCGTGTCGTGCCGCCCGCAGGTATCCGCCGTGATGGTGAGCATGGGTCGGCGCAGGTTCGACAGCAGCTTCGTCCCGGTAGTGAGGTAAATATTACGCTGCGCCACGATCGTATCGACTGCGCTGTAGCGCTCCGCGGTATCGAGAGCGTTGTAAAAGAGCGTGTCGACCGCCTGATTTCCCTCGAGATCGACGATTCTGAATACCTCGTCGGCTTCAATCCGGTAAATCCAGGAGTCGCCCGCCGACACCGTCCGGCGGTAGATCGCGGATTCCGGATTGAGTGCGCTTTCGATCACAGAAAGTACCTTTCGGTGTTGATGAATCCGCGCGCATTCTCGGGGCGGGAGAGGCGGCAGAGATCGTCGCTGGCCACCTGGTCCGCTTCGCGAACAGAGATTTTTACCGGCTTGGGCGCGTAGCCGGGGTTGGGATCGAGCGGATGCTGCCCCGTATCGAGAACGACCAGAAGGTTCATCTCGGCGCGAAGGGTTACCTGATCGCCCGGGCGGGAGTTTCCCGGCGCAAACTGCATCGCGCCGTCGTTTCCGACCACAACCTTGCTGAAAAAATTGGTGTTGGCAGTGAGATCGCGCACGTCCAGACCGTACTTACTCAATTCGATCAGGAAGTTGTCGCGGGTATTGCGATGCCACGCGTTCCGTTCTTCCTGGTAACTCGACGGGCCGTACTTTGCGAGCACCGCGCCGCGATCGTTATGGCCGCCAATGGGATCGTGCCACCCGCACGAATCCTGCGTTATCGAACATAAGATCCGACCCATGTCGGAATACAATACAAAGCCCTTGGCAAGGTGCGCCGTGTGCTGCGCTTTCAAGGTATCCGGCATGTTGTAACGCTCGACCGGGCAATCAAAGTTGTAGAAGATCGCCGCCACATTGGCGCCGCCTTCCAGATCCTCGATACGTAATTCCCGGCCGCGGCGGAGCACCAAAGACCAGCTGCTGCCGGCCTGTATGATGTCCTCCCACAGCGTGGGCTTCGACATAAACACTCCTGACACTAACTGCTAACCCAAACTCGTTCGGACGATGCCGAACCACTTGAAAATCTTGAGGGACAGCCGCAGAATTAATTCGATGTGGGAGGGCCGCAGCAGACATCCATGCGCGTCAGGCGGAGCAACACGCGGATATTGATCTTGCGTTCAGCTGATTCCCGTCGCAGGATCATGTGTATCCTTATGATGACAAGCCCGCCGGATCTCCACCATTAAAAATAATTCTATAAAGTCAATAGAAAATTCTTATCGGGGCGCAAAAAGCTTCTTCTCGCACTGTGTTCTACAATCAAAGTGCTTTCCGCAAAAGGCCCGCGTCGGCTGCGTCTGCAGTGTAGCAGAGGACGGAACGATCTCCAGGCCGTAATGGGGTCTTCCGCCTTTGACCGCTATCGGGCCTTCGCCAACGAGAGCCGCATGGAGACCGAGCGCCGCACGGAGCAACTGCGCGCCACAGTGCTCGACAGCCTGGCACATGCCTACAAGACGCCGTTGACGGCCATCCGCGCGGCCTCGACGGGGTTGAGCGAGATGGGCCACCTGTCGGCGGCGCAGGCGGATCTGGTGGCCCTCATCGATGAGCAGGCCGGTCTGCTCGGCAGCCTGACCACGCGCCTGCTGACCACCGCGCGCCTGGATGCCGGCGAGGTCGCCGTTCATTCAAGCCGGTCGGCGTGGCTTCGCTGATTGAAGAGGTTGTGGCAAGCCTCAGCGACAGTCTGGCCGGCATGAAGGTGGACCTCGACATTCCCGACGAGCGCCTTGTTCTGGAGTGCGACCGCCAG
>CAWBIS010000205.1:0-11129 GCA_963788485.1 Terriglobia bacterium
ATCAGAAAGCAGTTGCGCGTCGCCAAGCCATCGAAACCGAACTGGGAGAGATCGGCCGGGACCTCAACAGCCGGGCAACAGAGCGCAATCGCCTGACCCGAATCCACACTGCAGCGCCACATGTGCAGCGGCTCTTCCATGACGAACAATCGCTCGCGGAAATGGCTTCCACCGTGGTCTTGCCTGATGGCTTCGATCAACTCTACGATGAGGCGGTAACTGCCCTTCGGTCAGCTACGGAGCGGAAGCAAAACTCGTCCAAGGAACTGGACACTCTTGCCGATCAGTTGACGGGTATCCCGCGTGATGGCGCGCTAGCCGGGATTCTCGCGGAAATCGACCAGTGCAAGGACCAATCCGGGCAAATTCGCGCCGCCCGCGTGGATCTGCCGAAGCGGGAAGCCGAAGGTAACACGCTACGGGACACGCGCCACCAGCACTGTCTGGAGTTGGGCGTGGCACTGGATGCGGTTCCCCGATTGACAGTGGCCCGACGAAAGCGCATCGAGAACGTGGCCGGTGCCTATGCCGTTCTGGAGTCGAAGCGAAGCGAACTCCCCGGCAAGATCGCGGCTCAGAAAGCAATACTCGCTGCGTCCGAGACCGAATGGAATCAGTTGCCGTTCGAAACCGACACCAGCATGCTGTCCGAGGTGCTGGCTCAGGCTCGCGGCCGGAAGAATCTGGAAGTCGAATATGAGCGGTTGAAGGCGGAGCGTGACCAACTCGTCGAACGCCTCGAACGGGATCTCGCAGCACTTCCCCTCTGGACAGGAACGCTGGACCAATTGGAATCCGCACGGGTACCGCTTCCAGCCTTTCTCCATACTTTTGCCGAACGCGCTGCTGAACTGCGAACGAAGGGCGACCACGTCGCCGCGGAGGTGAAGGCGGCGGATTCGCATTTGAAGCGGGCAGAAGAATCCATCCGAGACTTGGATCGCCAGAACGCGGTGCCAACCGAGTCCGACCTCCAGGAAGCGCGCGCCCGGCGGGCCCTCGGTTGGGTTGCTATCCAGGACCGGTGGCTCCACGGCGTTGAAGGCGGCGAGGCAGAGAGCAGCTTTTTCGAAAGGCGCGTCAGTATCTGGGGGAACTCGGACCTGGCTGAGGCATACGAGATCTCGGTATCGACAGCCGATGATGTAGCCGACCGGCTGCGCCGCGAGGCTGATCGTGTTGAGCGGAAGCGTGCTCTCGTCGAATCGCTCGCATCGGCGCAGGCACGGCTCGAGTTGGCCCGCGAAGCCGCACACGTGCACGCAGAGAATCTTTCGCTCTTTGACCGCGAATGGAAATCCCTTTGGGCTGACGCCAAAATCACGCCCCGCACGCCCCGCGAAATGCAGGCGTGGCTCGACACCCGCGGGACGCTTATCGAGCAGCAACGTGACCTTCGGCGTCTTGATGGCCAATTGGGCGAGATTGCTGAAGAGGTCTCCCGCCTCCGTACTGCACTCACATCCGCGATGAACGAGGCCGCGAATCTGTCCCTCACCGAATTGGCCGCACGTGCGGACACACGTGTAACCGAAGCGGGTGCAATTCGCCACCGCCGCACTGCTCTCGCTGCGGCCATAGCGCTGCAGCACTCAGCACTCAATTCCGATGTTGAGGAACAGGGACGTAACGCAGCAGCCTTAGAAGAATGGCGCAGGTTGTGGGCGGATGCCGTGGAAGGGCTTCCTGTCAGCCAGTCGGCAGACCCTGAAGTCGTTCGTGAAGTCCTCAGGATTTCTGACGAAATCGTCAGAATCTCAAGTCAGCTCGAAAAGCTCCAGCACCGCATTGATTCGATGCGAGCAGACGAGTCGGCGTTTACAAAGGCCGTCACGTCGCTCGCGGAGCGCTCGGCCCGCAAGGAACTCACTGGACTCGATCCCCTGATAGCAATTGCGAGCCTTCATGAACTTGCGCGCGCCGCTGCGGCGAATGAAAAGACCTTTGCAGCGCTGGCCGAGAACCAGAACCGCGAAAACCGGAAGCTCGCTCAGGCGATTGCGGATATTGAGCGGGCACAAAAGTTGCTCACTGATCTTGCCGCCACGGCAAAGGTCCCGGATTGGAAAACTATCCCTGAGGCCATTGCGGTCAACCGTGGGCGGGTGGAGTACGCGAATCTGGTGAAGGGCCATCGCGCTGCGCTCGTAGATTCGTGCGGTAATGTCCCCCTTGACGAATTCATCGGTCAGGTGCACAACGCCGATCCCGACACTCTTCCGCTTGATATCCAGAGGCTGGGGGATGAGATCACGCAGATCCAAGATCGGAAGGCGCAGCTTACCAGCGAGTACGACTCCATCGGCAAAGAATTCCAGCTCAGAGAAGCAGCGACCTCACTTCGCGCGGCCGTCGCGGCGAAATTCTCAGCAGCAGCCCGGATTGAGGAGCTCACGACCGAATATGTCGAGAACCGGCTCGGCGCGAAGCTACTCGCCGAGGCCGTTGCTCTCTACAGGGAAAAGCACCAAGACCCGCTTCTGAAGCGGGCATCTGAATACTTTGCGACGCTCACGTGTGGGGTCTTCGCATCTCTCGTGGTCGACCAGGAAGATGAGTCCCGGATTCTGAAGGGCGTCCGCGCTCAGACCGGTGAGCGTCTGGGAATGGAAGGGATGAGCGACGGAACGCGCGACCAACTCTTTCTCGCGCTCCGTCTTGCCTACATCGAAAACCATTGTGAGACGGCAGGCCCGTGTCCGGTCATCCTCGATGATGTTCTGATGGCTTTCGATGACGCCCGCGCCGGCGCTGCACTGCGCGCTCTCGAAGCGCTGTCACACAAGACTCAGGTGCTGCTCTTCACTCACCACCAGCACCACGTTGCACTGGCTAATAATACCCTCGGCCAGAACGGCTACCGTCTACATGAGTTACAACCTCCATCGTGTTTGGCTGCGTAAGGAAAGGCCGATACTTACACTGGGATCTTCAAGGCCCACGCGTATCAGGGCTGTGCTACGCCGATCCTGTAAGCGGCACACTTGTTTGGAAGGCAGTCAAGCCATCGCTCGGTACACTGAAATACGCGATTTTGGGCCAATAATGTGAGACGAATTCTTTCCATTGACGGGGGAGGTATTAAAGGAGTGTTCCCCGCGTCATTCCTGGCGATCATCGAGGGCGTCGTCGGACACAATATCGCTGACTATTTCGATTTGATCGTGGGCACGTCAACCGGGGGGATCATCGCGTTGGGTCTGGGCCTGGGCCTCTCGGCCAGCGAGATGCTCGAGTTCTACGAGAAGTATGGGCCGTCGATTTTTGCCGGCCACCGCCGATGGCGGGGTATGCGCTCGCTCGGATTCGTGAAGTACGATCGCGCGCCCCTGGAGCGCGCCCTCATCGAAGTCTTCGGGGAGCGAAGAATCGGGGAGAGCCGAAAGCGCCTCGTCATCCCATCTCTCAATGCCGAGACTAACGAGGTCCACATTTGGAAGACATCCCATCATCCGCGATTTGAGCTGGATTACAAATGTAAGGTTGTGGAGGCAGCGCTCGCCACCGCAGCCGCGCCGACTTTCTTTCCAACATACCGGGCAGATAGCGGCATTCCGCTGATCGACGGCGGGATGTGGGCGAACAACCCCGTCACAGTCGCGGTGGTTGAAGCCATCGGTATTCTCGGCTGGCCGCGGGACGACCTGAGAGTTCTCAGCCTCGGCTGCACAACGACGGCACTCAACATGAAGTGGGCTTTGTCGCGCTTCGCTGGAAAGCTCAGATGGGCGAACAAAGTCGCCGACGTGTTCATGGCTGCACAGGAATCGTCAGCGGTCGGTATGGCTCAGCATCTGGTCACTGATCGCAATAATGTGGTGAGGATCAGCCCGCCGGTCGGCACGCGTTATGAACTCGACGACTTTCGGGCCATCTCGAATATCCGAGGCTTGGGGGTGACCGAAGCTCGCAAGGCTCTTCTCTCACTGCGCCCGATGTTTTTCGATTCTGAAGTGACCGAGCCATTCGAGCCGTTCCATAAGCTGGGATCAACGAGCCCTTAGGCTGATCTGTGTTGGGGAAATTCGGGGTGGGTGCCTTCGCCTAGCCATAGGCCAGTCGTATACCAAGTTTCGTAGAAATACAACCAGGTCGATGTCCACGGCACTATCGTCCGGGCGAGAATGAGATCGCCATTCCATTCGTTCGCAGTATGAACACAAAGCAGGTCACACTCAAAAACATGAGGCAGATTTTTGCAATCTGATCGGCGGCGCAGTTCGGGCGAGACGACGCGGATTTCTGGGCGCGAAGGAACCGTGTAGGTAATTTCCACGGTGTATTGATCGCTCAATTCGTGGGGCTGGAGGGTCCCGGTCCACCGTACCCAATTTCCGCGATTCGTTTCCGCATGAAACTGAGGGAACGCGGCTCGCATGTGATAAACCTGCTGAGCGACTGTCAGTCGATTCATCGGCGGAGCCTATTCCATGCCGTGGAAGGTGTTCCCTCTTACCGGCAGCACACCGGCGACGGCTGACGTAATGCCTCGGTGGTCACCCCAAAACCGGCCAGTCGCGGTCACCTCAAAACCGGCCAACGGGAACGAGCCAGGACAAGCCATAGTTTTACCCTGATCTCGAGGTCAAGGCAAGCCTGAACAACAAGCCGCCGGAATCATCGGATGTCGGCGGGGGATGCACAAGGGGGCGGAGCCCTCTTGTGGGGGGAGCCGCGCAGTTTGCGGCGTGGGGGGCACCCGCCCGCCCCGGCTTTCCCCCGGAGGGGGAAACGGGAAAGGGGGCGACCCACTTCGTTGCGCCGCAGGCGGTTTGGCCGGTTTTCATGCAGCGCTCGCAGGCAGGGCTTTGGTGCGCCAGCTGCGCGGCCCGCACTTGAGAACATGGCCGTGGTGCAGCAGCCGGTCGAGCATCGAGCTGACTGCCGCGGTATCACCGAGGAGTTTGCCCCAGTCTTCCACCGGACGATTCGACGTCAACAGTGTGCTGGCGCGCTCGTAACGGCGCATGACGATTTCCAGCAGATCTTCGGCCGCGGTGAGCGGCAGTCTGCGCATGCCAAAGTCGTCGATGATCAGCAGCGGCACAGAGGCCAGAGATTCGATGTAAGACTTACGCCGATTCTCGGCCACGGCATCGGCGAGTTCTTCCAACAGCACGTGCGCTTCGCGATAGATGACGCGATAACCCTGCAGAATGGCGCACTGGCCGATAGCCTGCGCCAGATGACTCTTGCCCGTGCCCCCGGGGCCGAGAAACAAAGCGTCCTCGCGCCGTGCGATGAAGGCGCACGCGGCAAGGTCGAACACCAGACTGCGATTCATCTTCGGGTTGAAGGTGAAGTCGAAACCGTCGAGCGAGCGGTTGGCGTCGCGAAACCCGGCTTGCTTCCGGCGGCGTTCCAGCAGTCGATCGGCGCGGCGTGTGAGTTCATCGGAGATCAGGCAGGAGATCAGATCGATGGGCGCCATGGGCTCGGTCTGCGCCTGATGTAAGCGTGTTTCCAGAACGGCGGCCATGCCGCCGAGCCGGAGTTGACGGAGAGCGCGTTGTATTTCGGCGATGTTCATGGGTGGTGCTCCTGATGGTCTTGTGTGCGTTGTTCAATGAGGTCGCGATACAGCGTGAGTTGCCGGATGAGCGGATCGACCTGCCGCAGGCTTATCGGCGGACCGGAAGCGCGCTCCAGGTAGCGGCGCACGAAGCGGTAGTCGTAAACTTCCAGTTCCAGTGCGGCAGCACAGGCGTCGTCCACGCGCGCCGCGCCGTACTTGCGGATGAATGACAGCAGACCCTGAATGCGCCGCACCGCCGCTTCGGCTTGCCTGTCGTACATGCCCTGAGCGAGTTGGCCGACGTGTGGTCCGGACCGGTCGGCGCGCGCGAGCAGGTGCACGATTCCCTGTGGCGTGCGCGGTGGGCGATCCTCATCTTTGATGCGATGCCGGCCACGCGTCTGGCGGAGATGTTCGCGCAGGAGCTGGCCGGTCCGCGGATCGAGCAGGCGAACGCAACGAGCGTCCCACTGCACGGCGACGAGTCGGCCAATCCATCCCGGCGGCGCGCCATAGTAAGCCGCCTCGACTTCCACGCATCCGTCCAGATGCACGGTTCTCTCGCCGTACTGGTAATAGCGAAACGGCTCGAGCGGCAGCGGCTGCAGCGCGGGCTTTTCTTCGGCGAACATGGCCGACACCTGACGTTTGGTCGTGCCATGGATGCGCGTGTCGGCCCAGCGTTCCTCCCATTGGTCGAGGTAAGACTGCGCCGCCTCCAGACTCTCGAAGCGCTGGCCCTTCAGCGGCGTTTTCTTCGCATGGCCGACACCGCTTTCGACTTTGCCTTTGCGATCCGGATCCTGGACTCTGCAGGGCAACGCGACCGCGCCGTAGTGCGCCAGCACGTCGCGATAGAGCGGGTTGAGCGCGGGGTCGTAGAGATCGGGAGCCAACACGCCTTCTTTGAGGTTGTCGAGCACTACGACCCGTGTGCTGCCTCCCAGCCGCCGGAAAGCCTGCTCGTGCAGTTCGGCCCAGATGCGCGTGCTCGACTGGAACGTCAGCAGCCGAACGCACTTGCGGCTGAAGCCGAGTGTGAGCACGAACAGGCGCGTGCGCCGATACTTGCCGCTGTGCGCATCCCGCACCATCGGGCCCGTTCCGTAATCAACCTGCGCTTCTTCGCCCGGCGCGGTCTGAATGATGACCCGTGCCTCGGCAGAGTGAGCACCACGCAGTTTGCGGACGTACCGTTTGACGCTTTCATAGGCTCCGGCAAAGCCATGCCGGTCCACCATTTCCTGCCAGATGGACATGGCATTGCGGCCTTTGGCCAGCGCTCCCTCAATAAGTTCGCGGTACGGTTCACTGCTGCTGGCAGCCACCCCAGAGGCCGGTTTTGCTTCGCCAAAGTCGGTGGTCACCTCCCCGCCATTGGCCGGTTTTGCCGGTTCCGGGTCGGTGGTCACCTCACTGGCCGGTTTTGCCCCTGCACGAATGCCCGCAGCCCGCAGATACCCGGCCGCGGTCTCCCGCCGGATTCCGGTAGCCCTCTCGATCTTGCGCAGCGCCCAGCCCAACCGGCCGAGCGCAATGACCTGATTCCTCTTCTCTTCGTTCAAGACATTGCTCACATCGACGGAGGCTATTTCCTCCGCCTGAGTCAACGTCCTGACTACGTTTTCATTGGCCGGTTTTCAGGTGACCACGGCTGGCCGGTTTTGGGTGACCACCGAGGCGTAATGAGACCTGATTTCGTGACTCCGAGAGCACCGCGCCGCCGTTCGTCCTGAACCTGCTTTGCTCGCTTGATCAGAACCGTATCTACGGTTTCTCCGAAAAGCCGCTGCAATTGAGGATTGACATCGCCTGTCCGCCGGATTAGATCCTGCCACTGCCGATTGAACGCGCGTATCCCGAATGTGAAGGCGTTGTAAGCATCACGATTTCCGTCCCACCGCTCGCTGAGGTCTTCCTGCAGGTTGGACGGATTGCATACGCGTACCCGGTCGCCCGCAGTCTCCGCCGCGACAATGCGGTCGGTGATTCTGGCAAGAATGTTCGAGAGAGCCTGGGAAACCGACTGCTCACCGTTATAGACTTCGGCGGCGAGCGTCGTCAGAACTATGGAGATCGGGGCGAGGTCGGGAGTGGCATAGTAAAGATCGCGCCAGCGCTTGAAAAGCTGCACAGCAAGCTGAAGAGCTCGCTTTTCCTCGGTGGACTGCTGAGCTGGAAGCGGAGCAGCGTCTTTGAGAAGCCGGCGCCGGGGACCCAGTTCATTTTGAATTCCGAACCAACGAAGGTAGCCGATTGGGTTACTCGGCTTCCAGCATTCAAGTTTGCGGTCTGGAACCTGAATGCACGTTCCTCCGGTCTGGAGATCCTTGCACCCCGGAAGGATATCCATATAGAACTCGTCTGCGTACGTAATCCGGACACAGCGATTCTTCCGGGACACCATCGAGGAGTACGTCCCGTGACCTTTCAGGTACAGGAACAACTGATCGAGGAGACGCAACGGGTCGACCTTTACGTGGGAGAGAGACAGTTCGAGGACAAAATCGAGATCGTGCGGTCCTTCCAGTGGCTTGACAGTCGTCCCGAGAGGCATCGAACCCTGCGGATAGATGACCGGGCGAAATGACCGGAACGGGCTTTGCTCGGCCTCAAGCACGCCAGCCACCGCTTTGTATCGGCTGTCGGCCTGGTCGTGCCGGTAAGAAGGCAACTGGAGTTCTTCACAGATCTCGAACAGAAATTGATCCAGGCTGCTAAGCGCCGGACCGGTGACGGATGGGGTAGCGACTGCTGACATACATTTTGGCCTTCAATCTAAATCATAACACATGTTGTCAAATTTATCCAAAACAGTTAGGATATCTAACAGGAGAGAAGATGCCAAACTGTACAGTTCATCGGCTTGGTGCTGTCCCGGCTGGAGCTGCACTAGCCTTCGATTGTGCTCGGACGCAGGCGCCAGCGGCACGGTTTTGGGAAACGTTGGGCGGAGGATTGGGCGGCGACCTCGGCGGCCGTCTCCCCGACATCTGGAATCCGCCAACCCACCCGAATCACCGTGGTTGGGCTCATGGCATTCTGCCTGCGGTCACTACCGCGATGGTGATTCAACCCAAGTTGGTTTCGGTTCAGGAGTGGCTTCGGATACAGTCTGAGCGGTTTTCCGAGCAAGCGCGCCAGCATCCTGACCTGGCGGGGCAAATCTGGTTCGCGCTGCTCGATATCCTCTGTCGTATATTGGCCGGAGTCACTGTTGGCCTTCCGGGCGGATATGCTTCCCATCTCGTTCTGGATGCCTGCACGCCGGCGATGTTGCCGATCATCTGCTAAGGAGGGTTTCCATGGCGGTTAATCAGGAAGAGTTAGGCCGACGGTTGCGCCAGGCCCGCGAGGCGTGCGGACTGACGCAGGAGCAGGTCGCCGAGCACTTGGGTGTATCCCGTCCGACTGTCGCCCAGATGGAGCTCGGTAATCGAGCGATTACCAGCTTGGAACTGGATCGCCTCGCCTGGCTGTACGCGCGGGACATGCGGGAGTTTGTCGCCGAACATTTCGCCGACGACGACATAGTCCACGCTCTGTTCCGGTCGCATCCGGATGCGGGCGATACCGAGGTACAGGAGGCCTTGCGGGAGTGTATTGCCCTGGGGCACGAACTGACTCGCCTCGAAGAACATCTTGGTTTGAGCCGAGCGATAGTGACCGCTGCGGCATACCCGGTGGCATCGCTAAGAACCAAGTGGGAAGCCATCCAGACTGGTGCGCGCATCGCGCAAGAGGAGCGACGCAGGCTCGGCTTGGGAGTGGCGCCAGCCGGGGATCTGGTGCAGTTGCTTGAGAGTGAGGGCGTTCGCACCGGAATAGTCGCGATGCCGGACGAAGTGTCCGGTCTGACGATCAGCCATCCGCGGGTTGGTCTTTTCGTCGTCGTCAACCGCAATCATGCGCCAGTGCGTCAACGCTTCTCCTTTTGCCACGAGTATGCCCACGTCCTTCTGGACCGTAGCGCGGTGGGTCGAATAAGCCGTACGACCGAGCGCACCGACCTAGTCGAAGTTCGCGCGAATTCCTTCGCCGCAAATTTTCTGATGCCCGAAGAGGGCGTGCGGCAGTTTGTGGCGGGTTTGGGCAAGGGTGCTGCCAGCCGTATACATACGGAGATCTTTGACGAAGAGGGCGTCGTACCGGTGGACGCACGAACCGAACCGGGAACCCAGGATGTGCAGCTTTACGATGTCGTTCAACTAGGGCATTTCTTCGGCGTCAGCATACTCTCTGCCCTGTTTCGGCTTCGCAACCTGAAGCTCGTTTCTGAGTCGCAGTTTGACCAGCTCAGAGCCCAGGACGAACAGGGACGCAGTCAATTGATTGCGTCAGTTCTCGGGATACGAACGATGTCCGATGTGGATCATCTGGGCGAGTTTACTCGTCGTTTTCTCGGGATGGCACTCGAAGCCTACCGTCGCGAGCGGATCACGAAAGCGAAGTTGTTCGAGCTCGCGGCCCGCATTCACCTTGGGCATGATCGTGTTGAACAACTTCTCGAGGGCGCCGGCCTCACCGCTGAAGAACCGGATGTTGTCCTGTTGCCGGGGGCGTAATGCCAGCGTCCGGTTCCGTCGTTCGGATTGTAGCGGCCGACGCTAACATTCTCATCAATTTCATCCACGTGCAGCGCCTCGATCTGCTGGGACACTTGCCGGAATACGAGTTCGTCATGCCTGAGGAGGTACGAGGTGAGATCACCGATCCCGTTCAGGAAGCCGCTGTTCGCGCCGCATTAGACGCGGGAATACTGCGGCTCGTGTCAATCGAGGACGTTCCAACGCTGACGCTCTTCGCCGAGCTTACGGGAGTTATGGGTCGAGGCGAGGCGGCATGTCTCAGCTTGGCAGTCACCCAGAACTGGCTCATCGCCTCCGACGAGAAGCGCGCATTCAGGCGCGAAGTGCTGGCGCGACTCGGTACCGGCCGCTTGATTAATACTCCGGGCTTGCTGGTGTTGTCGATACGCGCGGGCTTGATCACCATCGAAGAAGCCGACGCGATGAAGGCGCTGCTGGAACAACGCCGGTTTCGGATGAAGGTTGCATCCTTTCGAGACCTCCTTTGACCCGACGTACGTCTGAGGTAAGAACGCGCCATTCTCGTTGCGCGCATCAGGTTCGCGGAAGCCGCCCCGATTATGTGGGCCATCCCTTCTCACGTTCTCCCCCCAACACGACAGCCGCTCTAGACTCCGGAGTTCCCATGAGCGGTTGTTCCACGTGCTTTGCTTGGCGACTCTCCCCTTTGCGGGCCTCTACGTTGGCGCACTTCGATCCGTCCAGCCTTTGAAATCTGACCTGTAATTCCGTTCCCGCAGTTCCGTGTCCCGCTTTCCTGTCCCCCTTCTATTGGGCTCTGCTTCGGGGTCAAAACCCTGACGCCCTGCGGGACGGCGTGACTCTGCTTTGTCGGCTCCCCCTGAAGGTCTCCCCCAACAAAGCGTCCCTTGCCCTTGGGAGCAGGACCCACTCGCTCTCGGTCGCCCCAATAGAAGGGGCACAAAAAAGGAGACACAATGTTCTGCAAGAATCGCATCACACTCATAGGCTTTCTCGGCAAAGACGCAGAGACTCGCTTCACGCCCAACGGTACAGCCCAGTGT
>CAWBIS010000206.1:0-90803 GCA_963788485.1 Terriglobia bacterium
TGTAGACCAGCGCGCCTTTCGCGTGCAGAATTTCCGCTGCGCGAAGGATGTTCTCTTCAAACACTCCCAGCGTGTTCGGATTGGTGACCATCAGCGCCGCGACATCTTCATCGGCCAGTCGATTCAATTGTTCGAGGTCGATCATGCCGTGCTCGTTGGACGCGATATTCAGCAGCGAATAGCCCGCGATCACGGCCGTCGCCGGATTCGTGCCGTGCGCCGAATCGGGCACGAGGATTCGCTTCCGGGGATGGCCGCGCGATTCGAGCAACGCGCGCACCAGCAGAATTCCGGTCAATTCGCCCTGCGCGCCCGCGGCCGGCTGCAGCGTGGCCGCGTCGAGGCCCGTGATCTCGCACAGGGCCGATTCCAGTTTCGCGAACACTTCCATCGCGCCCTGGGATAACGACTCCGGCTGATACGGATGCGCCCAGGCGAGCCCCTCCAGCCGCGCGACCGCCTCGTTTATGCGCGGGTTGTATTTCATCGTGCACGAGCCCAGCGGATACATGCCGAGATCGATCGCGTAATTCCACGTGGACAGACGGGTGAAGTGGCGGATGACCTCGACCTCGCTGAGTTCGGGGAATCCATCGATCGCCCGGCGCACGTTATCCGCGCCAAGCGCCTCGGCTGGATCCACATCGGGTACGTCGAGCGCCGGCAGTTGATAGCCGACCTTGCCCGGCGAACTGCGTTCAAAGGCCAGGGCCTCGTTCTGCGTAGGATGGGGGCGAACTTTTTCGATCATGCGAACGCCTCGGCGACGGCATCCATGTCCGCGCGCTTCGCCATCTCGGTGGCGCAGAGCAGAACGGCGTCGCCCAGTTCGGGGTAGAACTTCCGCAGCGGCAACCCGCCGATGATTCGCCGCGCCAGCAATCGTTCATTGATCTCTTCCGGCGCAGCGGGCGTAGACGCTACGAATTCGTTGAAGTACGGCCCGTTGAAACGCGGTTTGATCTTCGAGCCGAGATAGTGCGCTTTCGCCAGATTTTGAGTAGCCAGTTCGCGCAGACCCTGTTTGCCGTAGAGCTCCATGAATACCGTCGCCATGAGCGCGATCAGCGCCTGATTGGTGCAGATGTTCGAGGTCGCCTTCTCGCGCCGTATATGCTGCTCGCGCGTGGAGAGCGTCAGACAGAAAGCCCGATTGCCGTTCGTATCCGTGGTCTGTCCGACGAGGCGGCCGGGCAACTGCCGCACATACTTCTCCTTTGCCGCGAGAATTCCCGCGTAGGGCCCGCCATAGCTCGGGGAGATGGCGAACGATTGCAGTTCGCCCGCGATAATATCGGCGTCGCGCGGCGGCTCCAGAATGCCCAGCGAGACCGCTTCGGCAAAGGTGAACACCAGCAGCGCCCCGTGCGCATGCGCAAGTTCGGCAGCTTTGCGCGCATCCTCCACGATGCCGAAAAAATTGGGCGACTGGAGAATCGCGCATGCCGTATGGCCGTCGAGTTTCGCTTCCAGTTCGGCCAGATCGAGCTGACCCGAATCGGCATTGTAGCCGAATTCCTCGACAACCGAACCCTGGTTCTTTGCATACGTGCGCAACACTTCGCGGTATTCGGGATGCACGGATTTGGCCACCAGCACGCGATGCCGGCCGGTGATCCTCATCGCCATGAGCGCCGCTTCGGTCATGGCGGTGGAACCGTCGTACATGGATGCGTTGGTCACGTCCATGCCGGTCAACTGGCAGATCATCGTCTGGAACTCGAAGATCGACATCAGCGTGCCCTGCGAAATCTCCGCCTGATAAGGTGTGTACGATGTGAGGAACTCGCCCCGGGAAATCACCGTATCGACAACGATGGGCCGGTAATGGTTATAAACGCCCGCGCCGAGGAAGCTCGCGTACCCGGCGGCGTTCCGCTCCGCCAGAGCCTTGAAGTAATCGACGATTTCATACTCGGATATCCCAGGGGCGAGGTTCAGCGGCCGGTTCAGCCGCGCTTCCGCCGGGATTTCGGCGAAGAGATCCTCGGGCGAACCGACGCCACAAGCGGCGAGCATCTCCAGACGCTCGGAATCGGACTTCGGAAGATAACGCAAGCCTAGCTTTCCGCTCCCGCGTAGGCCTGATAGTCGGCGGCGGAAAGAAGACCGCTCAAATCGGTGCCTTTGTCGACGCGCACTTTGATCAGCCAGGCCGCGCCGTGCGGGTCTTCGTTCAACTTTTCGGGCGAGGAGGCAAGAGTCTCGTTGATCTCCACCACTTCACCTGAAACAGGGGCATAAATGTCCGAAACTGCCTTCACCGATTCAACCGACCCAAACGATTTCCCAGTCTCCAGGTTCGCGCCCACTTTCGGCAGATCGATGTAGACGATATCGCCCAGTTCCTCCTGTGCGTGGAAGGTGATGCCGATGGTCGCGGTATCGCCTTGCAGGTCGATCCACTCATGCTCTTTCGTATAGCGGTAAGTCTCGGGATAATTCATCGGGGTTTCCTCTTGTAGAAAGGAGTGGCGACCGTTTCGGCTGCAACGGCCTGATTGCGAATCACGATCTCTATTGTCTCGCCGGGTTTCGCCCGGCCGATAGGCAAATAACAAAACCCGATATTCCGGTTCAAGGTTGGCGACGGCGAACCGCTCGTGACCCAGCCCGCGGGTTGGCCGGCTGCCAGCACTTCATAGTCGTTGCGGGCGATGCCGCGCCCTCGCATCTCAAATCCGATGAGCTTGCGCGTGAGGCCTTTTTCGAGCTGTCCGCGGAGCGCGCCGCTGCCGATGAATTCGCTTTTGGCGAATTTCACGATCCAGTCGAGGCCGGCTTCGAGCGGTGAAATCGAGGCGGCGATCTCGTGCCCGTAGAGAGCCATTCCGCTTTCGAGCCGCAGCGTGTTGCGGGCGCCGAGTCCGCAGGGTTTCAGGCCGAACGGCCGGCCGGCATCCATAATCGCGTTCCAGACGTCGACCGCGGATTCCGGCGAAACGTAGATTTCGAAGCCGTCCTCGCCCGTATAGCCGGTGCGCGCGATTCGAGCTCGCACGCCGGCGAAGACCCCGTCGGCGAACCAGTAATATTTGATGTTGTTCAGCGGGACCTGGGTCAGCGATTCGGCGATCGCCGGCGCTTTCGGCCCCTGCAGCGCCAGCTGCGCGTACCTCTCGCTCGCAAACTCCACTTCGCAATCGAACTTGTTGGCCGTCCGGATGTGCTCGAAATCCTTCTCCTGATTGGCGGCGTTGACACAAAGAAAAAAGGAATCGCCGGCGACTTTATGCACGAGGATGTCGTCCACAAATCCGCCGTGCTCGTAGAGGAGTCCCGAATAGTGAGCCTGGCCGTTATGCAAGCGACTGGCCCAGTTCGTGGTCACGTAATCGGTCAGCTTTGCCGCTTCGGGCCCGCGAATTTCGATCTCGCCCATGTGGCTGACGTCGAAGAGCCCAGCCGCCTCGCGCACCGCTTTGTGCTCATCCACGATGCCGGAGTATTGAACCGGCATTTCCCAGCCGCCGAAATCCACCATCTTCGCGCCCGCCGCGCGGTGAACGTCGTAGAGCGGCGTGCGCTTCATTTCGCGGGAACGACGGAAGCGACTATCAGCCTGTTATCCGGCGCAACGGTTCCGGTGACGATCACTTTCTTTCCCACGTACGGAGCGGAAGCTTTCGCATCGCTCAATACCCAGGCGTTCTCACCGGATTGCAGCGTGTAGACGGGATCTTTGGTGCTCGGGCACTGTCTGGCGCAGTTCGGGCCCACGCAGCGATTGTCGTGAATCACGCCGACGAAGGTATTTCGCGCGCCTCCGGCCATGCAGAGTCCGGCAGCCGCGACGAGCAAAGCGCACCATCTCATGCGCCTCTTATTGTAGCGTTTCGCCGATATCGCCATCTGGTCGAACCATCGGGGTTACCCGGAAAAATACCGAGGAAAAAATGCCGGGCGAAGGCTGGCGGGTGTCGTTATTTTCCGTCTGAGGGAATCGTCCTATTCCGGCAATCCGCTTCCCGCAGTCATGATCTTCAGTTCGTGTATGGTCCTGTGATTCTGGTAGCGTTCCACTGCAACTTCGCACGCAATGGCCGTGATGCGCGATGCGGCCTTGAGACTTTCGCATCGTTTGGGCGGCTCGTCCAGCGTGATGGCCTCAGCAAGCCTGGACACGGCCGCGGCGTGCGCAGAAATTGCCGCCGATGCCTCGCGGAGCAGTATCCGGCAGTGTTCGCAGCCAGCTTCACTCACTTCTTGCGCAGCATGAGGTGCAATCCGATGCCCAAGCTCCGCATCTCCGCATCTCGTTAGCCGGCGCGCGCCCGAGGGCGACACTCATCGCCGCCGGGATTACCATGAAGTTGGAAATGCTTTCCCGAACTCTGATCGCGACCGGCTGTGTCGGCGCGGCTCTCGCCGGCATCCTTCTGGCCGACCGGCTCGAAGATACTACCTACGTTCCCTACGAGCACAAGGCGATCCAGTACTTCGAAACCGTCACAAACGAGCCGGTAAGGCACCTCGACGACCTGCTCGACAAAGGCAAAGCCACGCTCGACTACCAGCCAGGCGGCCTCGGCTACCTGCCCAGCCTGCTCAGGAAACTCGATCTGAACGTCGATTCCCAGGTGCTCGTCTACACCCAGACGAGTTTTCAGGCGCCGCTGATCTCGCCGCAGCACCCGCGTGCGATCTATTTCAACGACGATGTCGCCGTCGGTTTCGTCCAGTTCGGCGAAGTCATGGAGGTGTCCGCACTGGATCCGAAGCAGGGCGTGGCGTTCTACAGTTTGAGCACGCATAAGACAGATAAACCCGGCTTCGCCCGCCGCGAAGTCTGTCTGCAATGTCATCAGGGCGGGCAAACGCTGGGCGTGCCGGGGCTTGTCGTGGCGTCGTCTTATGTGCCGAAGGGAGCGGAGGCCGAACACTCGCGCGGCGGTTTTGTCACGGACGACCGCACGCCGATCGAAGACCGCTGGGGCGGCTGGTACGTCAGCGGCGATCTCGGTGGGCAGAAGCATCAGGGCATCCCGATCGGGCCGGATCTGGAGCCGCACTTCGATACATCGGCTTATCTGAGTCCCAACAGCGACGTGGTTGCGCTGATGACGCTGGAGCACCAGACCCGCATGACCAACCTGATCATTCGCATCGGCTGGGATTACCGCATCGCCGTGGCGGACGGAAAGCTGGAGGAAGCACGACCCAAACTGGATGCGGCGATCGAGGATATGGTCAGTTATATGTTGTTCGCGAACGAAGCCCCGATCACCGCTCCGATCAAAGGCGTTTCCACCTTCTCGAAGACCTTTCCCGAGCGCGGCCCGCAGGATAAGAAGGGACGTTCGCTGCGGGATTTCGATCTGCAGAAGCGTCTGTTCAAGTATCCGCTGAGCTACATGATTTACAGCAAGGCCTTCGACAGCATGCCGGAGTGGACGCGCGATCGCATCTACCGGCGGCTCTACGATGTTCTCAGCGGCAAGGACACCAGTGCCACTTTCGCGAAGTTATCCGCCGACGACCGGCGCAATGTGCTCGAAATCCTGCGGGACACGAAGCCGAATTTACCGGATTACTGGAAAGCGGCAAGCGCTCAGTAGTGCTATGAATCGGCCAGGATTTCCCGGGCCGCGTTGAACCCGGGCGCGCCCATGACACCCCCGCCGGGATGGGCGCCCGAACCGCATAGATAAAGTCCGGCGACAGGCGTGCGGTAACGCGCCCATCCCGCGACCGGCCGCAGGAAAAACATCTGATCGAGGCTCATCTCGCCATGGAAGATGTTGCCGCCGGCAATCCCGAACCGGCGCTCCAGATCGAGCGGCGTGAGCACCTGACGCTCGCGCACAATGCCGGAAATATTCGGCGCGTATTCGGAAATGACGTCGAGGACGCGATCGCCATAGGGCTCGCGCAGATCGTCCCAGCCGGCATCGCGCAGCGTGTAAGGCGCGTACTGCAGAAAAATTCCCATGATGTGCTTTCCGGGGGGAGCCAGGTCGGGTTCGTAGATCGTGGGACAGGTCATCTCGAGGAGTGGATTCTTCGACGGCCGGCCATATTTCGCGTCGTCCCAGGCCCGTTCGACGTAGTCGATCGAAGGGCAGATATGCATGGTGGCCCCATGCTGCGGACCGGGTACGCCCGGAAAAGCCGTAAAATCGGGCAATCCGTCCAGTGCCAGATTCATCTTGAGCGAAGTGCCTTCCACGCGATAGTGCGCGATGGACTTTCCGAACTCCGGGTCCAGGTTCCCCGTGCCCACCAGTTTCAGAAACGTGGCCTTCGGATCCAGATTCGACGCGACGATATCCGCGTGCAGTTCGTCGCCATTCTCCAGCACGACGCCGTACGCCCGCCCATCCCGGATCAGCACTCGCGCGACGTTTGAATTCATCCGAATGTCGGCGCCATGGAATCGCGCCGACGCGGCAATCGCCAGAGCCACCGAGCCCATGCCGCCCTTCACGAATCCCCAAAGCCCGCGCTTGCCCGCGACGCCTCCCATGCAGTGGTGCATGAGGATGTAAGCGGTGCCGGCCGAACGCGGGCCGCCGTTTGCGCCGATCACTCCGTCGGTTGCCAGCGTTACTTTGATTTCGGCCGACTCGAACCATTCGTCGAGAAGATCGGCGGCGCTTTGGGCAAAGATCTTGACGAGGCCCGTGATCTCGCGCGCGCCCAGCTTGCGGAATCGCGCCAGCAGCTTCAGGTAGTCGATGAAATCAGCCGCTTTCTTCGGCGGAAGCTCCGGCGGCGTCACCAGCAGGAGCGACTCGATCACGATCGCCAGCTTTTCGAGATAGGCCTCGTATTTCGGAAACGCCTCGGCGTCCCGCGCGGAGAATTTCGCGATCTCCGCCAGTGTCTTCTTTCCGTCCTGCCAGAAGAACAGATGCCGACCATCGGGATACACGGAAAAGAAGGCCGGATCCTTCGGGAACACGCGATACCCGAAGCGCTCCAGTTCGAGTTCGCTTACGATGCGTGGCTGGAGCAGGCTGATCAGATACGCGCCCGTCGAAACGCGATAACCGGGCCACAATTCCTCGGTGACCGCGCAGCCGCCCGGCATTTCGCGCCGTTCGAGCACGAGAACCTTCCTGCCGGCGCGCGCGAGATAGGCGGCAGTGACCAGGCCGTTGTGCCCGCCGCCGACGACGATTACGTCGTAGCGCGCGGGCATTTGAACGCCACCACGGCGAGCGGAGGCAGCGTGATCGAGATGCAGTATGGGCGGCCATGGCTGCGTTTGCCGCCACCCAGCGTGGTTGCGCCGAGGTAGTTGCCCATGTTGCTGCCGCCGAAGATTGCCGCGTCCGTATTCAGGATCTCCCGATAATGGCCTTCCACGGGTACGCCGACCAGATAATTCTCGCGCGGCTGCGGCGTGAAGTTACAGGCAAAAACGACACACTCCGCGGGCTCGGTCCCCCGGCGCAGGAAAGAAATTATCGATTTCTCCACGTCCGCGAAATCGATCCACTCGAAACCGGTGTAATCGAAATCGACTTCATAGAGCGCGGGCTGCGCACGATAGAGCCGGTTCAGTTCCCGCACCAGCGACTGCAGCCCCGCATGAATCGGATATTGCAGGACGTCCCATGGCACGCTGCCGTCGTTGTTCCATTCCTGGTAATCCCCGACGTCGGTACCCATGAAGAGCAGCTTCTTGCCGGGATGCGCATACATGTAGGCGAGGAATGCCCGTACGTTGGCGAACCTCTGCCACTCGTCGCCCGGCATCTTCGAAAGCACCGACCGCTTGCCGTACACTACCTCGTCGTGCGAGATCGGCAGCACGAAGTTCTCGGTGAAAGCGTAAAGCATGCTGAACGTGATGTTGTTGTGGTGAAACTTCCGGTGCACCGGGTCTTCGCTGAAGTAATGCAGCATGTCATGCATCCAGCCCATGTTCCACTTCATGGTGAAACCGAGGCCGTTCGCGTACACCGGCCGGGACACGCCCGGAAACGCGGTCGATTCCTCCGCGATCGTAATGGCTCCAGGCACGGCATGCGTCAGTTCGTTGAACTTGCGCAGAAAATCGATGGCTTCCAGGTTCTCCCGTCCGCCGTAGCGATTGGGGATCCATTCGCCCTCTTTACGGGAGTAATCGAGGTAGAGCATGGATGCGACGGCATCCACGCGCAAGCCGTCGATGTGATACTGCTTCAGCCAGAAGAGCGCGCTGGCGATCAGAAACTCCCGCACCTCGTTGCGGCCGAAGTTGAAGATCAGCGTTCCCCATTCGAGGTGTTCGCCCTGGCGCGGGTCGGCATGCTCGTAGAGCGCGGTGCCGTCGAACCAGGCCAGCCCGTGCGCGTCCTTGGGGAAGTGCGCCGGAACCCAATCCATGATGACGGCGATGCCGGCGGCGTGGCACGAATCGATCAGGTACATCAGGTCCTGCGGTTTGCCGAAGCGCGAAGTGGGAGCAAAATAGCCGGTGACCTGGTAGCCCCAAGAGCCCGAAAACGGATATTCGAGGATGGGCAGCAATTCGATATGCGTGTAGCCCATCTCCTTGACGTATTCGACCAGCCGCACCGCCATTTCGCGATAGCTGAGCGACTCGCCCGTGGGCTTGCGCATCCACGATTCGAGATGCACCTCGTAGATCGAGACCGGTTCCTTGAGCCACTGCCGCCTGGCACGCGTGTCCATCCATTCGGCGTCCTGCCAGACGTAGCTGTCGAGATCGCAGACGATCGACGCCGATTTGGGGGGGACCTCCGTGCAAAAGCCGTATGGATCGGCCTTCAGCTGGCGATGGCCGTTGAAACGCGAGCGCACGAAGTACTTGTAGGAATCGCCCTCCTTCGCGCCGGGCAGGAAGATTTCCCAGATGCCCGCGTTGCGATGGCGCATGGGATGCCGCCGCACATCCCAATCGTTGAAATCGCCGGTGACCGAAACGTTTTCCGCGTTCGGGGCCCACACGGCAAAGCGGACGCCCGCCACGCCGTCGATCGTCGCCAGATGCGCGCCCCAGCTATTCCACCCCTCATACAAACTGCCTTCGCCGTGCAGGTACAGATCGAATTCGGAGATGATCGGCGGGAAACGGTAAGGGTCTTCGATAATCGACTTACCGCCGTGCCAGTTCTCGATTTCGAAACGGTAGGCGTGCGGCTCCGAAGCCAGTTCGATGCTGTATACGCCCTGCGGATGAACCTTCTCCATCGGCATGGACCCGCCGTCGAGCAGCACGCGCGCCGATTTCGCCTGCGGCAGAAAAGCCCGGATCACCCATCCTGTGCCGGTGCCGGCGGGATGCGGTCCCAGGATGCTGAAAGCGTCGCCGTGGTATCCGCCAACAATTGCTTCCATTTCGGGCGCGGTCGTGAGAACGTCGATCATATATGGCTTTGAGTGAACTTCACCTTCATCTTGAGGGTACAGTAGACCGCGGCACCGTGATGATGCTCGATCCCTGCGTTACGCGCGAGCAGGTGGATGCGATCTGGTCCTTCACCGATTTTGCG
This sequence comes from Terriglobia bacterium, assembly GCA_963788485.1. Classification (GTDB taxonomy): domain Bacteria; phylum Acidobacteriota; class Terriglobia; order Bryobacterales; family Bryobacteraceae; genus BOG-234. The sequence continues at coordinate 9,447 of CAWBIS010000206.1, forward strand.
GGGTTCCTCGAGTGTTTCAAATTCATCGCGCAGCGCCTGCGCGGCCCGGCGGATTACGCCCTGATCACGCGCCGGATGATGGAAAATCTTGCCCGGCAGGGAATTTCTTATGCCGAAGTCACGCTCGGCGCGGGCGTCGTTCTGTGGCGGGGCTTCGATTTTGGATCGGTCTGGCGGGCCATTCGCGAGGCGCAGCGGGAGGCTGAAACGCAATGGCCGGTCGAGGTCTGGTGGAACCTGGATGCGATCCGCCAGTTTGGGGCCGATCATGTCATGGATGTCGCGCGGCTCGCCGCGAAATACGTGGGCGGCGGCGTGATTTCGTTCGGTATCGGCGGCGATGAAATGCGCGGACCGGCTTCGGACCTGTGGGACGCTTACCGCTACGCGAAAGACGCCGGGCTGCGCCTGACCGCGCACGCCGGCGAAACGGCCGGGCCCGAGTCGATTCGCGCCGCGCTGGATATAGGGGCCGAACGGATCGGACACGGCATTCGCGCGGTGGACGACCCGGATCTGATGCGCCGCCTGCGCGAAGAACGCATTCCGCTCGAAGTCTGCATCACCAGCAACGTGAAAACGGGTGCGGTTACATCGCTCGATGCCCACCCGGTGCGCAAGCTCTTCGACGCCGGTGTGCCGATCACTTTGAATACGGACGATCCAGGGGTGTTTGAGACCGACCTCGCTCGCGAATTCGCGCTGGCGCGGGCGGTATTCGGATTCAGCGAATCCGAGCTCGGAGGCGTCGCCGCGGCGGCGAACCGTTTTCGCTTCGTGCAGAATCGATAGACGGAAGCGCATGGAAAACTGGCTGGATCGCTCGATTATGGTCTGGAGGACCTGGCCCAAAATCTTCCAGTGTTTACCCGCGCAGTAACTCGCGTTTCAGGGACGCTTCAACTGGTTTCGGGCCCAGCCAAACCTCAAGTAACGCATCCGCGAAATCCTTGCCTGGAATTGTCATCTTCCTGTCCTGGCCCCGCACAAGAGTGCCAACACCGGGAACCCAGGTTAAATCAACTACATCCCCTTTCTTCAAGTCGGGGACTGCCTGTTCCAGGAGATCAAGCCGCGCGCGGAGGGCTGGCATCTCCGCCGCGGAGTTGCGCATAATACCCGATTCAATGGCCTCGACAAACATCTCTCTAGTCACGTTGCGCAGCATGGTGATCACAACGCGCCTGGTTTCATCGGCGTGAATCGCGATCTGCGCGTCGGTTGTCGGCTTTTCGAGGTAAAGCGCTATGACATATCCTTTGAAGAAAACTTTCTCGTGGCGCACGCCCATCCCATTCAGTCGGAGTTTATCCTTTGCGACGTTTACTTCGTCCGGCATGGTGACACCCGAGACCTCGCGCGCCTGAACCCTCGTCATGCCAAGTGCGGCTGCGCAACAGAAAAATCCATTCGCAACGAAGCTTCGCACTCTCATATTGACGCCGCTTACTGCAAGTTGCGGGCCGAATCTTTCTCCGGCGGAAACCGGGAGATCCTCGCATTACGGTTGGAGCAGGCTGGGTTTGGAGTTATTCCTTTTGCGAGGCCTTCTTCGCGCTCCATAATCGGGTTTGCGAATTCTGCGAGTCCCGGCGAGACTTTGTGGCGCGATTTCGCCTGCCTCCGCAACACCGCTTATGGCGGACTCCTATACATTTACTCAGGTCTCGCCCGCCGGCGAGGAGATTAATGATCGGGGCGCTGCGGCCATTGACACCAGCGGTCTGGTCGCCTGGGTTTACGGATCGGACTTTCAAACCTGGAACGGCTCGGCGGTTTCCAGCTACACCCCGATCGATGAGCCGTATAGCATCGGGACCAATATCGGCCTCAGCGATGCAGGGGTAATTTCATACTCGAGGGCGTTGTCGAACCGTTACCTATGCCGGAGGCTCCAGTACGAGCGGACTGGCAGCCAGCGATTTCCGTCAGCAACGTCGGCGGCTGGGTCTGGACGGCGGCAGTTCCTTCACGCAGATCACTTATCCGGGCTCCGACGGTCAGATTTACCTTAAGGGGGTGAACGATTCCGGCAATGTAGTCGGACAAAGCAGCTGTTGCGATGCGGGCGTCAGCTTCCTCGATGCCGGGGGTACGTTCACGACGATCACCGTCCCGGGAATAGCGAACGGGGACGTGGTAGCCGAGAACCTGAACGACATGGACGTTGTTCCTGCTGATGGCCGGCGGCTGGTTTTTCCGAAGACATCGCTATCGCTAAGATAGTGGCGTCAATGGTTCCACGACACCTTGCCTTACGAGCGTCCGCGGTACTTTTCCTCACATTTCCCGGCGCTCTTTCCCAGTCTCCGCCAGGCAGACAGAAAACCGTTCTCGACGGCGTCTTATCCGAGACTCAGGTCGGCCGCGGCAAGCAACTCTACGAAATGCACTGTGCCGAATGCCACGAAGACGGCGGCGCTTTCGATGGAGCCTCGCTCGAGGGACCCGGTTTTCTCGACCGCTGGCGCGAGGAGCCGCTCGATACCCTCTACAGTTACATCCGCAAATCCATGCCCGAAAACATGCCGGGCGGATTGTCGGCCGATGTCTATCGCGACATCCTCGCTTACTTACTGAACCGCTCCGGTATACCTGCCGCCGGACAGCAGGACCTTACCGACGACGTTATTCGCGAAACCCTGCTCGTCGGCCCTGACGGCCCCAGACCGTTACCGACAAATACCGTTGTGGAAACGATCGGCTGCTTCGGACCCGGACCCGGTGACAGTTGGCTACTCACCAGGTCCGCCGCGCCGCGACGCACGGGAGAACAGACGAAGATCACGTCCGACGAAATCAAAGCCGCCCAGTCGCAACCAGCGGGAAGAAATGAACTCCGGCTCCAGGACCTGAGCGACGCCGGCGTGAAGCCGGATTCACTTAAAGGCCACCGCGTGCTCGCCAAGGGCATCTACATCGCGGGCCGTGAATCCGACCGGCTGAACGTTACCGCGCTCGAATCCATCGCCGACGGGTGTGGGCCTTAGCCGGTCGTTTTCGCGCAATAAATCTTCTCGTGAAAGCGATAGAGACGCGAAACATCTGGCGTAGACTGACACCACAACCGGCTGGCAAAAGCATTGCCCCTGCGGTCCCTGAATCCTGAACGCGGGGTTTATTCAGGTGACAGGGTCGCCCGCACGAGCGTTTCAATGCGGCCCCAGACCGCCGGGTCGGATTCGATTTCAATGTGCGGCCGCATGAACAGACGCGCGTACCAGGGATAGCTCTCACAGTTCGCCGAATGTGTTTTGTAGTGAAGCCGGATGTTGCCGAGGATTCGGGTCTTTGCGGCATCGGCGGCCAGAATTTCGGGCTGGCCGTGCAGAAGTCCGTCGAGCTGATAAAAGTTGATGGCCTGCGCGACGTTGGACGGAATTGTCTGGTCGTCCGAACCCGGCTTCGACACGCTGTCGACCTGAATGGTCAGCAGCACCGGAATTCCGTCCTTTTGAAGACGCCGTGCGGTCGTAATCGTTTCCGAGGCGCCCCAGCTATGTCCGTAAAGGACCACCCGTGCACTGCTTTTCTCGGCGGGCGACAGAGTTCCGTCGCCATCGGCATCCAGAAGATGCAATATCTCGCGATGCGCCCGCCGTCCCGCGCTGTTGGCAAACATTTCGACAGCCACGCCCGAAGGATATTCCCGCCGCAGACGGGCGGCAAGCTGAACTTCCTCGTGTACCGGGTCGTCGTGGTGTACAAATCCGCCAACAAAACCGACCACAACGGCGGGCTGGGTGGCGCAAAGCCTCGACAAAAACAGGACAGCAGCACAAAAACACAGGGTCACACGAGCGAGGTACATTGGAAAACTTCCGGGAACCTGAGGGCCGGGGAAATCAGTAACGTGAACAGTTTATCATTTGCGCACGCTTTGTACCGGTGTGCGGAGTCGCTGTTAACCGAGCGATCGCGTCTCGCGCTGAGCGCAGAATCCGCTCTCCCGCCCAAGGAAGGGTAAGGTCACCCGATGGTTCTCTCCAGAATGTCTATACCTGCGGCACTGATCGCATGGTCCGAACTATGCCCGATCAATGTCACGGCCCCTTTTTCCCGCAGATACCAAAGAATGAATCCGACCTCATTGCTGGTCAGACCAGTCAGGGACTCCAGTTCGCTCTCCGAAACCGTGGCATTCCGGTAATCGCTGATCCGCCGGTCACAAAGCAAACCAAGAATTGCCGCCTTCTTGTCTTTCAGGTTGCGCAGTCTCTCCTGCCACGCGAACCCCTGGGCCGGTTTCGTCAGCCCGGACTCCACCTGAACCTGGGAAGCGGACAGAATCTGGTACGCCTGCGCGATCCGCAGAAAAGTCTCCGAATTCCCGCTGTCACCCTTGTCGGGATGATAGCGGGCCGCGAGCGACCGATAGAGCCGGTCCAGCCCGGAGTGATCGAGATCGCCATCCATTCCCGCGCGGAGCAGTTCGTGATAATCCGGTTCCGCGCCACGATCGGGCTCCATGGCGGCTCTTTCGACAAATTGGATGCCCAGACGATACTGCGTGCCCCGCCAGGCGCAGTAACGGATCTGCGCCAGCGCTACCAGCCGAATGCCGGGTGCCCGCAGAATTACGTTGGACAAGACCGAAAGAGATTGGGGGGAGTCAACCGCGGCGCCGGTCGGCGAACAATCCGTCATTTTGCCCGCCTCGAATCGCTGTTGACCGAAGTCATCCTTCCAGATCAATTCGACCGGCGTATCGACGCGCTCTCGCCTGTACTTCCTGCTTTCGATGCGGCCGTTCATCATGCCAGGCTGATGTGCCGGTCCGTCCGCGCCCGAGGCCGCCGCGCGATTCATTGAGCCCACGACACACTGGCAATTGGACGAGGGCGCCTGACCCTCGACAAACGTTTCGCCCGCATTCTTGTCCCGTTCTCCACTGATGTTCTGCAGGCCCTATCTTGAACGTATCGACCGAAACACATGCAAATTCTCCCGGGAGTGAGGGGCATTCAGCGGCTGCTTCTGCAACACGGTTGACCGGTACCCGAGTCGCGCCGCCCCGAAAGAGTTCGCTTTGGAGATGAGGGCTATCCGCCGGAGGCCGTCAGCGGCAGGAGCACCTGGGCAGCAGCCCCGGTGTATATTGATTGCCGCGTCTGGTTCTGGATTATTCCGTTTTCAAGGGAGAATTCAATGTTTCGTCGAATCGTGATTGTTTTGGTCAGCCTGATTGTCTGTGCAGGGCCCGCGTTTCAAGGCGCTGCTCAGCAAGCGCGGCCCTCTGGTTCGCAGCAATCGGGAGGTCGCGGCCGAGGGCCAGGTGTTCCGTCTCCTCCCCCGCTGTTTTTCGAAGAAAGGTGGCGGCTCGTGGGTCCACCCCACGCGATCGCTCCCGGTGAGGTGGTCGTCACCAACCCAAACCTCGAATTCAAGATGTACGGACCGTCAGCGACGGCCTCAGATCCGGACAAGCGAATCTGGATATCGGGTCCTCCCGGTCCCGTCAACATCTGGACCGGGATGTGTACGACGCCCTTTGCCGCAACGCTGCGCGACAAGGACAACTATGTGGACCTGACCGGTCTGGCGAAAGTCCGCTGGAGTACACGGGCGTCCGGCTTCCACGCGGTCCGACCACTCATCAAGCTGATGGATGGGACCTTCCTGGTCGGCGATCACGCTGAGTCATCCACGACGACCTTTCTTGAAAGCGAATTCGCGTTTGCCGGCTTGCGATGGATGAAGCTCGATATCGGTCGAATTGTGACTGTCGGTCGCTACGGGCCAGTGGGCGAAGCTTCGAATTGGGCTGACGCGCCGGACCTCAGGAAAGTGGACGAGGTAGGCTTCGTCGATTTGATGCCCGGGAGCGGCCACGGCTCCGGAGGTTATGTGAACGTTGCCGAGTTTGAACTGTACGGAACGCCGGTGAAGCGGGGCGAAGGGCATTAAGCTGTGAAGATATACCGACCTGTCGGGAGGATGGCAAGATACCGAGGCCGCTTGGTCTCGTGCATGCAAAAATCCCTTTGTCCCGGATGCGAGACCGAACTGGCGAACTCAGTGCTGCAAGGTCAGAGGCAAAGTCGATGCCACTGCAGCACCGCGCCTTCCCCTGTCCTGGTGAAAATATTGGTGAGCCGGGCGGGGCTCGAACTCTACAATCGCACTAATAACACGCAACTTACTGAAACTCGAAACGCCAGAATTGCACGATTCGCACCATTCACGGCTTTATCGTACAAAAACAGGTGCAGTCGCCCTATAGTCACCTGAATGTTTTGCGCCGCCCTACTCTGCGGATAGGCTGTCGCACTTTCGTCTTTTTTAGATCGTCGAGAATCTCCCCGATGACTTCGTCGTCCCAGCATGGCACTCGATTCGGAATCGGGTATCCGGGTTAAGACGGACTTCACGGTAGCCGCCATGAATGATTGCGCCGCCACTTCCGTCTTCGGTCCAGCAAGTTCCCCGCGAGATCGCAATGGCTCGTTGTAGACCGAGCTCCGCAGCTTGCGGCTGTTGAATTGTGGGCCGTCGGCCTCGCCTATCCTGCATCTCACGCATATTGCGATTATCCCTCTCCGAAAGAGGAGACGACAGGCGGAAGAACTTACATTTTGGGCATATATTAGAGCATGAACTCAAATAATTTCTTCGGCGGTCTGATCGTCGGAACGCTGGCGATCGGTGGTTTTGTTTCTGGACTTGAGCCAGCAAGAAATTGTGCGGCGAACTGTGCCGGTTTACGCGTCGCCATCCTCCCGGCCGAGGTGCATATCCCTGAAAGCAACAACAACAAATCTCCGTCAGAATATGTCGTGATGATGCACAACGCGAACAACTATAACGTGCTTGCTCAGGGCAACAGAACGTAGACTACTTTTCGCTAGCCAAGTGAGGATTCCGCTGAAGGCGATCGGTCATTCCGGAGCGAAACCGATCACGGTTCCGAGAGGAAACCGATCAGGAGTCGGAGCAAAGCGACGCTGGCACTTTGATGTTGACAAGACTGATCGGAATCGTCACGCAGAAATCTGTCCGGAGCGCGAGCAGCGCTCCGGTCAGGACCCGAAGTATTTCCCGAGGATTAAACGCTGCGCGGCATACCTTCGTCGTCGAATGGCCACCACGTATCGTCGGACAGATGGAGGTCCATGCCCTTCTTCGTGATGTAGAAGTATGTTGTGAAGTTCTCCTCGACAACATCAAGCGATGGCATCCCTTGAAGTTCCGTTGAATGTGGGTCTCGGCTGGACAAGAGATACGCCTTCGCCAGTCCATCCGCTATCAACTCGGCTAATGCATTGACGATTTCGGATCGCGCAATCGTAAGTCCGAGCTTGGCTGCATCTCCCGCAATGACCCGGAGGATCACCTGATCCACATTTTCGTAGTCATCACTGATCGCGTTCAGGACCATCCTTCGGATAAGCTCACTCCGGTGCATAAGTCTATTCCAGCAAAGAACCGGTTAGTGAGACCGGTGCGTCACGGACACCCGTCGGGCCGGGCGCTCACTTTGTCCCTTCTCGTGGATCGCTATTCGCCGTCTTCCCACGATTTTTACGCATCGAATCGCCACGCATCTCGATGCGGTGGGCATTGTGCACGAGCCGGTCGAGGGTCCCGTCGGCCACGGTCGGATCGCCGATCTGTTCGCGCCAGCGGGTCACGGGCAATTGGGATGTGAGAATCAGGGAACGGACTTGATAACGGTCCTCGCAAATTTCCCAGAAGTCCCGGCGCTCTGGTTCCGACAGCGGTGCCATTGCCCAGTCATCGATCACCAGCACATCAATCCTGCTCAACCGCGCGAGCAGATTACGGAGTACTTGCGGAATCTCACCAGCAATGCTGTGCCCTGGCGCAGAAGGCCGCAAAAAAAACCAGCTAAGTAGCTGATCCGATTGTAGTTATTTTGGTGAGCCGGGCGGGGCTCGAACCCGCGACCACCGCATTAAAAGTGCGGCATGGCCTCCCCTGCCTGCAGTTCCATGCACAAAACAGAGGCGCTTCGCACGTGCGCGAGTGCATCGGGTTGCACCGGATGTTTGCGCTTCGGTACCAGCCCCGGTGTCAGACAAATGCACCGCAGGTTTTGATCACACGCCAAATACTTCGGTGAAACCGTAGTAGCAAGTTTGCCGAACCGCTTCGGGATCGAGCGCGCGCTCAGTCGAAATCTCCGTGGCGCGCCGGATATCGTCGTTTACTTGACCAAACAACTCTCGCGATGCCCGTGACACCATATTCGCGTGCCGCGGCTGCAGATGGCCGGCCACATCGCTGCGCCATAGACCCGCCAAATCGGGGAGCCGTGCGCCGAATACCTCAAGAGTGTCGCGCATATACAGTATGTCCTTTGCTCGATCCTCGCGCTCGCGCCTCCGGTGAATGAGGATCTTCTGAGCCAAAAAGGCTACTGGGTTAGCGATTCGAATCCAACCTGAAAATTCGGCCTGTTCGACATGGATCGACCACGGACTGTCTAAGAGAAGCTCAATGTGTCGCAGTTGCTGGGTCGAGGTACCTGAGACTTCCATGACCACCTTGCGTTTCAGTTTGCGATCGTATTGGCTTCCAACGAGAGGCGTCAGGAACTCAGCGTAGAATCCAGAGGTTTCGCCGCCCAAATGATAGTGAGTGGCCGGAGGACGGGTCTCACCAAAGAATTCCTCCTCAAAACCGAAGGCCAGAAGCCGGGCATGGATGCCCGGTCCTCCGGTCATCAATGTTGGCGACAAAGCGACATCTGCATCCAACGTGCTCAAAGGTGGATAATCCAGCGCCTGAGCATCCGGGTGAAGCCGATAAAGCCGATGCGCCCAGCCGCCGACAATTACAATTTGATCGAGCCACGGTTCGAGGGCGGCTAACAGCCGTCCGAAGGGATCGGAAATTTGGCCCCCGTTCACGGTTGCCTGCCGAAAAGTTGCTTAAGGACCCGCCGCTGAATCTCCCGCGCCTGTTCTTTTCCTCGTGTGGGATGCGTGGACGCGTCCAACCAAACCTGAAGAATGTCCGAAATCTGAATCCCGTCGCGGGTTACCTGCGCACGAAATACTGCTTCTCGGTTGGCCGGTTTTCTGATATAGACATCAGGTGACCGACCGGAATGATCGATCGCGAGACCGAGACGCCCGAGGGCGTCAAGCGTTAGGCTCTCCAAGTAGATGTGCGCCGGCGCGCCGTGTACGAATCCGTATCCCAACGCATCCGCGGCAGCGAAGAGAGCGAGACAGCATCGGGGCACGCTCTTTATGACACTCCTGGATGAAGGGGGCGCAGCGTAATCGCGCAAAGCGGATTTCAACTGATCGGGTCCCTTTTTAATAATCCAGCGAGCAGGGATCTCATCTGCCGCCTCGCGGTTAGCGGAGATCCACAAATCGAACAACTCATCGACGCGCGCGATTTGAAGGATGTCATCGCGTCTGTGGAGGAATTTTCGCTCGGACAGCTGGTTCACAAATCGTGACGCGCTCATGACAGATACATCGGCTAGATTGGCGAGTTGAGATGCGTTCCGGACAGGATCTCTCGGCACCTCGATGAGCGTCTCAGGAAGACGCTGCCCAATCAGGACTTTCAGCATCCACTGGTTAAGGTCGGAAAACAAATCGGGCCGGCGAGGTGCGTGCGCGACTTCCGAGCCCAGGAGGCCGGACGGTTTTGCATCAAGCGCTTCAAGGCCGAAACCAATGAACGAGCGGAGCCCTTCGGAATCGATTACACCAACACCGACTTCGGGGGCGTAACGTCTGGCAAACTCCCGAATCTGGCGGGCAACCGCTGCAGGAATGTGCCGAGCTGCCACGACAGCGATGGGGGCGGCGCCCCCCTTCTGTTGCGCGTACGCGTGCGCCTGCAGGATCGCCTGGGAAAGGAGTGGGATCAGCCGATCGCTGCGTCCTTCCGAGGAAACCTTGAGCTGTACAAGATACTTGGTACCGTCCTTTTCGAACACAAGGTCCGCACCATCGTCCACGGTTGAAACGGGCCGTTTGACTCGCAGACCAACTTTCCGGAAAACGTCGGCGAGAATCTGTTCGAACTCTTCCGATCTGGTGTTGCGGCCATCTACGTGCATTTTTCCTTACCTCCCATGGCCACGATCAATATCATGGCCATGTTAATTCCCATGGCCATGATAACGCGATGTTGATCCGCAGTCAAAAGGGGGCTGCTGTTCAGGTTGCGCTGTGATTTTGAAAAACACCTCGCGAGCGCAGCGATTGGCATCATTCGCTATCAGACGTAATGCCAGCCGCAGCTCTCGCGCAACTATTGTGCGACCAGTTAAGTGAGCCAAGGCTCGCGGGCAATTCTAGAGGATTTCAGAATCGGGTCAAAGAAAAAATGCGATGCGCGATACCACGCAGAATCAATAACTTAGCGACGTCAAAGCCGTGCCGAAGGAACAAAATGCGATACTGCGCATGATCCGGCTCTGGAATTAACTTACTTGTTTTCAATTATTTTGGTGAGCCGGGCGGGGCTCGAACCCGCGACCACCGCATTAAAAGTGCGGCGTCGATGCATCGTGGTGCAGTTCCATTCACAATAAAGGACAGTTAAGCACCCCGATTCTGCATGCGGTTGCACCGAGCGATCATGGTCTGGTATCAGACACGGTGTCAGACGAAACGCAGCCCATTTCACGATGCGTCATCTCGAATCGATGGATTCATGGTGGGAAGGGGATTTCGCAGCAGCTAATCGCGAGTACTAAACGCTGCGTCGTTATCGCGACTGACGTCTGCGTTTTCAGCCGCGGCGGCGTCATGATCGCACCCGCCCCCGCTGGCTGAAAACGCCGGTCAGCCAGCCTACCCTCGGAGGTGCCCCGACGGAAGCCACTTTTCGAGAACCGGCTCGGTGCGCCCCCCGCTGTTGGTAGCAGACCCCTCTCAACGAAGCCCCCCGTCAGGACAAGACCGTCGCGGGATGTCTCGCGTTCGCCTTCGGCAGAGACGCCTGACTAATCGGTAGTCTTCGGCGCTTTCCAGATACAGGCAATCGCCGTGAAGGCAAACGTCGCCGCGACAAATACTCCGAACCACGTCACAAACTGCACGACGTCCATCGTGAACGATGAATTTGGGTGGTTTCTCACCACGTACACGTAAACGATGCTTGAAATCGTTCCTTGGAACAACGCAGCCAACGCTTCTATGACCTCGGTGGTCACCCAAAACCGGCCAGCCGTGGTCACCTGAAAACCGGCCAATGAAAACGTAGTCAGGACGTTGACTCAGGCGGAGGAAATAGCCTCCGTCGATGTGAGCAATGTCTTGAACGAAGAGAAGAGGAATCAGGTCATTGCGCTCGGCCGGTTGGGCTGGGCGCTGCGCAAGATCGAGAGGGCTACCGGAATCCGGCGGGAGACCGCGGCCGGGTATCTGCGGGCTGCGGGCATTCGTGCAGGGGCAAAACCGGCCAGTGAGGTGACCACCGACCCGGAACCGGCAAAACCGGCCAATGGCGGGGAGGTGACCACCGACTTTGGCGAAGCAAAACCGGCCTCTGGGGTGGCTGCCAGCAGCAGTGAACCGTACCGCGAACTTATTGAGGGAGCGCTGGCCAAAGGCCGCAATGCCATGTCCATCTGGCAGGAAATGGTGGACCGGCATGGCTTTGCCGGAGCCTATGAAAGCGTCAAACGGTACGTCCGCAAACTGCGTGGTGCTCACTCTGCCGAGGCACGGGTCATCATTCAGACCGCGCCGGGCGAAGAAGCGCAGGTTGATTACGGAACGGGCCCGATGGTGCGGGATGCGCACAGCGGCAAGTATCGGCGCACGCGCCTGTTCGTGCTCACACTCGGCTTCAGCCGCAAGTGCGTTCGGCTGCTGACGTTCCAGTCGAGCACGCGCATCTGGGCCGAACTGCACGAGCAGGCTTTCCGGCGGCTGGGAGGCAGCACACGGGTCGTAGTGCTCGACAACCTCAAAGAAGGCGTGTTGGCTCCCGATCTCTACGACCCCGCGCTCAACCCGCTCTATCGCGACGTGCTGGCGCACTACGGCGCGGTCGCGTTGCCCTGCAGAGTCCAGGATCCGGATCGCAAAGGCAAAGTCGAAAGCGGTGTCGGCCATGCGAAGAAAACGCCGCTGAAGGGCCAGCGCTTCGAGAGTCTGGAGGCGGCGCAGTCTTACCTCGACCAATGGGAGGAACGCTGGGCCGACACGCGCATCCATGGCACGACCAAACGTCAGGTGTCGGCCATGTTCGCCGAAGAAAAGCCCGCGCTGCAGCCGCTGCCGCTCGAGCCGTTTCGCTATTACCAGTACGGCGAGAGAACCGTGCATCTGGACGGATGCGTGGAAGTCGAGGCGGCTTACTATGGCGCGCCGCCGGGATGGATTGGCCGACTCGTCGCCGTGCAGTGGGACGCTCGTTGCGTTCGCCTGCTCGATCCGCGGACCGGCCAGCTCCTGCGCGAACATCTCCGCCAGACGCGTGGCCGGCATCGCATCAAAGATGAGGATCGCCCACCGCGCACGCCACAGGGAATCGTGCACCTGCTCGCGCGCGCCGACCGGTCCGGACCACACGTCGGCCAACTCGCTCAGGGCATGTACGACAGGCAAGCCGAAGCGGCGGTGCGGCGCATTCAGGGTCTGCTGTCATTCATCCGCAAGTACGGCGCGGCGCGCGTGGACGACGCCTGTGCTGCCGCACTGGAACTGGAAGTTTACGACTACCGCTTCGTGCGCCGCTACCTGGAGCGCGCTTCCGGTCCGCCGATAAGCCTGCGGCAGGTCGATCCGCTCATCCGGCAACTCACGCTGTATCGCGACCTCATTGAACAACGCACACAAGACCATCAGGAGCACCACCCATGAACATCGCCGAAATACAACGCGCTCTCCGTCAACTCCGGCTCGGCGGCATGGCCGCCGTTCTGGAAACACGCTTACATCAGGCGCAGACCGAGCCCATGGCGCCCATCGATCTGATCTCCTGCCTGATCTCCGATGAACTCACACGCCGCGCCGATCGACTGCTGGAACGCCGCCGGAAGCAAGCCGGGTTTCGCGACGCCAACCGCTCGCTCGACGGTTTCGACTTCACCTTCAACCCGAAGATGAATCGCAGTCTGGTGTTCGACCTTGCCGCGTGCGCCTTCATCGCACGGCGCGAGGACGCTTTGTTTCTCGGCCCCGGGGGCACGGGCAAGAGTCATCTGGCGCAGGCTATCGGCCAGTGCGCCATTCTGCAGGGTTATCGCGTCATCTATCGCGAAGCGCACGTGCTGTTGGAAGAACTCGCCGATGCCGTGGCCGAGAATCGGCGTAAGTCTTACATCGAATCTCTGGCCTCTGTGCCGCTGCTGATCATCGACGACTTTGGCATGCGCAGACTGCCGCTCACCGCGGCCGAAGATCTGCTGGAAATCGTCATGCGCCGTTACGAGCGCGCCAGCACACTGTTGACGTCGAATCGTCCGGTGGAAGACTGGGGCAAACTCCTCGGTGATACCGCGGCAGTCAGCTCGATGCTCGACCGGCTGCTGCACCACGGCCATGTTCTCAAGTGCGGGCCGCGCAGCTGGCGCACCAAAGCCCTGCCTGCGAGCGCTGCATGAAAACCGGCCAAACCGCCTGCGGCGCAACGAAGTGGGTCGCCCCCTTTCCCGTTTCCCCCTCCGGGGGAAAGCCGGGGCGGGCGGGTGCCCCCCACGCCGCAAACTGCGCGGCTCCCCCCACAAGAGGGCTCCGCCCCCTTGTGCATCCCCCGCCGACATCCGATGATTCCGGCGGCTTGTTGTTCAGGCTTGCCTTGACCTCGAGATCAGGGTAAAACTATGGCTTGTCCTGGCTCGTTCCCGTTGGCCGGTTTTGAGGTGACCGCGACTGGCCGGTTTTGGGGTGACCACCGAGGTCTATGAAGTGCCGCTTACGATCTTTCTTCTGCCATTGTTCGATTGGTGTGCCGACGCGATGCAAGTATACAAGCGTGACGACATACGTTACGAACGACGCGCCCGCGTCACAGTAGGCGATGTCTGGCTGATAGAACGTCGACGGCGTAAACCATTGTGGCGTGATCTTGAAGCAGCCGACAACAGTTGGCAGGAGGCCGATGAGTTCGATGCCTTGTTTGGCGGAGTAGACGAAACCTTTCGATTCTGCTTTCTTCTGCTCGTTGTCGCGTTGATTCACATCAGCGGCCACGCGGCGCCTGCCGGGCGGTCGGCACATTCACGATGGCGAGCACGCCGTCCTTTGGAACTCCGCAATTTGAACCGGGATGCGAATCATCGATGGAAATGTTGCGGTGTCGATCGATGCTTTCTTATTCTCGCCAGGCTTGAGTCGCATCACACCGCGGTTCTCCAGTTTGGTCACGGCACCGTCGACCGGGAAATCAATGAGCGCGTCCTGCTTCGACAGGTTTTCAATCGTGTACGTGATGCGATAACCAGGGTTGGTTTTTTCCAGCGTCGTGGTAACCTTCACCGCGAGTCCACGATTCTTCCCGTCTTTTGACGAGATGATCGCCTGCGATGTGAGATTGAGCGTTTGACCGGCGTATGTGTCCCGCGTTGCTGCAGCGCCAGCGCTGTAGATCTCCGTCATCAGTGAAGACTGGTCCTGCCCGAAGAACAAAGGTCCGCTCGGATCGGTACGGTTCTTCTGCGCTTCGTGGCACGCAACCGCGAACTGTTGCGGTTTCAGGTTTTCCACGCGCATCCCGGCGACCGGCCAACTCAGGTTCCGGGGCCCGCCCGAATCGAGATTTTACGATAAATGTCGAGGTGTTCCATAACCCTCCGACTGCCGGATCGACAGTCGATCCCCATTCGACAATGTTGTTCTTGCCCGTCCGAAGCGGTTCGCTGTTGGTCGGCTTCCATTGGCAGACGCCGAGCTGCGCGAATGCCATCGAAGGTGCAACGGCCAGAACGATGAGAGTCAGGACGGAGACGACGCGCGCGCTGCGGATTTCCAATGGTCCTCCTCGTGAGCAGGGTGCTTGCACTTGGAGCGTAATCGCCCGTATCTGAAGCCTCGGGTATCGTAATCATGACGACGGAACGGAGGTCCACCCAGTTCTTAACTAAGCTTTCTATAGTCCGCGAGACCACATCGAAGCCGTCGTGCGTAGGATTCAGGAGCACGCCTGGGATTTCACCTCCACGGATATCGACAATACTCTCGCCCTCTGGACTTTTCTGCAAATACAGATACGGTGCGTATGCGACAATCTCGTGCACCGGGATACCACCAGGAGAAACTCGATCCAGGAGAAGCCCACGCACTGAGCCGGGTGCATCGTACACGTACAAGTGAAGCAGGGAATCCAGGTCAACTGTTCGATCAGAGAACTCAAGCCGGTTTCGCATCTGCTCAAGATTCTCCTTCAACCGTCTTAATTGGTAATCGCTGATTATGTGTTTCGATTTCGGCGATATGACGAAGAGATAAGTATCCACCTCGCACCCGACAAGTCGCCGAACGAGATCAAGCGCATTCACGCCAGTGTACTGAATTACATAAGCTTTCCTCGTTCCGGCCGGCTGGGCATTGTTACTCAGATACTGATGCACCTGGTCCGCGAGAGACGCGTTGATATCGAACACAATTGCGGACTGGCGCCGGACGATGATCTCGAACAAACTCCCGAGCACAAGACGCGCGATTTCGTAGGGTTCGCTCCATGTTTGTGTTGTGTGTCGTCGCATCAGATCGTGCACGAACTGTTGTTGAAGAGGATCACTTTCGGTACTCGAAGCATACTTGACAAAGACGATAATCGAGATGCCAAGCCTAACGGCTTCGTGATACTCCAATTCAACATAGGATTTACCTGATTCCTCGACGGTATCACCGTACCTGAAGCCTGCCATTAAGACGAAAAACTGACATGTGGCGAGCTTCTCGACGATTCGTTCCGTCGGCCGAGCGCTCGTTGCCGCCCAGTTCTCCATCGAAACAGGTGTACAGTTTGCAGCAAGCACTGCCCGGATCGCCTCAGCTCGTTCCGGCGCGAGATCGGACGTTGAACTGATGAAGACTCTATAATCACCCTTCATGCCCGGCTACTCCTGATCTTGAGGCTATTGTATCCGCTCCCGCATTCGCTGAGCGGGCACGTTGCAGACTGTCCTTGCCTATTTCACAGCGCTTTATTCGCAGCGCTTTGCCATAGCTGGCGATAACAGCCTTCCCGCCAGAAATGCTTGTTGGACAGATCGAGTTAGAGGGTTAATCGACCGCGGAAATAGAAACGAACGTTCAGGCGGGTCGAGAATCGGCCCTGCGGTACAGTCTGTTTTCGATTTCCTCAATCCACCTGCCTTCCTTACCTTGCCGGTCCCGATTCTCTCGAATCAGCTTTAAATTATCCGCCGTAGTCCTTGCACGGAAAAGCTCATCCCCAACCAACGGCAACGCATCCGCGAGGTGAGTCTCCGCCGCTTTCTTGTCATCGGCAAGAACCGCCAGTTCGAGCAAAGTCGCGTGGTCCCAGTAATCCGCACTCGCGGCCGCCTTCCGCGACGCGGCATAACGAACCACCGGAAGAATCGCAGCCTGACGGGGGTCCGGAGCCTCGGCCAGTTCCATCAGCGTGACCGCATTCACGCCGGGATACGCGTCCCGCCAATCCGCTTCGAAACCATCGAGGTAACAATCGATCGCCAGCTTCAGACAACCTCGCGCCATCAGGAAATCTCCCTCCGCCAGCGCAGCCCTATACCGATCCTTATAAACCCGGCCCAGTATCCCGTTCGTCTCGGGACTCGCGCCGTACTCCCTGATCACCTCTTTCAAAACCTTCTCCGCATCCTTCCACCGACCCGCCCGATTCAGCGCCAGCCCGAATTGCTCCCGCATCATGCGAACACGCTGCAGCGGGCGGGGCAACTCGTCGTAAAACTTCACCATTTCGCCGAAGGCCTCGACCGCGCGGAACGACAGAAATATCTGAATCACCACTCCCGATTCCACGTCCGCCAGATTCCCCAGGCTCTTCCGAATCGCCTGGATGTCGGCGAGCCCGTGAGCCCCTTTCGCCGCAGCGTCGGAAAGCCGCCGGCGCACCTGGTTCGAGTGCTCCACCACCTTGCGGAAGATATCGGTCTTTGAATGGTCGAGCCGCGGCCGAGGCAGATCCACCAGGAAGTTGTACACAGGACTGTCGTCCACGCACTGCCGCGCTTCTTCCAGCCTCTTGCTGAGCAGGTCGATAAACCCCGGTGCATTTTTCATGCTGTAGGGAATGCCCCTCAGCGGGGCCACATCGAACGGCAGCACCGACCCTTCCTGAAAGATCACCACCGTACTGTAAGGCCGCAGGGCATGGCGGATTCCCAGCTCATAAAACACGTTCGGATTTTCGCCCGTCAGGTCCGCCACCGCATAGTCGCACAGCATCAGGCGCTCGAACATCGGCTTGTGAATCCACCCGCCCACCAGTTCTTCGTCGGCCCGCACCGGTTCCATGTCCGCGGCGGCGATCGCCGGTTCGATCAGCTTTTTATACGCGGCGTCGAAATCGCGCAGCTTACCCGCGGAGTCCTTCTTCTTCCCGAACGGCATCAATACGAAGCAGAGGGGGCGCACAGGACCCCAGCATCGCACAAATTACAGATCGAAGACCGCGGGGAAATGCTGCTGCCGGACGAGTGCTTCCGCGGCTTTGCGGCCAATTTCGATAGCCGCTTGGCGTTCTCAGGACGGTCGATGTGCCTCAGGTCCCGAACTTCGTCCGGAGAAACCTCCAGTCCCAGCCGCTCCCGGAACCAATCGCGTTCGATCGGTGCGTCGTACCGCAGGTAATGCAGCAGGTTCTTCCCTCCCGGCAGGTCCCCGGAGCGGTCCCCCACCTCGCGGTTGATCCGAAGCGCGGTGGGCGACGAGCTCATCCGCTGCAACACGGCCTGCGCCAGCCAACTCGAATCGTTCATCGCCGAAAACAGCGCCTCGACCGCGAACTCCGCTGCCGACTCGCCGCGATATGACCGACCCCACAGCGGCGCGGGCTGCGAAGCGCCGGTTCCCAGGGAAAGCAGCATCGGATTCTCCTCGCCGATTCGGCCCTCGGAAGCCGTAGCCCTGCAACGTGGCCGGCATCGGCAGGAGCAGCGACGGGTTGTTGTGCGGGCCGACTCCGCCATCCGCGAACAGACCTTCCATGCCCGGCGCCACTTCCAGCAGCTGCAGCCCAAAATATGGCGGGGCGGCCGTGCCCGCGCGCAGCAGGTTTGCGATTTTGATATCGCGGTTTGGCGTGTGAGTACCCGCGGGGGATGACGCCCCGATAAACGCCCCATTCGGGTGATTGTGGAACAGCCAGACGCTGCCGGTATCCAGCCGTTTCGTAACGATGGCGAGCCCGCAGGCGACGCGGTCCGAACCCGGCGTATCCGGCCCGAACTCTCGGAGGATGGCCTCACGCAGCGCTTCGTCGTCGAATTTGGGCATGAAGGCGCCGCCGAACCATTGAACCATTTGAGCCCGAACCATTCGCGGCGGACGAACGATTCGTGGGAGATGTGGAGGTAGAGGTCGATCAGTTCCGTGACGGTGTGGCCGATCGCCAGGCCGGCGGCAACGATGGCGCCGGTGGACGTGCCGCCGATCAGGGAGACGTAGTGGCAGAGGAGGAAATCGAGATATTGAGCAGGCGGAAGACGGGACTGCAGGAGGGCTTCGATGCGTTCGAGGAAGGCGAGGGAGATGACGCCGCGGACGCCCCCGCCATCGAGGGAAAGGATGCGCTTCGGGCCGGAGTCGAAGAGGTGATGGTGACGGAGTGCGGCCGGGCTCATCAGTGCATCGCTTCGAGACAGCGCTGGTGGTTGGCTGCGAAGAGTTTCGTATTGGGATGTTCCGGTCCGAGAACTCGAAGGGCAGCTTCGAGAGCGCGGCGGTAGAGAGGCTCGGCGGCGGCGTAATCCCCCTGGCTCGCCAGCAGGTGCGCCAGATTGTTGACCGAAGCGAGGGTATCGGGATGCTCGGGCCCCAGCACGCGCTCCCTGGCCTCGAGAGCGCGGCGGTAGAGAGGCTCGGCGGCGGCGTAATCCCCCTGGCTCTCCAGCAGGTACGCCAGATTGTTGACCGAACCGAGGGTATCGGGATGCTGGGGTCCCAGCACGCGCTCCCTGGCTTCGAGAGCGCGGCGGTAGAGAGGCTCGGCGGCGGCGTAATTCCCCTGGCTCTCCAGCAGGCCCGCCAGATTGTTGACCGAAGTGAGGGTATCGGGATGCTCGGCTCCCAGCACGCGCTCACTGGCTTCGAGAGCGCGGCGGTAGAGAGGCTCGGCGACGGCGTAATCCCCCTGTCTCTCCAGCAGGTACGCCAGATTGTTGACCGAACCGAGGGTATCGGGATGCTCGGGTCCCAGCACGCGCTCCCTGGCTTCGAGAGCGCGGCGGTAGAGAGGCTCGGCGGCGGCGTAATCCCCCTGGCTCGCCAGCAGGCCCGCCAGATTGTTGACCGAACCGAGGGTATCGGGATGCTCGGGTCCCAGCACGCGCTCCCTGGCTTCGAGAGCGCGGCGGTAGAGAGGCTCCGCGGCGGCGTAATCCCCCTGGCTCGCCAGCAGGCCCGCCAGATTGTTGATCGAAGTGAGGGTAGCGGGATGCTCGGGTCCCAGCACGCGCTCCCAGGCTTCGAGAGCGCGGCGGTAGAGAGGCTCGGCGGCGGTGTAATCCCCCTGACTCTTCAGCAGGTACGCCAGATTGTTGACCGAACCGAGGGTATCGGGATGCTCGGGTCCCAGCACGCGCTCACAGGCTTCGAGAGCGCGGCGGTAGAGAGGCTTGGCGGCTGCGTAATCCCCCTGTCTCGCCAGCAGGCCCGCCAGATTGTTGACCGAAGTGAGGGTATCGGGATGCTCGGGTCCCAGCACGCGCTCCCAGGCTTCGAGAGCGCGGCGGTAGAGAGGCTCGGCGGCGGCGTAATCCCCCTGGCTCTCCAGCATGCCCGCCAGATTGTTGACCGAACCGAGGGTATCGGGATGCTCGGCTCCCAGCACGCGCTCCCTGGCTTCGAGAGCGCGGCGGGCTGCCTCCGAGCCCTTGCGGTAGCTTCCGGCGTGGCGAAACGCGCTGGCCAGTTCCCCCCAGATCTTTGCCTGTAATTCTCTCTCGACCAAATCGCATCCGGCCAATGCGCGCGAATGGCTGACCAGTCCGGCCCAGATACGCTGGCTTTCGCGATCCCACGAGGGCGCCGGCGTCGCACGAAAGTACATCTCGGCCGCTCTTTGCGCAACTTTCCCGGCGCGGTCGCCCATCTCGTGCCGTTCCACCGCCTGCACCAGCGCATGGACTAAAATGCATCCGCCCGACTCCTGCTTCGCCATCGAATATCGCAGCAGGCTTTCCTTCCAGTCGCGAACGGCTTCCTCATCGGGAACATCCGTCGCCGCCTCTGCCGCCAGTTGTTCCGCCCCGGCAATATAGAGGCTGACGGGGAACGGTGTCGGCGCGAAGAATGCGTGCAGCCGCAACATCGCGCGCGCACCGGCCGGCAGCGCATCAAGTGTCGTCCTCCAGGTCAGATAAACCGAATCCGGATAGTCCGTCGCGCCCGGCGTCCGCCTCTTCAGATAATGTCGCTCATTTACCTCAAATCGCCGCGAATAGTCCGCAAACCCGACCTCGGGATGCTGCGCCACATATGCTGCCGCCTGCTCCAACGCCAACGGCAGGTACTGCAGTTTCTCCGCCACCCGATCCGCCGCCGCTTCCTCGCCCGCAATCCCTGCCCGCTCGCCGCGCCGGAGCAACAGCTCCCGCGCCGGCTCCGGGTCCAGTACCCAAACCGGATGCGTGGCAATCCCCTCCGACCACTCCGTAAAGCGCGAAGTAATCAGCACGTGGCAATTCCCGGAAGCCGGGAGCCAGGGAAGAACGGACTTCTCATTCTCGGCGTTGTCGAGAATCAGCAGCCTCTGTTCCGAATACGGCTGCTCCAGTTCCTGTTTGGCCCGTTTGGCGCGAATCTCGACCTTAACGGCTTGCTCCTGTCCCGGGTTCAGCAGGTCGTAAATCTCCGCGAACCCGGTCTCCAGACCGGTGCGGCAATCCACCCAGAACATCTGGCGATAGCAGCGCCAGAACTTCTCCGCATAATGGCGCGCCAGGGTGGTCTTGCCGATGCCGCCCAGCGCCGGAAGCGCGATCACGCTGCCCTGCGTCAGCGCCGTCGGCCGGCTCAGAAACAGCTTCTCGTGCAGTTCGACCATGGTTGGGTCACGCCCGACGAAATGCTCGATCGGACGGTGTTTCAGGAGGGTTGCCCGGCCTTTTTCCCCACGCACGGGCCGCGGCTCATCGCGATAGGTCTGCAGGCGTGCGATCAACCGCTCCCAGTCGGAGGAGGTGGCGGACTCGTAAACCACCAGATCGCTCTGAAAGATTGAGAGGGGCGGCGTGACCGCTTCCGTCCACGTGCCCCGAAGCAGCAAAGGAACCACGCGCGCCGCGCCGTAGGTTTCATAACGAGTCCAGAGCGAATTTTTCCATTGCGGCGTCAGTAGAGGAATCACGATGCGGCTGGCCTCGCAATGCCGTTCGATCTCCTCATGCCAGCGCATTTCGGGTGCGAGATAGGCCTTGTCCCACCAGACCTTGAAACCTGCCGCAGTCAGGCGCGCGTGGATTTCTTCGGCCACGGCAGCATCTTCAGAACAATAGCTCAGGAAGCAATCGTAATATTCGGGAAACACCTATTTCGCTCCCAGGTTGGCCGAAAGCTTTCGTTCGCGATGCATGGCCAGCCAGTCCGCGCTTTCGGCCAATGAATGGCAGCCCAGTTCCCGCAGGGTCTCCTCACATTTGCCGAACTCTCCGTTGGATTCGAATTCCTCCAGATCCCGGTCGGCATCGTGAAACAAAGTGTGCATCTGTGCGTACTGCCGGGCCTCCTGCGTGAAGCCCCGGCGCTCGACGTAATCACACGCCAGCGCCGCCCACCACATGGCGACCGGAGCGGTGACTGCAGTCCACTCGCCGAAAGTGAAAAACCGGTTCAGCAGCGGCAGGGCGAGCCCGGTGATTCCGGCGATGGTGGCCAGAATATGGAAGGCGAGCTTTTTGCGCTTATGGCGCCTGCCGGTTTTCAGGAAATAGTTCCTCTGACTGACGACCCATTCGCGAGCCAGACGCAATCGGCCGGCGAGTCCCTCAATTTGCGCCGGACTCAGGCTGAGGACGCCCTCATACAGTGCGCATTCGCTGATGGCGTCGCGGATCCAGACCATTTCTCCGGCCTGTTTGCGAAGGTACTTATCGGCTGCGAGGTCGGGGAGGCCGGCCACCATCCAGAAAAACTGGACACGAAGGGCTTCCGCCAGTGCCCGGTAATCTTCGTGGCGGCCCCGCAGTTCGGCCCTTCGTTCGAGGAGAATAGGCAGGGCCGCAGCGGCGAGACAGGCGTAGTAGCCGTAAAGCAAATCGTTTTGGCCAGAGATATGGGAAAGCGCCAGGAACAGCCCCGCGAACGCCAGCATGACAAAGGCGAACTGCCAGCTGAGAAGACCGCGTTCGGCATAGCGGATGGCAAGGGCGTCGGCGCGCGAATAGGCCCCCATCACCCATTTCATAGCGGGCGTGAGGCCCACCGGTTCGCCTTTGGGGAACAGGTCCCTGCGGCTTCTGGCGACTGCTTTTGGGAAGTCTTTGCCGGCCTGGGCGACGTCCGCGTTGAACTTATCGAGCAAAAGGTAGCAGGCGTGATAACCCGCCCATGTGGTCCCGTGGGGGACAGCTTCCTCGCATTTGAGCGCGGGAGTGGCGGAATGCCCGGATCCCGGAGTTCGGGCGGGGATGATGTATACCGGGCCCGCGCCTTCGGCGTTGATTCGCGACCGGGAGAGGCGGTGATGGCGACTGTCTCGCCGGAGTTTCATGTCCACGACATCTGTGGCACCGCCTTCCTTGCGCGCGCGATCCCGGTCCCAGATGGCAATGAGGATCTGGCTGTAACGCACCAGGTATTCGCCGAGAAGGCGGTACTGATGTGCCCGCGGCTCGCCTGCAAGCCGAACCATCTCCGGGGTGACTCCGGGAGCAAGGGGCAGAGTGATGCATCGGACCGCGCGGTCGCGCATTTCGCAGAATTCCCGGTCGCTCGCTTCACTGGCGAATTCAGTGCGATAGAGATCTTCCGGCATGGGGAGGATCGCAGCGTAAGAAACCGCGATTTCCTTTTCCTGCGCCACGCGCACGGCGATTCGGTCGGCGCCTTCGGCCAGGCCGGAAAGCAGCAGGATCGGGGTATGGCGGTAGGCGTGTTTTAGTTTCTTAAAAATGACGCGGATTTCGGTTTCGTAACGCGGAATATCCTCGTCGATTAGTTTGAGGTGCCCGGTCACGGCTACCACCAGGGAGAGTGAGCCCTTTGTGAAGTCCTCGCTGGCCATCGGCGGGGTAGCTGCGATGGTAACACGGGAAATGGGAAAAGCCGGCGAAGCTGGACCGCACGAGTTGGCGACTGGGAGTCGGAAAGAAGGTCTTTCTTTACAGAGTTGAGGGTGCGGATTATCCCGGAGAGGGCTTTACTTGTCGAAAGGGCTGTTATCAACAGGAATCATTCGCTAGGTGTGTGAGGTTGGACCGTTCCGTTTAGCTCCGGTCGCCGGGTTTAATCCCACCGCCTTTGAGGCGGCCAGCTTTGAGCAGCTTGGTTCCACGCCCAAGACAATGAGGGAGTGGCGGATTACAGGTATAGCACGCACGCGGTGTTCGATTTGCAGTATCACGTGCTCTGGTGTACAAAGTACAGATACAAGATACTGCGCGGTCGAGTGGCGGAGTTGCGCGCACGAGCGTTGAGCCGGGCACCTTCCAGACGGCTTCAGCCGTCCCCGCGCGAATTTAAGTCGTGTTGGATTCTAACGGCTTTAAGCCGGCAGTCGTTAGAAAACAACGGCGCGGGCGGCCACGCAAGCGCTGGCCATGTCTTGCCACATTCGCGGCACGGCGGAGCGCAGTCAGCGCCTCTTGCTCGGATGGCAGGCCCTTGCCTCGCGTGGTGCGCATGGCATGTCGGCTTTTCGTATCCCGCAGGTCGCATCGGCGTTGGATATGATATCTGATGTTTAAGACAGCCCGTGCTTCTATCCATTGTCAGGGCGGCAATCGTTCCGATCAAGCTCCTGTTTGGGTTTGACGCCTTCGTTTCCTACTCGCGCCGGGACGGAGCCAATTACTCTGAAGCCTTGGAACGGGAACTCGCCCGCCATATCTCTCCCCGCATGGACATCCAAGAGAGCAGGGCGGGCGAGACTATTCCACTGGGGCTAAAAATCAGCATAGCGTTCAGCAAAGTTTTTATCCTAGTCGCTACCAGCGGCGCGTCGGACTCCAGGCATATCGAAGCCGAAGTCCTAACGTTTAAGAAATGGAGCAACGGCCCCATCATTCTCATCCAGCTTCCTGCCCCCGACGGGGAGGCCGTCTGGCGGACATATTTTAAAGGCCTCCCCGTCCTCGCGGAGACTGATCACAATCGAAGTTCCGGCCACCCTTCGGACTGCGTAATTCAGCGCATCCTAAATAATGTCGGCTATTGGCGCCGCAGCCGCCGGCAACGCCTCGCGACCACAGTTTTAACAATTGTGCTCGCCACTTTGGGAATTCTAGTAAGAAGTGCCTACGTTTCGCTGGGCCGAGCCACGACCGAAGCCAGAGCCCAACAAAGGGCTGCGCGAACCGCCAAAAGCGAAGCCGAGGCAGCCACCCAAGAGACCGCTCGCCAAGTCACAAATCTACGCGCAGCGGAGCGCGCTCGCGACAAGGCGAACGAAGCGCAGAGCAAAGCTGAAAGATTGACCGCCCAGAGTTCCGCCCGATACACGGAGGCCCTGTCGAAGTATCTTGCGATCAAGGCAGCTGACCCGGACGCGCCCCAGTTGCCGCTTTTTATCGAGTCCGTGCTTCGGAAGCCGGTCGATACGGGAGTAAGCGGGCTCATGACGCGCATCCCGCTTCAGCGGCGCATCATTGCGACGCTCCCGCACGCGGAGTCTTTGAACGCCGTCGCGTTCAGCCCGGACGGCAAGACCCTCGCTACCGCCAGCAATGTGACCACGTGGCTGTGGGATGCTGTTTCCGGCCAGCTTCGCGCCACCCTTCAGGACGGTGGCGCCCGTGGCGCCGTCTCCGCCGTCGCTTTCAGCCCAGACGGCAGGACCGTTGCCACAGTTGACGGCTGGTCAACGCGACTGTGGGATACCTCGACCGGTCGGCTCCGCGCGACCTTTGAGAGCGTACTGGCAGGCGCTGTTGCCTTCAGCCCTGACGGCAAAACCCTCGCTACGGTTTGGGCGGCATCCGACGTGCGTCTGTTGGATTTAGCCTCGAGACAGCCCGACGTCGCCCTCGGACACCACCAATCAAACGTAACTGCGATCGCATTTAGTCCGGACGGCAAGACCGTCGGCACATCGAGTCTCGATCGGACCGCGCGGCTGTGGGATGCCTCCTCTGGACAGCTTCGGGTAACCCTTCAGCACCAAGGTGCTGTTTACGCCCTCGCTTTCAGCCCCGATGGCAGGGAGGTCGCCACGGGCGACGACAGCGCCGCACGGCTGTGGGATGCCGTTTCCGGCCAGCTTCGCGCCACCCTTCAACAAAAAGGGATTGTCCACGCTGTTGCCTTCAGCCCTGACGGCAGAATCGTCGCCGCGGGCGTCGACAACACCGCACGGCTATGGGATGTCGCCTCCGGCGAACCGCGCGCCGCCCTTGAGCACCGAAACATCGTTCGCGCCATTGCCTTTAGCCCGAATGGAAAGATCATCGCGACGGCCGACGACAGGACAGCCACGCTGTGGGACGCCTCGTCTCGTGATCGCAGTGCGATCCTCCCGCAAAGCCTTAGCGCCGTAGCATTCAGCCCTGATGGTAAAACAGTCGCTACAGGCAATAGCGACAATGCCGTGCGACTTTGGGATGCCGTCTCCGGCCAAATAGGAGTTACCCTTCAGCAGCGGTCGATCGTCTTAGCAGTCGCCTTTAGCCCGGACGGTAAGACCGTCGGGACTCCGGACGGTCCCGTCTCGAGGCTGTGGGATGCCGTCTCAGGCAAGCCCCGCGTCACGCTCCCGCACGCCCCGTGGCCCCTCTGCGCCCCCGCCTTTAGCCCTGATAGCAGGATCGTCGCTACCGCCGATCTGGATAACGCTGCGCGGCTTTGGGATGCCTCTTCCGGCCAACTACGCGCTACCCTCCCGCACAAAGGCAACGTGGTCGCTGTCACCTTCGGCCCGGAAGGCAAAACCGTCGCCACCGCCAGTCTTGACAAGACCGCGCGGTTGTGGGATGCGTCTTCCGGCCAACTGCGCGCAACCCTCCAACACCAAGATTCCGTGCGCGCGGTGGCCTTCAGCCCGGACGGCAAGACTGTCGTAACCGCCAGTGACGACAAGACCGCGCGGCTTTGGGATGCGTTTTCCGGCGAACTGCGCGCAACCCTCCAACACCAAGATCGCGTGCGTGCGGTGGCCTTCAGCCCGGACGGTAAGACTGTCGCAACCGCCGGTGACGACAAGACCGCGCGGCTTTGGGATGCGTTTTCCGGCCGGCTCCGCGCCGCCCTCCAGCACCAAGCCGGCGTGACAGCCGTTGCCTTCAGCCCGGACGGTAACACTGTCGCCACCGGGAGCTATGACAAGACTGCGTGGCTGTGGGATGTCGAGACCGGTCAGCCCCGTGCCGATCTTCAGTACCACGGCGCCGTCTACGCCGTCGCCTTTAGCCCGGATGGCAAGACTTTACTCGTGTCGTCCGACCGTGAGGCGCAGCTCTATCTTTACCATCCTGCAGACCTTATCGAGGCCGCTTGCGACTTCCTGCCATTCAATCTCACGCCGGCGCAATGGAAGATTTATTTGCCGGACGAGCCCTACAGAAAGACCTGCCCGAGAATTCGTAACTGATTCAAATACAGAAGACTTCCAAACACGTGAGCGCTGCCTTTTCCGCAGGGACGTGTTTAGGGCGACCGAAGCGCCTGCGCGCTCGAGCCCTCGACGAGCCCGCATACTCCGGTTGATTTGCGGCGCCAACACTCATTGAAACAAAAAGACCTTCTAGCTAGGTAAGAAGTGTCCGATAACTGTCGATAAATCCCCTTCCCACCAGAGCCCCAGTTCGGTATCAGACATGGTGTCAGGACCGTCGTCTGGGCGGTGTCCGTCAAACACTCCCGCGAGCTAGCCCAAAAACAGGGCCTTTTTGTGCCTCCAGAGCCGGCCATCGACAAAAATGCGATGCGCCAATCCACGTACTATCAATAATTTGGCAACATGATGGGATTCGAAATGCGATGCTCGTTCAGATCTGCAAACGATGTTAATCGGTTTATTTTCAATTATTTTGGTGAGCCGGGCGGGGCTCGAACCCGCGACCACCGCATTAAAAGTGCGATGCTCTACCAACTGAGCTACCGGCTCCTGGGGAATGTAAGACTGGGCAGCGCCGCGACGTCCGTACCCGTCAGGTTAGCATAGGGGAGTCTGGCCGATCCCCTTTGCCAACCCGCTCGGCGGGCCCTGTTGCGAACAGAACCGCGGCGCACCGCTGTTATAATCCAACCAGATCTTCCCAGTGCGGATGTGGCGAAACTGGCAGACGCGCCAGATTTAGGTTCTGGTTTCCGAAAGGAAGTGAAGGTTCAAGTCCTTTCATCCGCACCAGCAAAATCGCTGTTTGATTCTCACCGGCCGGGCGCAATCTCTTCCGCTGTCGTGAAAATCGGCCGGATATCCACGGGCACTTTCCCCGCCGGGTGATCGATCGCGGCCAGCGTCGATTTCATCTCCGGCCGCAGGACGCCGAATGTGTCCAGCATCCGTTTCGCACCGGCATAGTCTCCCCTCGCTTCGATCGTCAACAGGTCGTGCGCCAGATCGCGGACGGCGCCCCGCACCCTGGACTCATCCACCTCCCAGCCGTTTCCCCGGTGCACGAATGCCCCCTTGTCCACGAGATAGTTGAACTGCAGCGCCATCCCCTTCCCATGGGCTTCGTTGAGCCCGAAACGCAGCGTGCGGAAGGAGGACGCGAGAAACGTCGTGTAGAGCCTGTTCTCGTCGTGCTTCAGATAGCCGCGATCGGAAAACAGCTGCAGCATAAAGAGCCCGAGCACATCGGCTTTGGCTTCTTCAACGGCGCTGTAGAGCTCCTTCAGTTCCTGCCGCGGCGTCGAGGCGCGGCCATTCACCGTGATTTGATGCGGCCCGATGCCGTGACTCATCTCATGCGCCACAATATGGGTGAAGAACGAATCGAAACTCAGGGAACCGCGCGCCTGCGGCGTTAGTACGATCCTCGCGATCGGCTCCAGAGTGCTCTTGAACTTCGCGTCCTGCACGTTCTTCAGCATTACCCGCTTGCTGCCTTTTTCATGCACGACGCGCTCGTCATTGGGCAGATTGTAGGCCGCCGTCTGCACGCCGTGATCGCCATCGCCGGCGGCAAAAACCTCGTTCACTACGCGAATCGGCGAGAGGGCTCCGATTTTCGGGTTCCGGTATTCAGGCTCGATCGGGAGATTGTTCTCCACTTCCTGCATGTGATCGCCGAAAAACGTCAGCTTCGCGGTTTCGGCGTCGTCGCGCACGTTGATATACGCCTCGAATGCGGCCTTGTAGCCGAACAACTCGTCGTTGTACGTCTCGTATGGCCCGATCGTGATGTCGAGCGGCGCATCCAGATCCATCCAGGCCACGTCGCTCGCGTAGTAATCGTTCGAAAGGAAGGCCGCAGCCCGCGTTTCGAGGAAACGCTTCAGTGTGGCATTGCCGGTGAGCTTCGCCGCGTCCCGCAGATCCTGGGCGCAGGCCGCAAGGTCCGTCTTATAGGCTTCCGAATACGGCACGGCGTGGAACTTGCCGTCCGGGCCGCTTCGAATCACCGTGAAAAAACTTTCAGCCTGCGCGCGCGCTTCGGGAGACAGTGTCTTTGCCCAGGCCTCGAAGCTTTCCCGAGTCGTATTTTCCGGATAGAAATTCGCGCCCAGCGGCTTCCGCTCCGGGACGCCCGGCAGGAACGCTTTGTGATCGTCCAGATCCGACCATGGCCCTTTGTTGAGTCGGAAGTATTCAAGCCTGGCTCTGCCGAGCGGTGAAGCATCCTGCTTCAGCCTGTCGTAAAGAGCGAGATTTCCGCTCCAGACCTGCTGCAGAAAAATATGGTTGATGACGCGCCCGGCTTCGATCAGCTTTGCCAGCGCGGCCCGATCGCCGGGGGAAAGCCTGGACGTATCGACGGGCAGAGGCGCCGGGGCGAAGCGAGCGGCCATCTGCTGGAGCTCGGCCAGCGATGGAGTTTCGGCGGCCGAAGCGGAAGATGTCATGGAAAGTGTCATGAAAGTGGTCACAAGCGCGGCGTGGATTTGTTTTCTCATGAATCAGTTACTTACGGAGCAATCCGGCCCGATCCCGCATCTGCGAATCTAACATGGAGCCGTGAAGACATTGAGGCTTGAGATCATCGGATCGGCCGCGGCTGGAATCGCGCACGATATCAATAACCAACTTACTATCATTGTGAATCATCTTTCGTCGGAGGATGTGGAAAGCGCAAGAGCCGCGGTTGAGCGCTGCTCGGCTCTGACTTCGAGCCTGCTCTCTTACTGCCGGGGCGAACCGCTGACGCTCAGCGCGGTCGACCCGGCTCCATTCCTCAGGCGCTTTACGGCCCAGCTTCGCCTGCCCGCGGGCGTCGATCTGGCGCTGAACATTCCCGCCGGGCTGCCCGCGATTGAAGCCAATACGCTGGCGGTGAAGCGCGCCTTGACGAACCTGATTTCGAACGCCTGCAGCGCCATGGAAGAAAGAGGAACGCTTCGCATCGTGGCGATGCCGGGAGCCATTGAAGTTGCCGATACCGGTCCCGGCATACCGTCCGAACAGAGGAAGGAAATCTTCACGCCATTTTTCACCACGAAAGGCGCACGGGGCACCGGCCTCGGATTATCGATCGTGCGCGAACTCATGCGCCAGCAGGGCGGTTCCGTAAGCGTGCACGCCGAATCGGATCGCGGGGCGCGATTCACCCTGCACTTCCGGACGCACGCGCGCCAAATCACGGCGTAACCGGCTTGAACACATCCCCGCGCATGATCCCGCCCGAAGCCTGAATGTGCCGCGTGCCGTCGCTGACCTTGATCACCAGCTGTCCGTTATCCTGCATCTCGGCGCTTCCCGAATACGTTTCCGCACCGGTTTTCATCACCAGTTGCGTCAACTTCAGCTTCGGATTTCGCGCATCCCATGCCCACTCGAACGAACCGGCCACCGAGTCATAAGAATCCAGCGCCGCCAGGTCGATCTCTTTTCCCTCAAAGGACCCCTGCGCCCGCAGGTTCGCAAACAGGTCCTGCCCCATGCCCGAGGTCGCCAGCGTTCCGTCCGCGTCGATTGTCCCGTTGCGCCAGGGCAATCCGGTCAGCTTGCCTTCGACGCGGTAGGCCGGTTGCCGGCCGGCCAGCCGTATAGTCGCGCCTCCGGCGAATGCGGCATCGTCGAACAGCGCCTGCAGTCCCGTGAATTCGATCCTGGTGCCTTCCCAGATCATGCGCGCGCGCACCTTTGTGAACTGGCTGCCGCCCAGATCGAGGGCGCTCGTTTGAATGATTCCGTCGGCCCGCATGTTGCGCAGCCAGTCGGGCTCCGGAACGCGCCCGAAATTGAAGGCATATGTAAGAAAATTACCGCGGCGCAGCGCCGGCAGCAGCAGCTTCTCGATGGCGGCGCCGCTCGCCGGCGCCACAGTGATGCGGAACCTGTGCGGACGCGCCGCTGTGGCATCGTAACGATACTCGCCCTGCGCGCCAATGCCGCCGACCACCAGATCGATGTGCTTCATTGCCAGCTCCGGCCCATCGATGGTGGCGTCCGCCGAAACCACGTGCACGGGCGCGGCGAAAGCTTCGAATGGAATATCGGCGTCGCCGAGGTTGATGGTCCCCGCCCATCCTCCGGTTTTGCCTGCAGCGCGGCTGTAGCGCAGATCGCCGCTCCACGTGCCCGAGGTCGCGTGGCTCAACAGCGGTATTCCGGCGAGCGAAACCTGGCGCCGCAGCGACCCGATGGCCATTCCATCGCTCGAAAGCTCGGCCTCGAATTTCTGCGTCGTGATATCCCAATCGCCCTGAATGGCCGCTGTTTCGTTGCTGTCGTTACGTATCTCGGTGGCTTCAAGTTTGATGGCGCTTCCGGCGAACCTCAGTTCAGCATTGGGCAGATGCAGCGGCGGCGAACCCGCCACGATCAGCGTGGAATTCGAAACATTCAGCGCTCCGTCCATGCGCGGCAAGCCTTCGGGAACCGAATATCCCACCGCGCCATCCGCCGTGCCATCGAACTTGAAGTCGGCGGGTATGACAAATCCGAGATTGCGCGCAATCTCGGGAATTGGCGCCAGGGGAAAATGGTTCAGATTGACGGTGATCCCCCAGCGTGGACGCCGCAGATAGTCCGCCACGCGATAGCGAAGCTGCAGCGGCGACTGAGTTCGGGATATCTTCGTATTCGCGTTGAGATCGATCACCTGTCCCGGCGCGTTGATCGTGCCGCCGATCGAAAACCGCCATTCCTCACCCTCCGGCGGCGACTGGCTCCAGCCATGGAGATTCGATACCGTCATACGCCCGGCCAGACCGATACGGTCGAGCGGGCCGGCGAGATGAGCCTCACCGGAAATATGCCCGTTAATGCCCGATCCGTAACCGTTGAAAAGCGTCAGCATGTCGCCGAGTTCGCTCTGCTCCAGGCGCACGTCGAGCGTGGTCGAGCCGTTCGCCGGCAGCCACTGGCCGCGTGCGGTGAAGTTGCCAAAACCTCGTGCCGGACGGTCGGTGCGGGCAGGTTCAGCGTGCAACCGCAGCGTCCACGGTTCCTTCGCGGAACCCGGCGGCCATAAATCGATGTCGGTGTTCACCAGGTAGAACAGGGATTTCGTATCGCCGAACTTGAAATTGATGCGCCCCCCGCGCATGTGGATGCTCGGAAAAGCCGTCAGCAGCTTCGGCTCCAGCAGAGAAGCGAAGTTCCAGCGCACGCCGCTCGAGGCGGAATCGACCCGCGTCAAATTGAGGTGAGCCTCGTCCAGATCGACCGACGCGAATTCGAGCGGTCCTCCAAATAGCGCGGAAAAACGAGGCACGGCCTCGAGAGTCGTCACGTATGCCAGAGGCTCAATTCCGATAGCCGGGTCTTCTCCGATCTCTACGTCGTTGATAGTGATCGCGGGTTTCGGTAACAACTGGAATCGGACCTTGCCGATCTTGACCTTGCGGTGGAGAGCCCTTTCGAGCGCCACATGGGCCCGTTCCCGATAAGAGTCGGCGCTGATTCTGGGTACATACAGCGCGGCCGCAAGCAGCAGCACGACTGCCAGAAGCACCCAGCGCTTCATAGCCGCGCCGCCTCCCGCGCCAGCAGTTTCTCATAGAGGACAGGGTCGTCGACGTCGTCCCAAATCCCCGGATCATGCACTTCGACGTAATCGATCTCGGCGGAATGCCGGTCGATCACATCGCGCACTTTCGACGTGACAGGCTCCCGCAGAAACTCCCCGGCGATCTCCCTGCGGATCAGCACCGGATGTCCCCGGCGATTCTCGCAGCGCGGGATCGCAATCATCGCGCTCGACTGCATGACGGCGTCAACAGTCTCAGGCATGACGGCGGGATGGTCGACCAAAGTGAACAAAATCGCGTCGCAGGCATCGGGAACGGCGCGCAAGCCCGCCTGCAACGACGTCAGCATTCCGTGTCTGTAGTCGGGGTTCTCGATCGGCATCACCCCCACCGGCGCGGACTGGCTGACTCGCGCCGCATCGAATCCGAACACGGCGATTACGGGCGAACAGCGGCGTCCCAGATTTTCGGCGATGGCGCTGACGAAGGTGCCTCCACGGAACGGAAGCGATGCTTTGGGCCGCCCCATGCGGCGCGACTCGCCGGCTGCGAGGATGATCGCGGCCGCGTTCACTGCGGGGTCGCGCGCATGTGCTCGCGAAGGTGTTCGTCGAAGAAGATCGATTTCGAGAGCGAGCGCCAGCTGCCTTCCGGATCGCGCCGCATGGCGATCATCTCGGCCCCGACGGAAATCGCGATCTCCTCAGGCGACACCGCGCCGATCTCGAGACCCATCGGCGCGTACACCCGCTCGAAGGCCTCATGCGGAACCCCTTCTTTTTCGAGTTCTTTCACCACCGCAATCACCTTGCGCTTGCTGCCGATCATTGATATATAGCGGGCCTGGGTGGTGACGGCCCAGCGCAGCACCCGCATATCGTCGCGGTGCCCGCGGGTTACGATCACGATGTAAGTCGATTCCGTGATGCCCAGTTTCGGATAAACCTCCTCGTACTCGCCGGCGTGCACTGCGGCGACGTCGGGGAAGCGCTCCCGATTGGCGAAGGCTTCGCGATTATCGATCACGGATACGCGAAAACCTGCCAGGTCGAGCACTTTCGCAAGGCTTTTCGAAATGTGTCCGCCGCCGAAAATCAGCGCCGCCGGCTGAGGCGTGATGCACTCGACGAAAACGTCCAACTGCCCTCCGCAAATCAGCCCGTTGTCGTAAGCCGCATCCTGGCCCAGGCTGAACGACATGTGACGGGGCTTGTTCGTGGCGATGACTTCGCGCGCGGCGTTCCAGACTTCCGCCTCCACGCAGCCGCCGCCGATTGTACCCACCATCGAGCCGTCCTCGCGCACCAGCAGCTTCGCGCTCTCGAAGCTGGGGATCGAGCCGCGCACCTGCACGATGGTGGCCAGCGCGCATTTCTGGCCCAGGTTACGAAGGTGGATGAGTTCGTCGAAAACGTCCATTCGCCACCAATTATATCGGTCTTTCCGTGTTACTGTGACGGCAATGACTCCCGGTCTGGTACTCACGCACGGCGCCGGTGGTAATTCCGAAGCGCCTCTGTTGATCGCTGTGGCGGGGGCCTTCACCGCGGCCGGATACCGCGTGCTCCGCTTCGACATGGCGTTCCGGCAGCGGCGACGGTTCGGTCCGCCTTCACCCGCGACCGCGGCGCAGGATCGCGACAGCCTGCGGCAGGCGGTAGCGGAGATGCGCCAGCGGGTCGACGGCCCGGTCGTTCTGGGTGGGCATTCCTATGGAGGACGCCAGGCGACGATGCTGGCGGCGGAAGAGCCGTCGGTTGCGGACGCATTGCTGCTGCTCTCTTACCCGCTGCATCCACCCAACAAGCCGGATCAGTTGCGGATCGCCCATTTTCCCGCGTTGCGTACGCCGGCGCTATTCGTGCACGGTACGAAAGATCCATTCGGCACGATCGCGGAGATCCGCGCGGCAATTGCGACAATCCCCGCAAAGACAGAGCTTCTGGCACTGGACGGCCTCGGGCACGACCTTGGCCGCGGCCTTTTTGACTTGGCCCGGCTACCCCGGCTTCTCGCTGCCACGGAGGCGGAACATCACCCGTAAGCCGCTGCGCCAGTCGGCGGCCAGCCCGATGCGGGTGATGTCGATCTCCGGCGAAAACGCTGCCAGTACAGTTTCGGTCGTCGAGTGGAATTCGAGCGCGGGAGCCACGAGCAAAATCCGCGGCGATTCGCGAGCGATAACGTGACCCACGAAATAGCCGAGCCTCTCGAAGTCTCCCGCAACCAGGTGCTTTCGCACGCGCAGCCAATAATCGAGCGCCTGGAAAGGAAGCTGCAGATCGGCGGTGGCTTTGAGTTCGATCACCGCCAGACGGCCGGTGTGATCGATGCCAAGCAGGTCGATGACGCCGCGGTCCGCGGCACTGAAAATTGGGACCTGCCCGTAGATTGGCACCGGGCGAAGCGCTGCGTCGATGGCCTGCGGATGCGCTCGCACCTGCGCCTCCAGCCAGCCTTCGGGATAAAGCGAGTAGAGCGGATGCTGGCGATCGCCGCTGTCGGGATGCCGCACGCGGGCGATTTCGGCCGCCATCGCCTGAACCTCCTGGATACTGGCCCGTTTTCGTCTGGCGATACCGCAGGTGAGTTTGCCTCCGGCGGCGCGGGCGAATTCGAGGCCGCGTACCTGAAAGCTGATCGAGCCGTCGGATCGTTCGACGACATCCACGTCGGTAAGCTGCGGCAGTGTCTCCACGTACGTATTGGGCAACCCGGCGCGCCGGCAGGGTGGCAGCGTGGATTCGACATTACCGGCGTCGGCAAAATCGATTACTCCGGCGCGGTCCTTTTCATCGAACGCGAACAACTGGCATGCCACCACGTTCGGATTGAGACATGCGGCGCGGAACGCGACTTCGCTCTCGCGACCCAGAGGCACGAAGAGCAGTAATCGTGCCAGCGAAAGCGTTTTTTCGCGACGGCGAAGATAATCGAGCCAGATCAAACCGAATGCCGCGATACCCGCGCACTCGGCGCCCGGCGCGGCCCCCATGACGGCAATACCCGAATTTCCGAGCCGCAGAAACGCGCGCGTATACGACGGCGAAAGGCTTTGCTCGAGGTCTGCCTCGGAGCTGATGTCTTCGATGCGCCAGCCCGGAAATTCACGCGCCAGCATCAGGTAGAAGCGTTCGCGGAAGGCCAGGCGTGTGGTCCTTCGCTCCATCTCGCGTCCGTTCGGCGAATCGAGATCGGCGATTTGCAGCTCTCCTTCGGATTTTGGGAAGCGCTCCACGAGGAAAATGATCCGGTCCCGGCGGCGTTCCTTCAGGCCGACGATTTTGCGCACCAGGTTGCGTTCGCGGTCCCAGGCCTGCAGCACGAGGCGGCCATTCCATTCGGAGGCGCTCCACTGATCGGCGATCAGAGAAAGCGGTTCTTCGCCCTGATCCAGCACCGCCGGTTGAGCCGCCGCGGCGACGAAGCTCTGGATAAGACTTTGAAGATCCGAGGGCGACACGCGCTGATGAGGCTAACATCTCACGGCGGTCATTCGGCTATGCCGGGCTGTCGCAGGTTATAGTCGTTAGGACAAAGACTATGGTAGGGACCGGAAAGATTGCGCTCGTCACGGGCGCCGGCAGTGGCATCGGCAAGGCAGCCAGCCTGGCCTTGCAGGCGGCGGGATATTCGGTGGTCGTGGCCGGCCGGCGCGCGCCGGAGCTGGAAAAGACCGCGGCTGCGGCGGACCCGAACGGCGGCAGGATGTTTGTCGTTCCCGCCGACGTCAGCAAACAGGAATCGGTGCGGGCGCTGTTCGCGCGCGTGGGCGAAATGTTCGGGCGGCTCGATGTGCTCTTTAATAATGCCGGTTACGGCGGCCGGGCGATACCCGTGGAAGATCTCACCCTCGATCAGTGGAATGCCGTCATCGGCGTGAACCTCACCGGCGCGTTTCTATGCGCGCAGGAAGCAATCAAGCTGATGAAGGCCCAGCAACCGCGGGGAGGCCGGATTATCAACAATGGATCTCTTTCAGCGCATGCGCCCCGCCCGAATTCTGCGCCTTACACGGCCAGCAAACACGCCATGACCGGCCTGACCAAATCCATTTCGCTCGATTGCCGCAAGTATGATATCGCCTGCGGCCAGATCGACATCGGCAACGCCGAGACCGAAATGACCCAGCGGATGTCGAGCGGCATTATCCAGGCAAACGGCGAGACGATGCAGGAACCGCGCATGGCGGTCAGCCACGTCGCCGACGCCGTTGTCTATATGGCGAATCTGCCGCTCAACGCCAACGTTCAATTCATGACGCTGATGGCCACCGCGATGCCGTTTATCGGGCGTGGGTGATACAATCCCACTGGTTCGATGACCGCGGCCGCCAAACCTCTCAGCCTTCGAAGCTGGCTGACGCTGTTCACTTCCTTCGTGATCCTGACGGTCGCTTTCGCATTCGGATTATTCTGCTGGCCCGCGATTTATCGCCCGCTTACCAGAGCCTTCGGCTGGAATTTCAGCCAGGCGAATGCGGGCGGGTCCATTGTTCTGTTTCTGATCGGAATCCTGTCCCCGTTCGTGGGTACGCTGGTGGATAAATTCAGACCGAAGCGAGTGATTCTGGGCGGCACGCTCATCATCGCGGTGGCGCTGGGACTGCTTTCCACCATCCATTCGCTTGCGCAGTATTATGCGTTTTGCTTTCTCCTCGGCATTGGCGCTTCAGCCGTTTCCATTCTGCCCACCTCGATTCTGATCGGTCCTTTCTTTTCCCAGTGGCGCGGACTGGCGGTGGGCTTCATCAATGCGGGAATCGGCCTGGGCGGGTTCATTGCGCCCCGTTTGGCTACGGCGCAGATTGCCCGGCGGGGGCTCCCGGGCACCTTCCTGGTGCTTGCCTCGTGTATGGCGATTCCGTTTGTGTTGACGATGATTATCGTTAGAGACGAGACGAGCGGCGCGCTGCGTCCGAAGTCACCTTCCGGACAGGTTCCCACGCTGGGCGAACTCGTGCGCATGCGGATGTTCTGGATCTTCGGCACTGCGCTTTTCTTCAGCGCCCACGCGATGCTGGGTGTCCAGCAGAACCTGATCTCCTATCTGACGGGCGAGCATGTTTCACCCAAAACCGCCGCGCTGATCCTCGCCATCGCACTCGGCGCCGCGGCGCCGGGGAAACTGATCAGCGGCATTCTCGCCGACAAGATCAATGCGCGCGCGGGCATGATTTTCAGCGTGATCTGCGTAACGCTGGGAGTCCTCGCCCTGCTCAACACCGCGCCGCAATCGGACAGGGTCTACTGGCTGGCCATCCTCTTCGGAATGGGATATGGCGGGATCTTCAATGCGGCCCCGACGATCATTTTCGAGTACTTCGGAACGCATCAGGTGGGCAAATGTCTGGGTCTCTTCTACGTGTTTTTCGGCCTCGGCACCGCGAGCGGCGGCGAGGTGGCAGGCTATCTTTTTGACCAGACACACCGCTGGTCAACCCCGTTCACAGTGGATCTGGGACTCGCCTGCGCCGGGCTGCTCCTGCTTCTGGTGAGCGCCAGGCAAACTCGCGCGGCGGCAATTCCGGCGAGGCGACAAGCTCTTTCCGCGACTTAAATAACATCCATGGCAGACAGACTCGTCTTCGAAGGTAACTGCTGGAAGTTCGGGAATAACATACCCACGGACCTGATTACCCCGACTCATATCATGTGGAAGACTCCGCGGGAAATGGCCAAGCACGTTCTCGAAACGGCGAACCCCGAATTCCCGCTGAAGGTGCAGCCGGGGGACATCCTCGTGGCGGGACGGAATTTCGGCTGCTCCTCGGGCCGGGCGCTGGCGGCAAAGGCTTTGAAAGCGACCGGCCTCGGCGCAATTCTGGCGGAATTGTTCGCCCGAACTTTCTACCGCAACGGGCACGAGATCGGGCTGCCGCTTCTTGAAATCGGCGGGGTGCACAACCTGGTGGAAACGGGCGACCGCGTGCGGGTCGATATAACGCGTGCCAGCGTGGAGAATCTGACTTCGGGCAAATCGATTCAGGGGACGCCGCCATCTGACTTTCTGCTCGAAATGGTGCAGGCGGGCGGCCTGATTCCTCTGCTGAAATCCGGGTCGAAGCACTTTGAGACGATAGCCCGGCGATGATCCTTCTGAACAATGAGGAAGTGGAGAAGGCGCTGACTCCACAGGACGCGATCGGCGCCACTGAGATCATCTATCGCGAACTGGCCGAAGGCAAAGCCATCAACCGGCCGCGTAGTCAGACTTACATGCCGGTGGAATCGAAAGAGAATCCCGGTTTCCGTTACCGCTTCAAATCGCAGGAAGGCAGCGGCGTAACCAGCGGCGTGTGGGCGCTGCGGATCACGTCCGATATGGCCGGGTTCTCCTTCACCGCGGGTGTGAAGCGGCGAAGAATCCTGCCTGTCGCGACCGGCAATCGGTATTGCGGCCTGGTGATTCTGTTCGATCTCGAGCGCATCGAACCGATCGCGATTATGCCGGATGGAGTGATTCAAAAAGTTCGCGTGGCGGCGCTGAGCGTGGTCGGCGCGAGATATCTGGCCCCGGAGAAGCCAAAGGTTCTGGGATTATTCGGCAGCGGCTGGCAGGCGGGCGCGCACCTCGAGTTTCTTTGCAGCGAATACCAGTTCGACAGAGTCAAAGTCTTCAGCCCGAATCAGGAACATTGCCGGGAGTTTTGCGCGAAGATGAGCGCCCAGCTGAGCCGGAGTATCGAGCCGGTGGATTCGCCGGGCAAAGCGGTCGAGGGCAGCGATTTTGTCCAGGCTGCGACTGCGGCGTGGGACGCGGTCTTCGATGGACATCTGGTCGAGAAGGGGATGTATGTTGCGTCCATCGGCGGGTCGGACGCCAGCAACAAGCGCCGCGAGATTGACGATGAAACCATCCGTCGGGCGGATTTGTATGTGGTGCATTCGAAGGAAGTCGCGCGTCTGGATCAATCGCCCGATGTCTGGGAGGTCGCGCAGAACGGGATCAAGTCGTGGGAGTCGATTGTCGAAGTACAGGATCTCATCGCCGGGAAAATTCGGGGTCGCACGAGCGCGGATCAGATTACGGTGTTCAATAACAATACGGGCGCGGGTACGCAGTTCGCCGCGGTGGGAGCGGCGGTTTTGAAGCGCGCGCGTGCCATGGGCCTTGGCCGGGAGCTTCCCGCGGAGTGGTTCCTCGAGGACGTATCGCCCTAGCTCCAGGGCAGATTGTCAATCTGCCTCCGCGTGCTCGCGACAAGGCCGGGTGGGTTACCAACTCGCACCATAAATTTGATGACGATTAACACGAAACATCTCGCCCGGCTGACCAGCCTGATGGCTGAAAACAGCTGGGACTTGCTCTTGTTATACGGACACACGTGGCGGAAAGATTTCTTCCGCTATCTGGCAAACGTGAACTTCTCCGGCCCTCACGCCGCGGTTGCGCTGGACAGATCTGGCGAGGTTCGCGTCCTCGTATCGGACCCATGGGATTTCGAAGCGCTGTCAGACAGCGATCATGTAGCGTTCACACCCGATTTCACCTCCGGTTTAAAGCGCCTCGCGTCGCAATCGCAGCATGCCAACGTAGCTGTCGCCGGGATGGAGCTGATGCAGCTGCGGTTCATCGAAGCGCTGAAACAGCCGGTTTCGGCGACGGTCGCGGTCGAGGAATTACGCCGGGTCAAGGACCCCGAAGAGCTCAGCAGCATCCGCAGAGCGGCGGAGTTATCCGACCGGGGATATCAACGGTTCGTCGAGGCGGCCGAGCCCGGGATGACGGAGTATGAGTTAGTCGCGGAAGTCGAAGCTTTTCTGAAAGCACACGGGGCCGAAGATAACTTCATGTTGATTGCCTCGGGCGGCACGGAAGTCACCGGCATGAAACCGCCGACGGGGCGCAAGTTACAACCGGGCGATTCAGTAACCACCGAACTGACGCCGCAAATCGACGGATACTGGGCGCAGATCTGCCGGACTCTCGTCATCGGCGAACCCAGCTCGAAGCAACTCGAAGCGTTTGCCATATTTGCCGAGGCACAGAAGGCGGCGGAGGAGTTGCTCAGGCCGGGTGTGAATATCGCCGATGTTGCGCGGGTCCAGAATGACGTTTTCCGTAAGTACGGGTATGGCGATTACACAGGTCCGAAATACACACGCGTGCGCGGGCATAACCTCGGCCTGCATCCGGATGAGAACCCTTACGTGCTGGAGGATGTCAATTACATCGTGAAAGAGGGCATGGTGGTGATCGCGCATCCCAACACCTATCTCCCGTTGTCCGGATACATGGTTTTCGGAGATACTCTGCTGGTGACCGCGGTTGGCTGCGTGGCGCTGAATTCCACCGAAAGGAAGTTATTCCGGAAATGAAGCGAGGCTGGATCACGTGGGATAAGGCGGAGATTCCTCCGGCGGCCTTTGAGAAGCGGCTCGACGTGGCGCGAAATCATCTGGCCGCGCGCGATCTTCCGGCGCTGGTGGTCTATACCGACGTGTGGCGCTCCAATCAGGGCCGGCATTTTTCCAACTTCATGCCCTATTGGAACCGGGCACTGCTGGTAATCCCGCGGGACGGCGCACCCGTCCTGCTCTGTGGGCTGTCGCCGCGGGTTTATCCGTGGATTCGCTCGGTGACTATTCTGGAAGAAATCCAGCCGAGCCCCAATCTCGCGCAGCAGTTGCAGAAGATGTGCGGCGACAAGGGGTGGACGCGCATCGGGGTGCTCGATCTGCCGCAACTCCCATCCGATCTCGCGGCGCCGAATGCGGTCGACGTGCCCTGGGTCGCGGTCCATCCGACTCCGGATGAGAGTGAATTGAAGATGTACCGCCGCGCGGCGAAAATGGCGCGCGAAATCCTGGAAGCGGAGATGGCGTACGGGGCGGGGATGGTCGATCACGAATTTGTCGGTCGGCTGGAACTGAAATACCGGCGAGCCGGCGCGGAGGATCTGGTGATTCTGGCGACGAACGGCGACACTCCACCCCTGCCTCCTGGCGGGGCAACACTCGGCGATTCGTTTTCGCTGGCGGTGGCGCTCGAGTATCGCGGTCATTGGGCGAAAGTCGCGCGATGTCTGGCGCCGAACTCAGGCGCGGCCCGGGAAGCAAAAATCGAACTGCTTTCCGGTCCTTACCCTTATGAATTCTGCGACCGCGCCGATCTGGACGATGGCGCCATCTTCGCACTCCACACCGAATTCCAGAAAGACGGGAAACGGTTGTTTTCAAGCGACAGCTGGAGACAGGCGCCGGGTAAAGCCGAACTTCTATGAACGTGATCGAGAAAATCCTGGCCAGAGCCAGCGGCCATAAGGAAGTGCGCCCGGGGGATGTGGTGGTGGCGAACGTCGATCTGATGGTGATGCACGATCTAAGCTCCAATTTCGTGATGAAGGTGTTCGAGAACGAGATGGAGAATGCAAAGATCGCGGACCCGTCCCGCATCACCTTCGTGTTCGATCACAACTTCGCGCCCGCGACCCAGCAGGCGGCCGAGGCGCTCGCGGCAGTGCGAAAATTCGCCGCAAAACATGACATCCGGCACGTATTCGACTGCGGCCAGGGGAGCGTGCATCACGCCATCATCGAAAGCGGACTGTGGAAGCCGGGCCAGGTGATCATCGGTTGCGATTCGCATACGCCAATTTACGGCGCGCTCGGTGTGTTTGCGACCGGCGTCGGCAATAATTCGATGGCCGCGCTGGGTTTTCAGCACAGCCTGGGGTGGTTCCGGATTCCCGAAACGATTCAGGCTTTCTTCCGGGGAGAAACGGGACCGGGCGTGACGCCGCGCGATATTTCGCAGTATCTTGTGGGACGGCTGGGAGAAGACGGCGCCGTCTATAAAGCAATAGAATACGCCGGCCCTTACATGCAGGGTCTGCCCGTGGTCGACCGGATGCTGTTTCCGCTCATGTCGATCGATGTTGGCGCCAAGTGCGGGTTCATCAATCCCGATGAGAAGACCGTGGCGTTCGCGAAGGCGCATTCCGGCGCGAAAGAATTTGAAATGCCCGTCAACGATCCGGGAATCGTTTACAAAGATGTGCTGGAAATCGACGTGACTCGAATCGGTCCGCAGGTGGCGTGCCCTCCAACTGTGGGCAACGTAAGACCGGTCGAGGAAGCGGCGGGGATTCCAGTGAATATCGCCGAAGTCGGTGGCAGCACCGGCGGACGCATCGAAGACATTCGCCTGCTCGCGCGCTGTTT
Source organism: Terriglobia bacterium (assembly GCA_963788485.1). Classification (GTDB taxonomy): domain Bacteria; phylum Acidobacteriota; class Terriglobia; order Bryobacterales; family Bryobacteraceae; genus BOG-234. The sequence goes on from CAWBIS010000206.1 coordinate 51,961, forward strand.
CGAAGGACGCAAAGTCCACCCTGACGTCCGTCTGCAGGTTGTGCCGGTGAGCCGGGGAACTTACAGCATGGCGTTGCGCGAGGGTCTGTTCCAGATTCTGCACGACGCCGGCGCAAATATTTTCCCTCCCAGCGCGGGATCGAATCAGGCGTTCAACATGGGTGCGATGGCGGAGGATGAGGTCATGATTTCGACCCAGGCGCGCAATTTCCCGGGACGCAACGGTCATCCGAAAGCGCGGCATTACCTTGGGTCGACGCTTACGGTTGCGGCGTCGGCGATCGAGGGGCGCATCACCGATCCACGAAGCTGAGGCTACCGGGAGTTCGGTGCGTTATTCACACCGCCAGGATCGCTCCCTGCGTCGGGGCCGGGATTCCCGTTGGCAGGCCCCAATGCATTGCTCTCTCCGTTGCCCTGTTTGAACGCGCCGCCCCCGGTCGAGTTGTTCTCCGTCTGGGTGCCGCAGTTCATCAACGCGACAGCCAGCGCAGTCATTGCCAAAGTCCGAAGGAATCGTCTGCCGGCAAACCCTCTGATCATGATTAATCTCTCGCGCCTGACGCCGCACCCATCGGGCCATTGTCCAGTCCCACACGAGAGCTAAAAAACTCAAAACCTGATCCAGCAGTTGCAGAGGCAGATGGTTTCCGCCCCTGCTCCCGCTGAAATGAGAACCCCTTTCGTAATGGGCTCTACCGTGGCAGTCGTGAATACAGGTATATCGCCGCAAGGATCAGGCCGCCGCCGACCGTTAACGCGGTCAATCCTTCGCCCCAGCGATCGATGCTATCCATCACTCGATAGAAGGCCTGTTGCCTGGGGATCATCGCTTCCTCGCCGGTCGCGATGTGCAGATTATCGTCTTCGTGCAGCGCCATCAGGTTGCGGTAGAGAGCCAGCGCCAACACGATCGCGGCCAGGACCGCCCAAGTCACTACGTAAGGGGTGAATCTCATAAAAATCAACAACCTCCGCGCAGTCAGATTGCATTTGCCTCGCCAACAAATGCAACGGCGCTTTGGAGGCCCGCGGCAACAGGCTTCATACTGCGATTTTTCAAGGCGATGGATGAGGTTTTTGGCAGGATCCTGCGAGCTTCATCTGGCGGGCTCATCAGCCTGATTGTTCCCGTAATGGCTCTCCCGCGATGCCAAAACACGCTGCCTTATCGCGTAGTCCTGCGCGTTATGGCTCAAAAGGGCGCGGGCGCTTTGGCAAGCCTGAGCCGGGCGGCGGAGATGCCGGCGACAAATGCCCGCTTGAACTCGAATCGGCTTTTAGTCGCCTGGGTAAAATTTGCGGCGGCTCGCAGGCTGTGGCGACTGCTCCCACCGATCGCTAACCGAAGCTGTTTGTTAGGGCTAAGCCGGTCTGGCGAAACCACCTCGTATGCCATCCGGCAAAAAGGCAGAGGCCGTTCACCTCCCGCCAGTCAAGCGCCTTATTAAAACGAGTCGGCCGGCATCCTGAGGTCGAAGCAAACGGGCGGAGACTTGCAAAACGAAAGACTCACGTTTTCAGGAGGGCGTTTATGTTCGATCAAATGTTGCTTTCCAACGGCCATGCGCAACAGGGGCGATGTGCCATATTCGGGTTCACCGGCGAGCTGGGTCTGCTGGCGATCGCCACCCTGGTGATGGCTTACTCTGACCTGGTACCGATGCAGGCTGCATCAGTCCGTTATCCCTATCGCCTTGATGGCGCCGCCTCCACCACCCCCCGCGCCGGCAGCCGCGCCTCGTGCGCCGGCCCGAACGGCTGCAGTCAAGTCCATGCCAAAGACGTTCGTCGCCCCGGTTCTCATCGCGCCTCAATCGGCCCCGCAACACGCGATGATGATCACCGATGCCGAGCCCCCCGCGGATATGTCTCCGGGCGGCGTAATCGGCGGGGTGCCTGGCGGCGTCCCCGGAGGCGTCCCCGGCGGTTCATTGAACGTCATATTGGGATCTCTTCCCATTCCGCCTCCGGTCAAGGCTCCGCCCAAGCCTGTCGCGGCCCCGGCGCCAGCCACGCCGACGCGGATCCGACTGGGCGGCGCCGTGGAGGCAGCCCTCCTGACTCACCAGGTTGTTCCTGTCTATCCCCTCCTTGCCAAGCGTTCGCGGATTGAGGGCACGGTTCGCCTCACCGCCATAATTGCATCCGATGGAACCGTAAAGGACCTGAGCGTGGTCAGCGGAAATCCTCTGCTGATCGAAGCTGCGTTGAACGCGGTGAAGCAATGGAAGTACCGCCCCACCATTCTCAACGGCACCGCAGTCGAAGTGCTGACTGAGGTCGACGTTGAGTTCAGTCTGGTTCAGGGCGGATAGCGCATCGGCTGGTAAGCGGCATAGCTGGTAAGCGGCGGCGCGCATTGCATATGTGGTCGGTCGGATCGCCTTCCCGTTGCCGTGCGTAGGAAAATGAAGCAATGCAGCTAACCAGAAGCCTTTTGGTTCTGGCCGCGTTCGCCGCCGCAACCGTTTTCGCGCAACAAAACCCCATACTCGGGGAAAGTACGGTCAGGATCTCCGATCACGTGTGGGCGATCATGGGTTTCCCCAACATCGCCATTGTCGTGGGCAAGCGAGCCACTCTGGCCGTGGATACCGGTCTCGGTCCGCAAAACGGCGCGACCATCGCGCACGTGGCCGCGAAGCTTTCGGCGCCGAACGCGAAGCTCTATCTGACCACCACGCATTTCCACCCCGAACACGCTGCCGGAGACGCCGGATTTCCCGCGGGGACTATCCTGATTCGAAATGCCGTGCAGCAACAGGAGATGGATCTCCACGGGAAAGAACTGATCGCCACTTTCAGCAGCCGCAATGCGCAGTGGAAAGAACTCCTGGCGGACGTCAACCTGCGTACGCCCGATGTCATCTACAACGATGAAGCGAAGATCGACCTCGGCGGCGCGATCGTCCGGCTGCTCTGGTTTGGCGCCGCCCATACCAAAGGCGACGAACTGATATTTGTCGAGCCCGACCGCGCCCTGATCTCGGGCGACGTGGTGCAGAACAAAACCGCGCCGAACATCGCCGCCGACGGTGGCACACCGGCGACCTGGCTCGCCGTACTCGACAAAATCGCAACGCTGAACGCGCTTCACGTTCTGCCGGACCACAGCGCCCCGGGCGACGGTTCGCTGGTGGCGCAGGAAAAAGCCCTCATCACCGAACTGCGGACGCGCGCGCAGGCGCTGAAGAAGCAGGGCGTTACGGCCGACGACGCAGGCAGGCAACTCTCCGCCGAATGGAAAATGAACGTGGCCGGTTTCGTGAAGAGCGTGTACGCCGAATGAAATCTATTGTCCGGTGAAACTCGCCCGCATGGCCGCGCGGTCGAGCTTGTTGCCTCGCAGATAAACATCGGCGATCCGTCTTGTGTTGTCGATATTTTCGAGAGGATTCGCGTCAAGCACCATGAAATCGGCGCTTTTGCCCACCGCCACTGTTCCAAGTTGACTCAGCCTGACCATCTCGGCCGCAGTCTTTGTCGCCGCCGTGATGACCTGCGCGGGAGTCATGCCCGCGGCCACCATGTCGGTCAGCTCCTGGTGGTCGTTCCAGCCCACATCCGTACTGGAGTCGGTTCCGAAAACGATCCTGACGCCTGCCGCATTGAACCTCGCCAGATTGCGCGACTGCACGCCCCAGGCTTCACGCGCTGTTTTCGCGGCAGCCGGCGTGACGGCCGCCAGAGCTTCGCGTATCTGTTTCATTCGGGCCGGGGGAACGGTTTCGCCCTCGAAGCGGAGATCCGCTTCCGTGGTTTCACGGTCGGGCAGTGTCGTCATCACATACACGTTGGGATGCTGTTTCAAAAGCGCCATCAGTTCGTCGTCGACGTCGCGATCGCGCACGAGGTGAGCCAGGATATCGACCCCGGATCGCAACAGCTCCTTGGCATCGGCCAGATAGTAAATATGCGCGGCGACGCGGAGACGATTCCTGTGCGCTTCGTCGATGATCGCCCGATAGAGCTGCGGCGTCAGTTTCGGCACCGTGCCGTTTCGATCGTCCACCCAGATCTTCACCAGATCGACCTTTTTCGCCGCCAGTTCGCGGACATCCGCTCTCGCTTCGGCTTCGGTTGAAACGCCGTAGGCGACGGGCCTCCAGTATTCCCGGCCGGGGCCGGCATTCGGCATAGCCATCCCGCGGCCCGCGGTTCGAAACAAAGCGGCGTCCGGGGTCGGATTCGCGCGCACCTCATAAGGGATTTCTCCCTTATCGATTCCCATGCTTTGAACCGCCGCTATACCGTAATACGCGGCGCGCCTCAGGTGATCGGTGAGATTTTCCAGCGTGTAAGTATCGGCTCCGATGCGACCGGTTTTGATGACCTGCCATCCATAATGCGTGTGCGAGTCGACGAGCGCCGGCATCACGGTCTTTCCGGTGAGGTCGACGCGCGTGGCCCCGGCCGGCAGTTTCAAATTCCCTTTGCTGCCGACCCTGGTGATTTTGCCGTTCTCGATCACAAAAGCGGAGTTTTCGACCACGCGGCCGTCGCCCACAATCAGGCGAGCGCCCTCGAACAAAACCGGCCGTTGTTGGCCGGCCGCGACGGATAAAAGGATGGCGGCCAGGCAGAGACTACGTAACGGGCGCATGAGTCCTCCTCAAGTCAGCCATCTTATACTGCCCGCGAGATGCGCCAGGACGTTCCGCGCGACGGCACTTTCCCGGGGCCGCGGGAACCATCGAGCCCCATCGCATTCCAGACGGTGGGTTTACTGCCCCGCTGCGACGCTTTCACACCCGCGGTTGCAAGCAGTCGTGATTGTTGTCTGCTCAAAAAGATAACAAATTATTTCTCCATAAGGATGATGCCCACGTGAAGCGGTGACCGCCCTGGCGGTTTCGCGGAGCAAGCTTGCAGTTTCGCAATTTTGCGAATAGACTAAGGTCGAGCGCCCAGGACCAAAGTCGCTTTCTTCCGAGAGGAAGACGGATCATGCCCGTTCATCGAGTTGTTCGACAAGTTGCCGGCGAAAGTGCAGGACGAGTGATATCTCCGGTTGGAGCGCCTGCGCGAGATGGGCCACGAACTGCGTCGGCCCGAGGCGGACTTCCTGCGAGACGGCATCTACGAACTGCGCGCCAGCCTGGGAGGCGTTCATTACCGGATCCTGTACTTCTTCCACGGCGCGGTGGCGGCCGTGGTCTCTCACGGTCTTGCGAAAGAGCGGGTGGTCCCGCCGAAAGAGACCGACCGGGCCGTCGAACGCAAGAAGCGGTTTGAGGCGAATCCTGAGAAGCACACTTATGAGGAGGCTTGACCATGCCAGAAAAAAAACCAAGGCCCTGAAGGCGACCAGCGATGCGGTGGAGATCCTTCACCGCCGGTTCTACGAAGGCAAGCCAGCCCGGCTGAAGAACCTGGAAGAGGCGCGCGCGAACGAAGAGATCGCCCTCAAAATTCAGGAACTGAGGGCTGAGGCAGCCCTCACCCAAACTCAGCTTGCCAGGCTCATCGGCACCACCGCATCGGTCATCTGCCGCCTGGAGGATGCCGATTACGAGGGCCACTCCCTGGCGATGTTGCGCAGGATAGCGGGCGCGCTGGATCAGCGAGTCGAGATCCGTTTTGTACCGATCCGGCGGTCGGCGTAGGTCGGGGCATTAAATCCTTGGTCAGGAAGGGCGTGGCGCGCTTCCTGGCCGATAGATTGTAGGGCCGCCCCAGTCGAAAACAATAAGCCCGAGCGAATTCGCCGTTCGGACAAGGAATGGCAACACCTCATCCACCCGCGACCAGATCATGCCGAGGACGGCGGCGCGGTGGCTGAAGTCGTTCCACAGTGGCCCGTCGCTCCAAACACCTTCCTCATCCACCTTGTCGTCGGGAAGGGTGCAGATGCACGGATACCGTGCCGTTAGCGCGTCGTGTAACTCGCGGAAAATAGGTGGAGGCGGGCCCTGGTCCTTGATAAGGCTGTCGAGCGCTTCCCACGCTGCGGTGTCATCGGCGGGGACAGGCGGGGTGCAGATAGCGACGTTGTAGCTCATTGCATTTCGGGCAAGACATCCGATGCCGCCTGCCGGAGTCCAAATTTCCCCCGTTTTGGACTCCAAATGGACTCCGCGCGACCTCTTCCGCGACGCGGACGCGCGCAAGAATTTTCGTAACTCTATGTTTTGTCGGGTTTGTTTTGGTGGACCTGAAGGGATTCGAACCCTTGACCTCTTCCATGCCATGGAAGCGCGCTCCCAACTGCGCCACAGGCCCACGCTGAAACGACTCTCCCATCATAGCTCACCGTATTGTGACCGGCATCGCAGTCGCATCTGTCCCGAATCCCCTTTCGATTCAATGCATCCTACAATGAAACGATGCCCATACCGCGCCGGCTGGTTCCGGCGATCCTCGTCATCCTGCTGGGCCTCACATCCAGTTCGTGCATCATCACCCGTCGGGTTATTGTGCGGCACCACAAGGCCGTGACCCCCGGCTCCGCGCCGCCGCTGCTCACGGCGACGCGCGACGAGCTGAATACCCGTATCGCCAATATTTACAATGCCATCGACTCTTTCCAGGCGAACGTCGAGCTGACTCCCTCGGTCGGTAGCGTTTACACGGGCCAGATTACTGAAATTCGGGACGTCAGCGCCTTTGTCCTGTTCCGCAAGCCCGCGGACATCCGTATCATCGGCAACACCCCGGTGATCGGTACGCGCGCCTTCGACATGGTTTCGGACGGCGCCCAATTCAAGCTCCAGCTGGTTTCGAAGAATCTCTTCATCGAGGGCGCCAACAATGCACCCGCCACGTCCAAAAACAAACTCGAGAACCTGCGCCCGGATGCCTTTCTTTCCTCGATGCTGATCCGCCCGGACGACCCGCAAACCGAGTCCCCCATGCTGGAGGATTTTACCGATGAGGATAACGCCTTTTATATTCTTAATTTTGTGAAGAAAGCGCCGGACGGATCCTTGATGCTGGCGCGGACCGTGTGGTTTGATCGTCTGGATCTCACCATCGTGCGCCAGATGGTATTCGATCCCAAAGGCGAGATCGTCAGCGACACCCGCTACTCGAAATGGCAGGTTTACAGCGGCGTGATGTTTCCCTCCCACATCGATATCAATCGTGTGCAGGATGGATATGGTCTGGTGCTCGATATCCCCGACATGAGCGACATGAAGATGAACGTCGACCTGCCCAACGACAAGTTCGTTCTCAAGCAGCCCGCGGGTTACAAGCTGCAGGTGATCGGAGCCCCGCAATAGCGTGACCTTCCGACTCGTCTGGGAAAACATCAGCTTCCGGCCTGTCCGCACCTTGCTCAGCATTCTGCTGATCGCCGTTCCCGTCATGCTCATTCTGACGCTCGTTGGCCTCAGTCACGGCTTTTTCGAGGACTCAGAACGGCGTGCGCAGGGCGTCGGCGCGGATATCCTCTTTCGTCCGCCGGGGACCTCCATCCTGGGTTCTTTCAGCGGCGCGCCCCTTCCCGAGGCACTCGTCGACAAACTGGCGAAACAACCGCACGTCGCAGCGGCCACCGGCGTTGCCATGCAACTCATCGGCGGGACGTTCGATTCCGTGACTGGCATCGATCCCGCGTCCTTTACCCGCTTGAGCGGACCTTTCGTTTTCCTCTCCGGTCATGGCCTCGAAAAACCGGACGACATACTGCTCGACCAGGATTATGCCGATCAGCGCCACGTCCGCGTCGGCCAGACGATCAAAGTGCTCAACCGGGAATGGAACGTTGCCGGAATCGTGGAACCAGGCAAACTGGCGCATCTCTACGTGCTGCTCCCTGTGCTGCAGGATCTGATGAGCGCCACCGGCAAGGTCAGTCAGGTTTTCCTCAAGCTCGACAACCCGGCAAACACCCAGTTGGTGATCGATCAGTTAAAACAGAAATTTCCAGGCTATCCGACCTACCCCGTGAAAGAACTCGCCAGCTATTACCAGGTCAGCAATATTCCCCTGCTGCAGGGCTTCATTGACGCGGTCCTCGGCATGGGAGTACTTTTCGGTTTCTTCGTCGTTGCACTCTCGATGTATATGGCGGTCCTGCAGCGCACTCGTGAGATCGGCATATTAAAATCCCTGGGCGCATCGAGGGGCTTCGTGATGCGTATCATCCTCTATGAGTCCTGCGGGCTCGGCGTGGGCGGAACCATCGTGGGCATAGGCTTCAGCTTCGTCACCCGCTGGATCATGCATCTCCTCATGCCTGCCTCGCTGCCGCAGGCAATTGTCGTATCCTGGTGGCCGATTGCCGGTGCGGTGGCGATGGGCGCTGCGCTGCTGGGCGCGCTTTACCCCGGTATGATCGCCGTGCGTCAGGACCCGGTGGAGGCGCTGGCATATGAGTAGCGCTGCAACGCCAACGATCATCCGTGTGCGCGGGCTGCGCAAGGTCTACCGCACGGGCAAGGTGGACGTTGAAGCTCTCCGGGGAGTGGATCTGGACGTGCCCGAGGGCGAGTTTCTGTCGATCGTCGGTCCTTCCGGTTCAGGCAAGTCGACGTTGTTTCACATCATCGGGGGGCTGACGCCGCCCACCTCGGGCGAGGTGCTGGTAGCCGGTCGCGACGTCTCGGCTGTAGGCGACGCCGGGCGGACCGAACTGCGGCGCAGGTATGTCAGCTTCGTCTTTCAGAAATTCAATCTGCTGCCCAATCTGACCGCCCGGGATAACATTCGCACGGCGCTCTTCATCGCCGGATTGCCGGTGAGCCAGTTTGATGCCGCGCTCCGGAGCATCATCGACCTCCTCGGCATTTCGGGCCGCCTCAATCATAAACCGAGCGAATTATCCGGCGGCGAGCAGCAGCGGGTGGCGATCGCCCGGGCTCTGGCCACCCGCCCGGCGATCCTGCTGGCCGACGAACCGACCGGTAATCTCGATTCCCGCAACTCCCTGGCCGTGCTCGACATTCTCCGCGATCTCAACGCGCGCTTGAATCAGACCATTCTCATGATCACGCACAATGCGGATGCGGCCGCCTGCGCGCATCGCATCATGCACATGCGCGACGGCCAGATCGCGGAAAAACCACAGCCGGAATAAGGACCGGTACTAGGACCGGTTTAGCCTCCAGGGATCGTAAATCTGGTGATTTTTGGGCGTGGATGGACTAGATTGAAACTTCAGCCACCAGCGTGAAAGGTGGATTGGACACGGTTCCGAATCACGGAGGAGACTCTTATGAACAAGTTTTTCTGGACGGCAATCTTGGGTGGCGCAATGCTTATGGCGATGCCCGCCTCCGCCTCAACTACAACTTTCAACTTTTTGAATTGCGGCGATACAGGTAATCCGGCGTGCAATAGCGATGTCAGTTCCTACTCTGTTACCAATACCCTTGGCTCAAGCAACGTTACAGCTACGGCGACCGCATTCTTTGTGACGGGCACTTCGAGCGGCCCCACTACTTCGGCCGATTTCGCTGCAGGCCAGGTTGGATCCTACTCTGGAGCGGGTCTGGGTATCTGCGAGACGAACGTGAATACGAACGGCGACGATTGCGCCTCCCCGGACCATCAGATCAATAATGGCGCGGATACAACGCTGAGCGGCGGCAACGGCTCCGGCACCGATTATTACGAATTCATGCTGATCCAGTTCAGCGCTGCGGTCGATCTTAGCCAGATCACCCTGGGCAACTACGGCTCAACCAGCACAAGCGGCACCAATAATCCCTTCTCTTCGACTTACTACACTTCGACCAGCAGTTCCAGCCTCACAGCAATGGAAACGGCTCTCGAAGCGACGACCCTCAGCTCGATGACCGGAACCGGCTTTGGCACGACGGGATCGCAGGAAGGCTGCACTACGGGCTCCACGACTTCGACACTCACCAGCAATTCCGCCTGCGCCATCAACGACACCGGAATCAATGAAAACCTGAACGGCACGGGTGTGACTTATCTGTTGATCGGAGCTTCGACGACCACGAACCTGAACTATGATTTCTTCAAGATCCAGGACCTGAGCGTCAGCTCTTATCAGGCTCCGGGCACGCCCGAACCGGCTACCTTTGCCCTGTTCGGTCTCGCTCTGACCGGCCTCGGAATCTACGGCCGCAAACGTAAATCGAGCAACTAAGATATCCCTCCACGTGAAGTCTCCTGGAAGCGGGTCCCAGGTTCTCCTGGGACCCGCTTGCCGTTTACAGCAGCAATTCGACAACTTCACCGGGCCGCATGCCCAGCACCGCCGCCGCGCTCCTCTGATTCATCGAAACCTCCAGATATCCCGCGCTGCCCGCAATCACGAATAATTCCCCCACATCCACCTCCGCGTAATTCGTCGCAACGCGCGAGATCGAATGCGAGCCGATCCTCATCTCGAATGGCTGCTGCGCCAGCCGCTTCCATATGTCTGATTCAAAGTTCGTGATCACATTCCCGAATCGATCGACCTTAAGAATTGAACCCGTCCACCTTTTGTCCTCGGCTTGTCTCGGCCGAGCGAAATCGAGCCGTAGATAATCGTCGATCCGTTTGCCGAGCTTCGCCGGCGCGAGGCCCGTTGCCAGGTATGCTGCCGCCGGCGCAAAGATATCGCGTCCATGGAACGTCCGGCTGACTGGCTTGCGGAAATAGCGCGAAGCCGTAATCTCCCGCGCTTTATGATTCACTGCCGCATCGAACACCATCGTCAACACGCCGTTGTCCGGCGCCACAAAGCAATGACCGGCCGCTTCCACGACCATCGGCCGCCGCGTGCTTCCAACGCCCGGATCGACAACGATCAGATGAACCGAGCCTGTGGGGAAACAGGCCCACGCCTGCGCCACCGTATAGGCCGCTTCGACAATCGCAAAGGGCGCGATCTCATTTGAAATGTCGACCATTTGCGCGGCCGGACAGATTCCCAGCATCACGCCTTTCATTGCGGCGACGTAGTGATCCATGGATCCAAAATCGGTAAGCAGAGTAATGACCGGGCGTTTCATCGGCGGAGTTCTCGGTACACTGAAGTTAAATGCAGCGGTTCTATTTCGACCACAACGCGACGACGCCGGTCGCGCCTGAGGTGCTGCGCGACCTCACGGAAACTCTGGTCGAAGTTTGCGGTAACGCGTCCAGTATCCACCATTTCGGGCAGGCCGCCAAACAGCGCCTCGAAGCCTCGCGTCGCGAAATCGCCGCCCGCATCGGCTCCGATCCCAGGGAGATCGTGTTTACCAGCGGCGGCACCGAGTCGGATAATCTGGCGATCTTCGGTATTGTGCGCAAAAGTCTCGCGGCCGGCAATGCCGGTGGTCGCGTGCGCAACCACGTCATCACCAGCGCCGTGGAACATCCCGCGGTTCTGAATGCCTGCGCGCAACTCTCGCGCGAGGGCGCGGAAGTGGCTTATCTGCCGGTGAGCGCCGATGGAATCGTGCGCCTCGAAGACCTCAAGCGGACGGTTCGCCCCACTACGGCGCTCGTGACCATCATGCACGCAAACAACGAAACCGGGACCCTGCAGCCAGTGCGCGAAATCGCCACGCTGGCGCATTCCGCCGGCGCGGTCTTCCACTGCGACGGCGTCCAGGTGGCGGGGCGTTTCCCCGTCAATGTGCGCGAACTCGGCGTCGATCTGTATTCCATCAGCGGACACAAGTTCGGCGCCCCCAAGGGAATTGGCGCGCTTTACGTACGCAAGGGCATCGCGCTCGATCCCATGTTGTTCGGCGGCCATCACGAGCGCGACCGCCGTGCAGGCACCGAAAATGTTCCAGGCGCATCGGCTCTGGGCCGCGCTGCCGCACTCGGTACGAACTGGACGGACATCGCCGCACTGCGCGATCGGCTGGAGCGTGGCATTCTGGATCGCGTTCCCGGCGCTACCGTGAATGGCTCTCTCGAGCGCCGCATATCGAACACTACCAATATCTGTTTCGACGGCATCGAAGGCGAAGCTCTGGTCATCGCTCTCGATCTGCGCGGATACGCTGTCTCAAGTGGTTCTGCCTGCTCCAGCGGTGCCGTTGAGCCGTCGCATGTTCTGCTCGCCATGGGGCTCGCGCCCGAAGCCGCAAGATCCAGCCTGCGATTTTCGCTGGGACCGGCAAACTCCGAGGCCGAGGTCGGCGGGCTGATCGAAGCGGTCGAAGCGAGCGTCGCCCATCTGCGGCGCATCTCGCCGGCGGCGGCGAAGTATGCCTGATCTGATTGCGGTCGCCATGTCGGGCGGCGTCGACAGCTCCACCGTAGCCGCCCTGCTCAAGCGCGAAGGCCACAACATCGCCGGCCTGACCATGCAGCTCTGGAATCAGCGCCGTCTGCCCGAGGTTGCCAATACCGCAGAAGCGCCGACCGGCCGCTGCTGCTCGCTCGACGACGTCTACGATGCGCGCCGCGTGGCCGAACACGTCGGTATTCCGTACTACGTGGTGAATCTCGAGCGGCAGTTCGAGAAGAGCGTGGTCGAGCCGTTTGTCGACGAATACCTTGCCGGACGCACGCCCGTCCCCTGTACGCTGTGCAATACCTTCATCAAGTTCGACCAGTTCCTCGATCTGGCGGATTCGATCGGCGCCGCCGCCGTGGCCACGGGCCATTACGCACGCATCACCCGCCATCCCGAGACGGGCCGCTATGAGATGCGGACCGCCGTCGATCGTTCAAAAGATCAGACCTACTTCCTCTGGGGTCTGGCTCAGGAGCAGCTTGCGCGCACCCTGTTCCCGCTGGGAGAGATGACCAAAGCCGAAGTGCGCGCGCTCGCAGCCGAGTTCGATCTGCCGGTGGCCGCCAAGCATGAAAGCTACGAAATCTGCTTCGTGCCGAATGGAGATTATGCGGCATTCATGGACGCATATCTGCGCGAAAAAGGGATCGCGGCCGCTACGACCGAAGGCGCTATCGTCAATGCCCAAGGCCGCGAACTGGGCCGTCACGCCGGTGCGCACCACTTTACGGTAGGCCAGCGCAAAGGCCTGGGAATCGCGGCCAGAGAGCCGCTCTACGTGATCGCTACCGATCCGCGATCGCAAACCGTAACCGTCGGTTCGAACGACGATCTCCTGCGTCCCGGTCTGATCGCGCGCGATATCCGCTGGTTGTCCTGGTCCGGCCTCGCCGCACCCGCGCGGGTGCGTGTGCGCATCCGCAATCGTCACGTTCCCGCCGAAGCGACGCTCTATCCGCTTTCCGAGACCCGCGCCGAAGTCCGTTTCGACGAACCCCAAAGAGCCGTGACTCCCGGGCAGGCCGCCGTGTTCTATTCGGGTGACCTCGTCGCGGGCGGCGGCTGGATTGAATAAAGGGGACGTCCCCGACCGATCAGGCAAACGCTCGGGATTCCGCAATGCTTTCGAAGCCGCAATCGCGCGAGTTCTTGTCGCAACCCTGGAGTATGCCCCGAGGCCGCTGGCGAACTGGCTCGGACACGTTTCCGCGCGGGTACTCGATAGCTGCATACCGCGGCTGCGCCGCATCGCCGAGCGCAACCTGACGCTGGCGTATCCCGATTGCGATGCGCGATGGCGAAGCCGGACGATCGACGGCGTGTTCGAATCCGTTGGCCGGCTCCTCGTGGCATTCGCCCGTTTTCCCGAAATCACCAAAGCCAATGTGGGCGAGTGGATCCGCTATGAGGGCTTCGAACATTACCGTCGCGCCAAGGAGCGCGGCTGCGGTGTCCTGTTCGCGACAGCGCATCTCGGCAACTGGGAGTTGAGCGCCTACGCCCACGCGCTGCTGACCGAACCGATGAACGTGGTGGTGCGGCCGCTGGACAATACGCTGATTGACGACATTGTCGAGCGCCGCCGCGCGCTATCGGGCAACAAGCTGCTTTCGAAGCGCGACTTCGCCCGTTCGATCTTTCATGCCCTGCGCGCCAATGAACCGGTGGGAATCCTGCTGGATCAGAACAGCTCGGCCGAGAATGGCGCATTCGTCCCCTTTTTCGGCATTCCGGCCTGCGCGAACCTCACGTTTGCCAAACTCGCCGCCCGCAGCGGCGCCGCTGTCATCCCGGGCTTCGCCGTCTGGAACGCGACCGAACGGAAGTATGTACTGAAGTTCTATCCCGAGGTCGACATGACCGGCGAGGCCGTCGAAGACACCCGCCGGATTCAGACGGCGATCGAAGCCGCGATCCGCGAAACGCCCGATCAGTGGCTCTGGATTCATCGCCGCTGGAAAACGCGTCCGGAAGGCGAACCGCCATTGTACGACTGAGGCTCGGCCTGCGTGAATTCGCGCAGACGCCGCGCGAGGCAACACCGCCAACTATTCCGCCACAGACGTAAGACATTTATGCGAAGGGTTTTAACGGCTTCTCATGGTGGTGAGGCGAATGCATCGGTATAACGCCGAAAGAAGGAAACGCCACCCATGAAACTAACGAATGCCGAATTCTTAACGCTGGCGAAATCCCACAAGACGTCAGCCGATCATCTGAAACTTGCGGAACATTTCACCGCTCACGCCGCCGAACACGAAGAAGACGCCAAAATTCAGGAAGAATTGGCCACGCCCTACGAGAAGACCGAACCCAGGCTCGCCGGTGAGGCCCGGCATTACGCGGCGCATTCGCGCGAGGCCGCGGAGGCCATGCGCAGTCTGGCCAGCATCCATCAGGACCTTGCCAAAGAACATACGCACCACAGCCACGCTTGACATTCCCCTGTGCAGGGCAGGTTGTTAACCTGCGGCGGATTGGCAATCCGCCTGGTCTCCCGATCGATAAAGCTGAGGCCGAGAGCCAATCGGCCGCCGATTCACAAGGGTACAGCCATGGCAGACGGACACGCGCAAGCGGTTGAAGAAGTGGCAGTCGGCGTTTCTCATCACGAAGAACCTCACGATGAGGAGCACGGCGAGCATGAGCAGCACGATCGCGAATGGGTTCGGGTCGGTTTTGTAGCCCTCGTGATCGGCGTCGTGTGGTCGGGACTGGTTCCCCGCTTCCACGGCGTGGACCTGCTCGCGCTGGCGGGCATCCTGATCGGCGGGTACCCCATATTCAAAGAAGCCTTCGCCGATCTGGCCAAAGGCCGCATGACCATGGAGCTCTCCATGACCATCGCCCTGGTCGCGGCCTCCGCAATCGGCGAATTCTTTACCGCGCTGCTGATCACCGTCTTTGTATTGATCGCTGAAATCATCGAAGGCATGACCGTCGGGCGCGGGCGCGGCGCCATCCGCCAACTACTCGATCTGTTACCGCAGACCGTCGAAGTTCGCGCGGATGGCGAGGTAGCGTCGCGCGATCTTTCCGGCCTGCACATCGGGGATGTGGTTCTGGTGCGGCCGGGAGGCCATGTTCCCGTGGATGGCGTGGTGGTGAACGGCCATTCCTTCGTCGATCAGGCGAACATCACCGGTGAGTCGATGCCGGTCGAAAAGGTTTCCGGCTCGCAGGTTTTCGCCGGAACCATGAATCAGTCCGGCGTTCTCGAAATTCAGACGGAGAAGATCGGACACGACACCGCATTCGGCCGTATCATCGAACTGGTCGAAAGGGCCGAGCGCTCCCGCGCGCCGATCGAGAAAATTGCCGACCGTCTCGCGGGCTATCTCGTTTACTTCGCGCTGGCCTGCGCAGTCCTGACTTTCTGGATCACGCGCGATGCCCGCTCGACAATCTCCGTCATCGTGGTCGCGGGCGCCTGCGGCATCGCGGCGGGTACGCCTCTCGCGATTCTCGGCGCCATCGGCCGCGCCGCCCAGAAGGGCATGATCATCAAGGGCGGCCGCTATCTGGAGGGCCTCAGCAACGTAAATGTAGTCGTGCTCGACAAGACGGGCACACTGACGCTCGGTACCCCCGAAGTGGTGAACGTAACGCCGGCGGAAGGCGTCCTCCCCGAAGATGTCATACGTATTGCGGCATCCGCCGAACGCTTTTCAGAACATCCTTTGGCCAGGGCGATCGTCCAGAAAGCCAACGCCGGTTCGATCGCCATCGCCGAGCCGGAAGACTTCCAGTATTTCCCGGGCAAGGGCATCGTATGCCAGGTTGCCGGCTCCCGCACCATCGTCGGCACTCGCGCCCTGATGGCGCTCGAAGGAATTTCGGTACCGGCGCCCGACGGCCAGGTGCAGGAATCCTCCGAAGTCCTGGTTGCCGCGGCCGCGGAATACCTCGGCTCCATCCATATCGTGGACGTTGTGCGCAAAGAAGCCGGCGCGGCGATCCGCGAAATCAAAGCCATCGGCTGCCGCACGGTTCTTCTCACGGGTGACCGCAAGGAAATCGGCGAGGCCATCGCGCGCGAGCTGGGGGTGGACGAAGTCCAGTGCCAACTCCTCCCGGAAGAAAAAGTGGAATGGGTGCGCGACCTTCGTCTCAAAGGCAAGTATGTGGTCATGCTGGGCGACGGCGTCAACGATGCCCCGGCGCTGAACGAGGCGGACGTAGGTGTCGCGATGGGCTCCGGAACCGACGTCGCTCGCGAAACCGCATCCGCAGTGTTGCTGGGTAACGATCTGCTGCGTTTCGCCGAAGTACTGAGGGTCGCGCGGCGGTGCCGGAACATCATCTACGCGAATTTCGCCGGAACCCTCATCGTGGATGGCGCGGGGGTGCTGCTCGCCGCCTTCGGCATGCTGAATCCGGTGCTGGCGGCGCTGATCCATGTTTCCTCGGAGCTGTTGTTTATCGGCAACTCGGCCCGTCTGCTGCCGAGTCTGGCGGGAGGCAAGGACTAGCGGATGCACATTTCCGAAGGATTCCTGCCAATTGCGCACTGCATCGGCTGGGGTCTCGCGTCGCTCCCGCCCACTATCCTGAGCGTTCGCGCCATTACGAAGCAGATGGAGAGCAAACGCGAGAATCGCGTGCTCCTTGCAGCCTCGGCGGCATTCCTTTTCACGCTGAGTTCCCTGCGCATGCCTTCCATCACCGGCAGTTCCTCGCATCCAACGGGAACCGCGGTCGGAACTTATTTGTTCGGACCCGAAGCCATGCCCGCTCTGGCGCTGATCACGCTGGTGTTCCAGGCTCTGCTGCTGGCGCATGGCGGATTGACTACCCTCGGAGCCAACCTGTTTTCTCTCGGCATCGTGGGGCCGTGGGTCACGTGGTTTTTTCTGAAATTCACCGCGAGATCCGGGCGTAACGGCAGCCGCGGAATCTTCGTCGCCACCGTCGCCGGCGACCTTGCGACTTACTTCACCACCGCAGTCCAGCTGGGCCTGGCCTATCCGTCGGCTCACGGCGGATTCAAAGCCTCGTTCCTCAAATTTTCGGGAATCTTCATGATCACCCAGATTCCCATTTCGATCGCCGAAGGGATGCTCACCGTCGCGCTGCTGGGCGCGCTTTCCGCGAGCCGTATGGAGGGTCTACAAGGCTCTTCCAACGCGGACGCGAAGCAACGGAAAACGGGTCTTCGAGCCCTGGCGGCGATCGGCCTCCTCGCCGCCATCGTAATCGCGCTGTTCTTCGCCAACGGCGTCACCAGGCCTCATGTGGGCAGCGACGATCAGGCGGAAGGGGCCGTATTGGTCCTGCGCCCCAACTACCACCCCATCGCTGTGCCGATCTGGACTCCCGGCCCATTGGCCGAGGGCGTATTGTTCGCCGCCCAGGGAGCGATCGGCGTGGGCATTCTCTGGTGGGCCGTCATAAGACTGCGTCGTTCCCATCGACCCGATTCCGGACCCGCCGCCGCTCATCACCACCTCCACATGCATCCGCATCTGAGCGATATCGCGTTCACCAATCAATGGCGAAACCGCAATCCGTGGGAAAAGGTTCTCTTCGGTGGCGGCTTTCTCGCGGTCACGCTGCTGATCCCACCCATGCCCGGGGCTATCGTAATCGCGGTGATTGTTTCGCTCGCCGCCATCGCCGGGGCGAAGATCCCACTCGCGAGCTGGCTGACCGTCCTTTCCATCCCGGTATCGTTCGCGATCCTGACAGCGGTCGGGATCATGATTCAGATCGGCGGGACCGGTTCCGGATTTCCCGTGAGCGTCGACTGGAACAGTTTTCCGCTCGCCCTTGGCCTGCTCCTCCGCTCGACCGCCGCCATCTCATGCCTCGCGTTCATCGGCTGGACGACGCCGCTGATGGAACTGATCCCCGTCTTCGGGCGCATCGGCATTCCAACCGTTCTCATCGATCTCGCGTTGATGATCTACCACTTCCTGTTCGTGACCGCGACTACGCTTGGCGAAATGCGCAGAGCCCAATCGTGGCGTCTGGGCCGCGCCGATTACCGCAGCCGTCTGCGGGCGCTCTCCATGCTCGCCAGCGGATTGTTCATTCGCTGCATCCAGCGTTTCCGGCGCCTCGAGGACGGCATGGCGTCGCGCGGCTATGAAGGGCGGCTCTGGGTGCTCGCACCCGACCGCGGCCCTTCGGCGGCATTCATCGGCGTGACACTCGCCCTGCAAGTCGGTCTGCTGGCGGCCGGTCTCGTCCTCTGGAGAGGAATTTTATGACTTCGATTCTGGAAGCCCGCGGCGTGTCCTTTGCCTATGGACCCGGCAAATGGGCCGTTCACGATCTCAACTTCGCCTTGAAAAAACCCGAACGCATTGCCCTGCTCGGAGCCAATGGCGTCGGCAAGTCCACCCTGATGCTGCTGCTGAACGGGACGCACCGGCCGCAGGAAGGGGAACTCTTCGTGCTCGGTGAACCCATCGACTACTCGCGTGCGGGCCTGCACAAGCTGCGGCGCCAGGTTGGAATGGTTCTTCAGGATCCGGACGACCAGCTCTTCGGCGCCACGGTGGAGCAGGACGTCGCTTTCGGCCCGTTGAACAATGGACTGGCGTCGGCGGAAGCGCGGGTGCTCGTGGACCAAACTCTGGAAAGGCTCGGCATCACTCACCTCGCCGAACGGCCCATTCACGAACTCAGTCTGGGAGAAAAGAAGCGCGTGGCTCTCGCCGGTATCCTGGTGCTGCGGCCTCGCATCATCCTGCTCGACGAACCGACGGCCGGCCTCGACTTCGCCGGCGTCACCGCGATGCTGGGATTGCTCAGTGAACTCCACCGTGCCGGGACCACGCTCGTGATCAGCACGCACGATACCGACCTGGCTTACGAATGGGCGAACGAATCCTGGGTGCTGGGAGACGGCCATATAGCCGCGCAGGGTCCGATGGCCGAGGTTCTGCGCGATCGCGCCACGCTGCGGGAAGCGCATTTGAAAATACCCTGGCTCGTCGAGATGGGGCTGGCAATCGGCGCAGAGCCGCTGCCCGCTACGCACGACGAGTTGATCCAGCGCATCCGGGAGCTCCGCCTCGCTTCAGTGGCGTAATTCGGCAATCAGCGGAAGCGCGCCAATTATTTTGGTGTCGAGCAGGACAGGAGTCACATCTATTTCGCCGTTATCGCGCCCCGCAGTTCCATCAGCAATCCATCCAGCGCAATCGTTTTCTGAATATTCCGCCGCAACAGCCCCGCGATTTCATCCACGCTCTTGACCGCGTGAATAATCCACGGCCGCGAAACCTTCTGCGCCAGCCCGCTCAACTCGTTGCGCAGATCGAAATTGCGAATCGCCGTGCCGCCTTCGCGCAGCACCGTGAGATCCCGCAGCAGATCGTAGAGCAGCTTCAGATATAACTCCAGCTTCTCGCTCCGGCTGCGGCCGAGCGTCTCCGAAACCGGCAGCCATGCCGCATAGGTCGACGCTCCCGCGCCGGTCTTGAGCAACGCCAGCATCGCCGCCCGCCGCTTCTGAAACAGCTCGATGTCGAGCGAGGCCGCCACGCCCGGACTGCCTCCCGAAAGCGCGATCCGCCGCTCGGCATTATCCAGCTTGCGTGCGTGCGCGAACGCCTCCATCTCCTCGTTCGCAAGTGGCGAAAAATTGAGGATCACCGATCGCGAACGAATCGTCGGCAGGAGATCGTAAACGTTCTCCGCCGTGAGAATCAGGATCAGATGATCCGGCGGTTCTTCGAGCGTCTTCAACAGCGAATTAGCGGCCTGTTCACCCGCGCGATCCGCCTGATCGATCAGGAATACGCGCCGATCCCCATGCAGCGGTTTATACTGCGCGAATTCCTTCAGTAATCGCATCTGCGGGATGCCGATCTGCCGCAGCGGGCCGTCCGGCGCGAAAGTCAGAAAATCGGGATGCGAGCCGAAGAACAACGGATCGTCGTTGCGTTTGTCGGCCGGTAGTTTCTCCCGCCCAACAATGGCTTCCACGTTCTCGGGGAGGCTCAGATCGTCATGCTCGATCTTTTCGGGCGATCCCAGCAGCCGCGCGGCAAATCGCCGCGCCAGCGTGGCTTTTCCCAAACCTTCGAGTCCGGCGAAAAGCATGGTCTGCTGAATTCGCTCCCGCACGATCATGCCCTCGAGCGCGTTCTGGACATGCAAATTGCCATGGAAATTCTCAAACAAGATTGCCCACCGCCTCCCGGGTCTTTTCTCTGATCAGAGCCCCGACTTCGCCAATCCCGCCGCGCCCGTCGATCACCACGAAGCGTTCCGGCTCGGTCTCCGCCAGCGCCAGATATCCCTGCCGTACGCGTTCGTGAAACGCCGCGCTCTCCTCATCGATCCGCGACTCCGAAGCGCCCACCCGCTCATTGCGCCGCTTCGCCCGCATCAGACTGGTGTCGAGATCGATGTCGATCAGAAACGTGAGATCGGGCTTCAAACCCCGGCAGGCAATCAGGTCGAGCTCCAGCACCACGCTCACGTCGAGGCCGCGCCCGGCCCCCTGATAGACCAGCGTCGAATCCGTGAAACGATCGCACAAGACAATGCGACCCGCATCGAGCCCGGGTCGAATCACCTGCTCCACATTCTGCGCGCGGCTGGCGAAATAAAGCAGCAGTTCCGTGCGCGGCTGAATCTCGGCGTTGGCGGGATCGAGCAGAATCTTTCGGATCTGCTGCCCGATGGCCGTTCCGCCCGGTTCCACCGTTTCCACCACCTCCATGCCGCGGTCTCGCAGCCACGCGCCCAGCATGCGGAACTGAGTGGTCTTGCCGCATCCGTCGATACCTTCGAAAGTAATGAAGAGGCCGCGTGGCATTCTGTGTGCGAAATCGGAAGGAACTCCGATTTTCGCAAACGTCAACGCAGCCAGCGCTCGTGGATCGCCTCGGGCGCCTGCGGCACCGCGCCGAAACGCCGCTCGCGCCGCGCGAACTCCAGCACCGTGCGCTCCAGATCGGCCGGACCGAAATCCGGCCACATGAGATTTGTGAACACGAGTTCCGCATAGGCGCACTCCCACAGCAGAAAATCGCTGAGACGCTGTTCGCCGCCGGTGCGGATCAGAATATCGACGGGCCGAGTGTCACCCAGCAGTTTTTCGAATTTTTCGCGCGTGACGGGTTCGCCGGATTTCTCCGACGCCTGCCGGCTTGCGCTCAGAATCGAATCGCGCGCCGAATAGTCGACGGCGATGCGCAGACTGAGACCCACGCAACCTTGTGTAGCGCGTTCTGCCGCTTCAATCGAATCGACCAGCGAACGCGGCAGCCGGTCGCGCCGTCCGATGATCGTCATCCGCACATCATTCGCCAGACATCGCGCGGTTTCGCTTTCGAGGTATCCGGCCAGCAGCGCCATCAACGCCTCCACTTCGAACGGCGGACGCTTCCAGTTATCCGAAGAAAATGCATAAACCGTGAGAACGCCGACGCCGCACGCGGGAGCGGCTTCCACGATGCGCCGCAAAGCCTCGGCCCCGGCCCGATGTCCCGCGACGCGAGGCAGTCCGCGGCCTGTCGCCCAACGGCCATTGCCATCCATGATGACGGCGAGGTGCAGATTACTTTGTGATGTAAAGTGACCGCGCAAAAAATTTTCCTCCGTGCTTAGGCCTGCCGGGTAGCGCGTATCAGCGCTTCCATGTGGGTCAGGTATTTTTCCAGCGCGGTACGTCCCGCATCCGTTAATTTGTACTCGGTTCGGGGCAAACGCCCTTCAAACTTTTTCTCGCAGCCGATATAGCCGGCTTCTTCCAGCTTGCGCGCATGCACGCTCAGATTGCCGTCCGTGGTGTCGAGAATCTTCTTCAGTTCCCGGAACGTCAGGCTCTCATTCACCGACAGCGCGCTCACGATTCCCAGACGCAGGCGTTCGTGAATGATTCGATCGAGCGCGCGCGCTCCCGCACCGGCCGCAACCACCGCGGGTCCACTGCCGTGAACCTTCGCCGCGCTTTGTCTACCCACCGTAACGCCTCGCAATCAACCACCCGAAAACAATATGAAACCCGCCGAACCCGAGCGCCAGCACGGCATCGGCGTAATTCGCCGGCGTGACCGCCGCGATCGAGCCAAGCGCCAGAAACGACATCCCCATCACCGGAACCACGCGCACCGAGAACGCGCCGCCGGACGTAATCCCGGCACCGTAAAGCAGCAGCCACATCGCCGGTATCAGTTGCTGCACACTCTCGCGGTAGAGAACGAAAGTCAATACCGCGCCCACCAATACCGACGGCGCCACCGCCAGCACGAATCGCCGGAACGGTTTCGAAAGCAGTGGCGTGCAGCTTCTGGTCGCCTTGCGATGCGAAAAGACCAGGCCGATTACAAATGCGAGAACCGCTTCTCCCATCCAGACGGCGAGCCACGCTCGTGGACTCTTGCTGACGTGCGCCGCGAAGGCAGCGAACAGTGCCGTCGCTCCCATCAGAATTCCACCCTGGCCGGGTACCGCCGTGAAGGACCCCGCGCTCTCCATCGTGCTCCGGATGAACCGCAGGTTGTCCATGGCCTGCGCGTGCAAACCCACCGGTTCCACGGGTTGGGAGCGAATTGGCCGGACAGCCGCCATAGCCGGATTATAAGCCGATAGCCGAGAACTTTGCAACATAAAGCTGCATCGTTTCCGCGAGATCCTGCACAGAGCGAAAATGGGTCATGTTCCCTCGTAGCATCATTCCGGCAATCTGCATCGCCCTGTATGCGGCCGTCGGCGCATTCGGTCAAGTATCCGCAAACAGCCCCGCGACTTCCACGTCGAGCTTTCCTCCGGTTGGACTCGCTTCCAGCGAAACGGCTCAAGTGAACGTTGTCAACACCGCTGTCGCCCCTTCGGGTTCTCCTGCGCCCTCATGTACCGGATCCATTGCCTGGTACAACGCGTCCGGATCGCTGATCGGCAGCGCCACCCCGTTCACCGTGGGGAGCGGCCAGATCTTTTCGGCTCCGCTGCCGTACGCTGCCGCCGCGCCGGCGGAAACGGCGCGCATCGTGGTGCGGGCGGAGATCGTTCTCACCTTCCCGGTCACTATTGCCTCCGCGAGCGCAATCAGTTCCGCGCCCGCATGTCTGCTCTCTTCCTCGTTGGGAACATATGACAGCATGAGCGGTGTGACGCATCTCTTTTTCGCGGGCGCGACTCCCCAGATCCTGCCGATCCTCCGGTCCGGGCAAATCACCGGCGTCGTTCCGGGCCGATGAGTACGCTCGCCGACCCAGCGGTTCGCCATTCCTGCATCGCGCGTCTGGCGAGTCTGGATCCGTCCACCAGGCCCCGATGGGGCCGCATGTCGGCGCATCAAATGATGTGTCACCTGACCGATTCCTTCGCTGTCGGCGCCGGGACGAAATATGCCAGCCCCGCCACCGGGATCCTGCAACGAACGTTGGTGAAATGGATCGCGCTGCGTGGCCCGTTTCGCTGGCCGGGCGGCCTTCCCACCAGACCGGAGATTGATCAGAAGCGCGGTGGAACGCCGCCGGTGGACTGGGAGACCGATCGCTCTGCCCTGCGCCGATCCATGATCGAGTTTTCGGAACTACGCGCCTTTGGCGTTCATCCGATTTTCGGCTCCATGAGCCGCACCGACTGGTTGATATGGGGATACCGGCACGTGGATCATCATCTGCGGCAATTTCGCGTCTGACGCGCGTCAGTTCTCCGAAGGCTTCGCCGCGCGGTCGACGATGAGAATATCCACCGGCCCCTTCTGCGATTCGAGTTTGAGGCCGAGTTGCTCCTGAAAAGCGGTGAAGATCGAGGGCCCTGTACTATCCGGTGGCGGAGTCTGCGCATTCGCCGGCAGCCGCAAAGCCTGCGTTTCGTCGGGAGTCCATTCCACGCTGATGTTGAAATTCCCCGTCAAACCCGTCTTGTCGATCACGCTGCGCCCGAGCAGGCGCGAAAGCATCGGGGTCATCCCGGAAACGGGTATGCCAACGGCTGTGAGGTGATTGATACCCATCATCATCTGGCCGCAAAAGCGCGCAGGAGCCACGCCAGGCTGCGGTGGCGCGGGAGCGCTCAGCGGGTCGGGCTGCACGCAATCCCCGTCTTTCGATTCGTTGAGCTCGGGGCCTAACCGGCCGTCTTTTCGCGCCATGACCAGCGCATAAATGGGAAGCTCTTTCTTTTCGCGATGCACCTTCACCTGAAATCGGTTCTCGATGAGCGCCTGGAGCATCTCCGGGATTGCGCTTTGTTTGGGTTTCGTCTCCGGTTTCGCCACGATATCGTAGTGAACCGAGTCGAGCCATGCCGGTCCGCCGGAGATCTGAAAAGGCTGAACGCGCCAGGCAAGGACAATCAGCTCTTTCAAAGTCATATTGGTTATGCTGACTCCGCCTCCTGGACCGGGACGAATGTACATGCCGCGCGCGTCGGGCGCCGCGGGCTTGATGGATGCAACCTCAAACTCAGGCCTGGCATTGGTCTGCGCGCCTGCGGCGCAGCCAGAAAGCAGGAACAGGCAGACCATCCGGAACAGCGGCCTCAAAGCTGACGCCTCCACCAGATCACAATAACAGTCTGGAACGCCCGCACAATTCCTGTTCAAGGCGGTCTTGCCTGGATGTACAGTATAGGTGAACTCAAACCCTACCAGGTGGAACTCTGACTTGAGCACAGCAACCGCCGTAAATACCACAAGCGCAAAGGCCGAAGGGTCCGCTTTGCGCGATCAAATGATAGAGACCAGATTATTTATCGGAGGTGAGTTCGTCCCCGCAGCCGAGGGCGGGCTTATCCCCGTTTATAACCCGCACGACAACAGTCTTCTCGCCAAAGTCGCCGAAGCCACGGCGGTCGATATAGACCGCGCCGTCGCGGCTGCGCGAAAGGCGTTTCCCGCCTGGAAACGCATGGCGGCGGCCGATCGAGGCCGTCTTCTGTTGAAGCTGGCGGACGCAATCGAAGCGGACGCTCCATACCTGAGCGAACTGGAGAGCCTCGATACCGGCCATCCCATTCGCGATACAAAGAATCTCGATGTGCCGCGCACGGCCGCCGCCTTCCGCTACTTCGGAGGCATCGCCGACAAGGTCCGGGGCGCGGTCGTCCCGGTCGAGAGCGGTTTTCTGAATTACGTCACACGCGAGCCTGTCGGGGTGGTAGGCGCCATCGTGCCATGGAATTTTCCGCTGCTCTTCACCAGCTGGAAAATGGGTCCCGCGCTGGCAGCCGGTAATACGGTGGTCTTGAAACAGGCGGAACTGACGCCGCTGAGTACGCTGCGCATTGCGAGGCTGATAGCGGATATCGGCATTCCCGCCGGAGTCGTGAACATCGTTCCCGGCTACGGACACACGGCCGGCCAGTACCTCGCCGAGCACAAAGGCGTCAACAAAATCGCCTTCACCGGTTCCACCGTCACCGGGCGAAAAATCGTTCAGGCTTCGGCGGGAAATCTCAAACGCGTGCAACTCGAACTCGGGGGCAAGGGCGCGAACATCGTCTTCGACGACGCGCCGCTCGACGCCGCGGTGGGCGGGTCCGCCTTCGCCATTTTCCATAATCAGGGCCAGGCCTGCATCGCCGGCTCGCGTCTGCTGCTGCAGGAGAACATCGCCGACGCCTTCCTCGAAAGATTCCTCGCTTTGACCAGATCCATTCGCATCGGTAACCCGCTCGATCCCGAAACCGAGATGGGTCCGCTGACCTCGACCGGCCATCGGGACCGCGTCCTCAAATACATCGAAGTCGCGAAGGAGCAGGGGAGCACGCTCCTCGCCGGCGGTGGTCCGCCCGCTGACCCGGCGCTTCAGGCGGGATGCTACGTCATGCCGACCGTCGTCACCGCTCAGCCCGGCGATCGTGTCTGCCAGGAAGAAGTCTTCGGCCCGTTCGTCAGCGTCACCCGTTTCAAAGACGAAGCCGAAGTGATCGATATTGCCAACGCCACCGAATACGGCCTCGGCGGCGGCCTCTGGACCCGTGACCTGCAACGCGGCCATCGCGTCGCGGCCGCCATCAACACCGGCATGGTGTGGGTCAACAGTTACAAACGCGTCAACCCCGGATCGCCGTTCGGCGGCGTCGGACAATCGGGCTACGGACGGGAAATGGGTTTCGAAACCATGCACGATTACACCGATGCCAAATCGGTCTGGATCAACGTGGACGCGCAAATCCCGCCATTCTACAAACGGTAAACAGCCATGGAGAATTCAGCCGCGCTTCCAGCGAAAACAAGGTTCACCACCGAAGACGACATTACCTCGGAGGTGCTGCGGCGCTTCGAACGCACCGAAGACCCGCGCCTGCGCGAGATCATGACGAGCCTGACCCGCCACATCCATGCTTTTGTGAAGGACGTGCGGCTCAAGGAATCCGAATGGTGGAAGGGTATCGAATTCCTCACCTCAACCGGTCAGATGTGTTCGGACAAACGCCAGGAATTCATCCTGCTCTCGGACACATTGGGCGTTTCGATGCTGGTGGATCTGATCAGCAACGGCAAACCCCCAGGCGCCACTGAATCGACCGTATTCGGACCCTTCTATCGCGAAGGCGGTCCCGAAATGCCCGAAGGCGGGGACGTCGCTGAAGGCGCTGAAGGTGGCACGCCGACGATCGTCTACGGGCGCGTGCTCGATATGCAGGGCAACCCGATCGCGGGCGCGGCGCTCGATGTCTGGCAGGCCGACCCCGAAGGTTTATACGATTCGCAGCGGCCCGATATCGCGGACGAGCTTCGTATGCGGGGCATCTTCCACAGCGGCCCGGATGGGCGCTACGTGATTCGCACCATGCGCCCGGTGCACTACCAGATCCCTACTGACGGGCCTGTCGGCAGGATGCTCGCCGCCACCAGGCGTCATCCGTGGCGCCCCGCGCATATTCACTTCAAAGTGACCGCCGGCGGCTATCAGCCGCTGACCACGCATCTCTTCGATAATGTCGATGAATACCTCGACTCCGACGCCGTATTCGGCGTGAAGGATTCGCTCATCTGCGAGTTCCCGCTGCACACGACGCGCGATGAGGAATCGATCCGCTTCGCCGTCGATCCCCCATTCTGCACGGCCAGATACGATTTCGTACTGGCGCCCGTCTGAGCGCGCGGCTCGATTACCGGGCTACTGAAGCCGTAATCGTTTCCAGCCGTCTCAGCCTGAAGTGAAGCAGCGCCTGACCCTCCACCGGTCCGTTATCGTTTCGCGCCGGCTCGAAGGTCCATTGTCTGGCCGCTTTCACAAATGCATAGGCAACCCGGTCGTCGACATCGTGCGCTTTCAATTCCGTTTTCGCCACGTCACCCTTGCGGCTGATCGTCACCTTGACCTCGACATCGCGCGCTCCGTGCACATCGGATATCAGCTCGGGCGGCAGCTGTGGCTCAACCTCTCGCAGTGCCCTTGCAGGAATTGCACGGTTCTCCTGGTCGTCGTGAAAAAGGCGCTCGGGCGACAACTTGCTCATCATGCGCCTGAAGCCGGACTTGCCAACCGGTTCCACGTCGACCGACGTCACCAGCCTCGGGCCGGCGGCGGTCACCGGCGCAGGCGCGGGCTTCTGAATCGGCGGGTCCGGCGCCTCAGGTTTCAGCGGGAATTGCAGAGGCGGTGCGGCCGCAATCAGAGGCAGCGCGGGCTCGCCGGTTCCCCCGGGCGCCGCCGGCGGCGCCGGTGTACGAGATCTGGCGGGTGCTTGTTCGCGAGGCGGCGGCGCCAATTCGAAACCCGGTGGTTCAGTTGAAGTGTCAGCCACATTGACTTCGGGCGCCGTGCCGACCGCCAGCAACCGGATCGATTCAGTGGACGTGTGACCCGGAGCGAACAACTGCATCTGGAAACTGACATCCTTGCCTTCCGGCACATAAACCACGCGCCCCGTCTGCAGCTCCGTCCGGTCGAGACGCAGTTCCTGTCGTTTGTCGCCATCGAGGATCAGGAGTTGCCCGAAGTCCGCCTGCTGCACCGCCGCAGCCGAATGGTTCCAGCTGAGAATCGCGCTGCTGTCCTTTTGTTCGACGCTCAGCGACATTCCCGCTCCCGTTACCGGCGGCGTGGCCGGCGCCTTCTGCGCTGCCGGTGGCGCCGCCGTCGCACGCGTGCGGCCGGGCGCCCAGATCAGAAAGGCCACGAAGAACATGGCCGCCGCGGCGCCCAGCAGCACCCATGAGTTTTGCAGCCATTTTTCGTATCGCGAAGTTTGCACTTCGCCGGGCGGCATCGGAGCCGCGATCATGGGCGCTTCGTCCTGTTGCAGCGCGCCGGCCTCAAACGGAAACGGCTCCAACGACTCGAACTTCTCCTGCGACCAGACCGCCATCCTGGCGGTGACAGAATGATCCACCGCCGGCTTCACCAGCAGGCAAACCGAGGGTTCCTTATTGAAGAAATCACCCGCAATAGCGTTATCCTGTTCGTCGAATTCGATGCCCGCGCGCGTCTGACTGCGGAAGAATCCGACTGGCCGCAGTTCCCCGGGAGGCTGATTGCGCCGGCGGGAAACCGCCTGCTCGAACAGCAGCAGATCCCGCTCCGTCAGAAGATATGAAGGTCCGTATAGATGCTCGGATTCGACCGGCTCGTAAGCCTGCACGAAGATCGCGCCATCCTCCACCCGCCCCAGCAAAATCCCGCCGATCTCAAGGCCGCGTTTGGCTGCCGAGCTGAAAGCGTCGATCGACTCGACGCCGAGTTGTTCCACCAGGGCACGGCGAAGCTGGATTGTCAGGCGCGACTCGGGTGCGTCAACAGCGAAAAAAGAGTCCGGTGTCTGCGACATAACGAACGTACGGCGTGTGGTTCGCAGCACGTTTACTGCCTAACCGCAACTATTGAGCGGCCTTGATCTTGTCCCCATCGGATGGAGTAATCCAATGTTCTTTCACCATCCGGTTCACCGACTGTGCAATTTTGTCCGAGTAATTTTGGTGATTGCCGTAAAGCGCTTCGAGACGTGCCCAATCGTACGGAATGGTGCGTCCCAGTTCGCGGCAGGTGCCGGGTCCGGCGTTGGTCGTCGTGTACGTTGCTGCGGGCACGTCCACATAGGGGTTGCGTACACCGCCGGTCACGACGTCGCCCTTGATGGTGATTCGTTCGGCTCTGGGTGGTGCAACGCCCTTGCTCGCCCACACTTCCAGGTTCGCCACCGCGCCGTCCAGGATGTACTTCAAGAGCGGATGTTCCTGCAGCAGGATCTCCGGCGTGCAGCGAACGTTGAATGGCCAGTCGGGCGTTCCCTGGCCCGGAGCGCCGGCCGCGGCCAGTTGATCCGGAAATCCGGGCATATCCTGGTAGGCCCATTTGTCGATATGCGCGGCGCCGGCCACTTCATAGATGCGGAAACGGTCGTTCGGCTCATCGCTGTCCGGACGCTGATAGGCCTCGCCGATCTCGCCCTGCGCCACCACGAGCATTACCGGGACGCCGGCTTTCTCAATCTTCTGCCGCGGATCGTTTCGCGGCACGTTCGCGCCGCAGCGGCGGATGCGACCCACGCCGCCCGGCGTTTTGATGAGGAAGCCATCGTAGATGGGCTTGCCGTTATCGAGCGACGCATGAGGCTGAACCGCCGCGAGGTAGGTCTGGATATCGGCACCCTGCGCGGTCATGTAAAGATAACGCGCGTTGAGCACCGCCTTGCTCTTCAGCGCCGCGCCCACCTGGCTGATCATGTCCCAGCGCAGGCCATCCTCTTCGTCCGAGGTCGCCGGCGCCGCATTGCCCCTGCCCGCCGCGCACCCCTCCGAAGGATTCGGATTCGCAAATGAGAGCGAAGCGTAGCGCGTGGGATTAAACTTCTGCAGCGCTTTGACCGACGCCGGCATCGTGATCCCAACCCAGGCGTCGCCGCGTTCGATCAGCGACTCGCGCAGATAGCCCGACATCATGCCCCAATCGAAACGCCGCGCCGGATTCAGCAATTCGACGACGGCGTGTCCGCTGAAGCGCGCGCCATCGGCCGGGCGCCGCACCAGAATGCGCGTGGCGTACGGGGCATTCGGCGTTTTTACCGTCAACGAACCGTCCGCGCCCCAGTCGTACACATTGGCCGAGCCGCTGATAATGAACTCTTCCTCGACGTATCCGGCCTTCTGCAAATCGATCGGCTGAAGATTTCGATTCGCCGCCATGAAGGGATAGGAATCGGCTGTGACGGGAATCGGGCCGGTCACCTTTGGCATTGTGGTCGGGGGCGAACCGGCGACAGGCGCGGCGACGATCGCGGTGGCGGCGCAGAGCGTGGCGAAGGCAATTCTCAGGGACTGTCTCATTGCCTATCCAGCGTACAACGTTTTTCGATATCGTCAGGGGGTGTACAACACCCGGCCCTACCGTTCGAGGCGAATATCCCACGGGCTCCTGACGCCCGCCTTCGTCTCGATATGCATACTCCAGCCTCGATAATTCTTCGCGTAGGCCGCCAGCACCCAATTTCCGGGCAATGCCGAAAACGTAAAGCTTCCATCCGAGGCGGTGGTGCTGTGCAGCGACACGCTTCCATCTTCCTTCAACAGCCAGACCGCGATTCCGGCAAAAGGCAGTCCGCTCGGGCCCTTTACCACTCCGCTGACAGTCCCGAAGATCGACTGTATCCCACGAATCTCCTGCTCGAGTTCGGTCGGCCGCAGCGCCATCTGCATACCCAGCTTCGTGAAATCGTTTTGAATCGGAACCAGCCGCGCGGGCGGAGCCGTGAACAATGCATTCATATCGTTCCTCGTGCCCAACAACAAAGGCTTGTTCAGTCCGGCCGCGCCACTGAGGCCTTGTGGCGGCGCGTCGCACCATTCAAGATTCTGCCGCTCCACCGGCGTGAGTTTATTGACGTAATCGTAGACTTCCTTGGCCAGCGCAGCGCCTTCGGCGGCCATGGCGATACGCGGATTCTCCTTCACGATCCCGATAATGGCAATCACATGGCTGGCGGGCCCGATCGCGCCAATCAATTTATCCATGAGCGTTGGATCGTTGACGGACGCAACCGCGAAATTGTGGCAAGCCGCTTCGAGCGAAGCTGTGGCAGGAGAGAAAAGCAAAGCTGCGAATAAAACTACACGCGTCACAAGTAGATTTTTCGCTCGACAAGCCCGCTTGTCAAGGATTTTAATACCGGTTGAGTTCGGCTACCAGAGCCGCCAGGCCCTTCTTCGAGTAAATATCCGCCAGCCGCTGCTCTTCCGGCGAAGGCGCAGTCACCCGCAGCAGAGGCGACGAATCCAGATCCTTCCGCGACGGTACCCACACGTGTCCGTCCGCAAACTCCACCTTGCTGACATAACCGGTCATGCCGTCGATCTCGATCGGCCGCCCGGTGCGCGAAAACCTCAGCGCCGTGTCCTGCAGGAGCTTCGTACGCCGGCCCGAAGCCAGCAGCAGCGTCGAGTCCGACGCCGGCACCGACCCCGCCAGATACTCCTGTCCCTGTTTGTCCTTTACCAGCCAGCCGATCTCAACATACCGTACGATTTTGCCGGAGTTATTGACTATTTCAATCTGCGGCGACCGCGCCTCGTTTCCCGAAATCGCCGCCCATCCTTCGAGCGGCTGCACCGGCTCATTCGGCAGATTCAGAAATGCGAACTGCGCGACCCGGTCGGTCGATGGCACCGTCCCGCCCACCGCCCGTCCATTGCGCGTCAGCGACACATCCAGCTGCGGGCGATCCGCCTGTCGCGCCAGGCTCTTCCGCATCTCTTCGCCCAGCCCGTTCTCACCTCGGGCCTGCAGCGTCTGCTTGAAATAAGCCCGGTCGCGCTGCGCCTCCACTTCCCAGAAGGTCAGCGCGCGTTGCGAATTGAGCTTGTTCGGTCCGAAAAAACTCAGGTCGTCGAAAAGAACGCCATCCAATTGCACGTGCACCAGCGGACCCGCCGACTGCTGCACCGGACGCACCAGCCGGATATCCACCGGGAGCGTGAACGTCTGTCCCGGCGCCACATCGATCGATGGACGCGCTACCGATCCTTTGCCGCCCGGGGCGAATTCCTGCGCCGTCACCAGCAGAGTCACCCCCCGGATGTGTTTGAATCCGGAATTGCGCAGCGTCAGGCCCATATGGAGGTCGAGCACAATGGCGCCACCGCGCGCTGTGGCGCGCGAATCGCCCATGGAGTTCGATATCAATTCGAGCGGTGAACCGGACGGCAGGTCGACCTTGACCGAATTGGCCGGATCGAGCGCCGTTTCCTGGCCGGCCAGTGGCAGCACGAAGGCCACGAATGCTCCCGCGAGCCACCCAAACTTATTGCTGCAGGTAAACATTGGTAATCGTCACCGAGCCCGTTTCGCCGTTGACAGTGCGCCTCTCGATCGCGCCCTGCGCGTTCACCGTCTGGTCCGCCCTGATCCCTTGCCGGTCCATTAAGGCGAAGCTGTCCTTCCCCTGCGACAATTCGATCCCGGAACCGGTCGCCTGCAACACCGCCACGGCTGTTTCCGGCGCCCTTGCCCGGTGAGGCGCCGATTCCGTTGCGAGGAAACTCGCTCCTGCAACCAGCAGCATACTCGCCAGGGCGACCGTCAGCCTCGGGCTCCAGACGCTTGCCGCGGCAGGTGTGCGCACGCAGGCCCCGGCTTCGAGGCCCACGCGGATATTCGCGCGCATCTCGAGCGCCAGGAAATTCCAGTTCAAATCGGGCATTTCGGCTGCGGCCAGTCGCTCGCGCACATGCCGGAAGGCCTCCACCTTCTCCTGGCAAACCTCGCAGTTGCGCAAGTGCCGGTCCAGAAAGAAGCGGTGGACGACGCCGATTTCGCCGCCTGCCAGCAATGCCAGATCCTGTTCATCCGGGTGTGTCATCGCTTGTACCTTGCGCTCATCTCTTCCGCTTCCCGGCAAACTTCCTCAACTTGATTCGCGCATTGGCGATATGCGAACGCACGGTGGCTTTCGAGCAGTCCAGTCTCCGCGCCACCTCCTCCGCCGGCAGATCTTCCATATCGCGCAGCACCAAAGCCGCCCGCTCGCGCGGCGTCAAACGTTCGAGGCCTGCGGCCAGCCACATGCGCTCCTCGGTACGCAGCACCGTCGCTTCCGGCGTCTCCATGTGGCTTTCGGGCGCGTCGGTGATCTCGCAAAAGCTCACCCGGCCATGGCGGCGCAGAAAGTCGATTGCCGTATTCGTGGCGATCCGCGACAGCCAGTGCGCGGCCTTCTGCTCGTCCTTGAGTTGTTCCTGCCGCTGCAGCGCCTTGATGAATGCTTCCTGGGTCAGGTCCTGCGCGTCGTGCACGTTGCCCACGATCCGGTAGATCTGACGGAACACCCGCCGCAGATTGTCGTTGACGAAGCGGTCCTGCAGCTCCCGCTCACTCAGGTCCGACGCGCTCGCCGCTTCGACCAGCGCTGGGTCGTGCTCTCTCATTCTGACCTGCGGCGCAAGAGTTGGCATCCCTTGTAAGGAATGACGTCCATTCCCGCCAGACGTGGAAAGGAACTTTGCGCGCTATCCTTGAGTATAGGTCCTCGATGACAGCTCCGGGAGTGCGCAGATGAGCGATTTCAGGCAGGTCGCGATCGTGGGAGCGGGGAAAACCCCGTTCGGCGCATTTCCCGATCGGGATCTGCGCGCGCTGGCCGTGGCGGCGGGTGAAAAGGCTCTCCAGAACGCGAATATCGGCCCGGAGGCCATCGAATCCTTTTACCTCGGCAATTTCGCCGGCCCCGAATTTACCAGCCAGAACCATCTCGCTCCTTACATATCGACGGCGCTCGGCATGACCGGCATCCCTTCGACTCGCTTCGAGGCCGCCTGCGCTTCGAGCGGTGCGGCGTTTTTTCAGGCCTTCATGGGCGTGGCCAGCGGAATTTACGACGTCGTGATGGTAGCCGGCGTTGAGAAAATGACCTGCCAGCCGACTCCGCGCGTCACCGAAATCCTGGCTGGGGCGGGGGATTGCGCCACCGAGGTCAAAGCCGGCTCGACTTTCCCCTCGCTCTTCGCCATGATTGCGCGCCGCCACATGCACGATTTCGGCACCACCCGGGAGCATCTTTCGGCCGTAGCCGTCAAGAACCACGCCAACGGGGCGCTCAACCCGGATGCCCAGATGCGCAAGGTCATCACCCTCGAACAGGCCATGAACGCACGCCCCATCGCCGAGCCCTTGAATCTGTACGATTGCTCTCTCATCAGCGATGGCGCGGCCGCGGTAGTGCTTTGCGCGGCCGATCGCGCGCGCGAACTCGGCTCGCATCATCCAGTAAAGGTTCTCGGTGTGGCGCAGGCCTCCGACTATGTGGCGCTCGATCGAAAACCCGACATCACCACCTTCGCCGCAGTCCGCGGCGCTGCGCGGAAGGCCTATGCCATGGCCGGCCTCGGGCCGAAGGACATTCAGTTCGCCGAACTTCACGACTGCTTCACCATTGCCGAAATCGTCGCCATGGAAGATCTCGGCTTCGTCGAGCGTGGATGCGGCGGTTTCTTCTCGGCTGAAGGAGGTACGCGGCGCGACGGCCCCATGCCGATCAATGCCAGCGGCGGCCTGAAATCGAAAGGGCATCCGGTGGGCGCGACCGGCGTGGCGCAGATCTGCGACCTCGTACAACAGATCCGCTGCGAAGCCGGCGAACGCCAGTTGAAGCGCCACTCGATCGGCCTGGCGCAGAACCTCGGCGGCAGCGGAGCCACCTGCGTCGTCACCATCCTGGGGGACGCGTAGGGCAGGATCAGGAGGATGATATCCTGCAGCCGATCGGCAATCGGCTCTGCCCCTCAAACACGCAAATGGCCCGCACTGGCATCGTCTACACAGAAACTGTGGTTCACCTCGCGCCCGAACGTTTCGCGGCGGACGTGCCGTACCAGATCATCATCGCGAAGCTCGATGACGGCGATAACGTTACGGCCCGCGTCGAAGGTCCGCGCGTAGCCATCGGCGATCGTGTCGTCGAAGTCGCATTGAGGGATGGAATCCCGTACTTCGAGCTCGCAAACTGACTAACCGACTTTTATGAAACTTTCTCAACGCATGTCGCGGATCGGAACCGAGTCCGCTTTCGACGTCCTTGTACGTGCCCGTGCCCTCGAAGCGCAAGGCTGCGACATTATCCATCTGGAGATCGGCGAGCCCGATTTCCCCACCCCGCAGAACATCATCGATGCCGGCAAGAAGGCGCTCGACGAAGGCTGGACGCACTACGGTCCTTCTCAGGGCCTGCCCGAACTGCGCGAAGCCATCGCCGAATACATCTCGTGCACGCGGGGCATCCAGGTTTCGGCGGCGAATGTCTGCGTCGTTCCCGGCGGCAAGCCCATCATCTTTTTCCCCATGATGGCGATCCTTGAGGAGGGCGACGAGGCGATTTACCCCAATCCCGGGTTTCCCATTTATGAGTCGATGATCAAGGTGTGCGGCGCCACGCCCGTGCCCGTTCCGCTGGTCGAGGAGCGCGGCTTTTCCTTCGACCTCGACGTTTTTCGCAACAGCCTGACCGACCGCACGAAGATGGTCGTCCTCAATTCCCCGCAGAATCCGACCGGCGGCATGATCCCGGCCGAGGATATCGCGGCGATCGCGGATCTGGTGCGCGGCCGGGATCTGGTCGTGCTGTCGGATGAGATCTACAGCAGGATCGTCTATGGGAACGAGGCGCCGGTTTCCATCGCGACCATGCCGGGCATGCTCGAAAAAACCATCATCCTCGATGGCTTCTCGAAGACTTACGCGATGACCGGCTGGCGCATGGGTTATGGCGTGATGCCGCCATTTCTGGTCGATCCCGTAAACAAATTGATGGTGAATTCCAACTCCTGCACCGCCAGTTTCACCCAGCGCGCCGGCATCGAGGCGTTGCGCGGGCCGCAGGCGCCGGTGACCGCCATGGTCGAGGAATTCCGCCGTCGCCGCGACGCTTTCTGCGCCGGATTGAATGACATTCCGGGCTGGCGCTGCGCCATACCCGGCGGAGCGTTCTATGCCTTCGCGAACGTGAAGGGCTCCGGGCGCGGTTCGAAAGAAGTGGCGGATTCGCTGCTGAACGATGCCGGGGTGGCCTGCCTGAACGGCGCGGG
Organism: Terriglobia bacterium; assembly: GCA_963788485.1. Classification (GTDB taxonomy): domain Bacteria; phylum Acidobacteriota; class Terriglobia; order Bryobacterales; family Bryobacteraceae; genus BOG-234. The sequence continues at coordinate 88,035 of CAWBIS010000206.1, forward strand.
TTTCGGCGCATATGGCGAAGGATATGTCCGCTTCAGCTACGCCAATTCATATGAGAACCTGATGCGCGCCATCGAGCGCATCAAGGCCTGGGCTTCGCGATAAGAGCGGCCGAAAGGCCCGTTGGACCGTCACGCGACATAGGCCGTTTACCGGGTTCGGCAAACGTTTATGTCGAAGCCAAAACAATTTGGCGCATGCGCTAAATATTCCTGATGTTTATATTCCCTGGCGCGTTAAATCATGATAGGCTCAGTCTGTTCGTCTAAGAAGCACGGGGAATTTTGCGTGGGAAGATTCGTAAATCTCATTATAATTGCGGGTGTTCTGAGTACGGCGCTGCAGGCGAGCCAGCCCGTTTTTTCCTTCACCGGGATCTTCGCCGATGACGATTCGATCGAGCTCTTCGCCATCGACGTCACCGCGCCGGACACCCTGTTGGACGCGCAAACATACGGCTTTGGCGGTGGCACGAACGGAAATAGCGAAGTGATCCCGGCCGGCGGATTTGCCCCGGATCTCTTCCTCTTCGACCCCAGCGGAAACCTCGACACGCCTGCGAACGCGACAGCCTGCCCTCCGGCCAATACCAGCGGCGGCAACTGTTTCGATGCCGCCCTGTCGTTCAATGTCGGTTCCGTTACTGGTGTCTACACGCTGGCTTTGACCGTGGATCCAAACCCTCCCGCGGACGGCTCTACCCTCGCGGGCGGTTTCACGCATCCCGGTGGGTCGGGCAACTTCACCTGCGACGCCTCCGGCGGACCTGCGGGCGGTGCATTCTGCGACGAGTTCGGCATTGAGCACGATGGCAACTGGGCGGTTGATATTACGGGTGCGGCCTCGGCGTCGGAGATCACCTCGTCCACACCGGAGCCTGTTTCGATGGGGCTTTTTTCCGCGGGTCTCGCATTCCTCGCGCTGGCAATGAAATTCAAACGCGCTGGCAATGAAATTCAAAAAGGATCGGCATCATGAAAATTAGAACCGGGTATTTGCCGCTTTGTTCGTTATCCCTGCTGCCGGGCCTGCTGCTGGCGCAAAGCGTTCCGCTGACGCAGGATTCCTACGTCGTACCCGGCAGCCCCTCCAACTTCGGCTCCACTACCACCGTCAACGTCGGGGGCGCAACCTCCGATCAGGGGCTGGTTCAGTTCGATCTGTCGCAGCTTCCCGCCGGTACCGTCAGCAAGGCGACTCTGGTTCTCTACGTCAACAAACTGGGCGCGCCTGGCACGGTGAATATTGCGGTCGCCAATGGCGCCTGGACGGAATCCACGGTCAACGGCACCAACGCGCCTTCCGTGGGTGCGACGGTCGCCAGTTCGATCGCCGTGAATGCGGACGAATACGTTGCCGTGGACGTGACTTCGGCAGTGCAAAATTGGGTCAACAGTTCGGTCGCGAACGATGGCTTCATCATCACGCCCAACGGGAGCGTTTCCGTGCTGTTCGACAGTAAGGAAAGCACCACCACCAGTCATCCCGCGATACTGAGCGTCGTCATCGGAACTTCCGGAACCATCGGCGCGACGGGGCCCACAGGTGCTACCGGAGCAACAGGCCCGACCGGACCAACAGGTGCGACCGGAGCGGGTTCGACCGGAGCGACCGGCCCAACCGGCGCGACAGGACCCACAGGCGCGAACGGCTCAAACGGTCCAACAGGCCCAACAGGTCCGGCGGGCGCCAACGGTGCTACTGGCCCAACCGGTCCCGCAGGCGCCAATGGGACCAACGGAACCAACGGTGTTACCGGACCCACGGGCGCAACCGGAAGCAACGGTATCGGCGCGAGTCCCATCGGAATTCCGCTGAACATCGGCATGCACACCTCAACCGCACCGAACTGGAGCTTGTTCGGCAGCGTACAGCAGACCAACGTCGCTTTAAGTCCGCAGATTTTGACCTACGTCCCGAGCGCTTGCAAAGCGAGTATGACGGTCTATCCCTTCATGAGCGCGAGCAGCACCTTCACCGTCTACACCGCAACAACCACCGCCGGCGGCACCGGGTCACCGACTCAGGGGAGCTCTGTTATAAGCTGTACCTCTACCAACGGCACCAGCTCCTGCACTGCCACGGCGTCCACCAATTCAGCGGCAGGCACATTGTTGTATATGGTACAGACTGGCGGATCGGGTAGCGCAGCCGTGGCGTTCTCGTGCCAGTAGGCGACGCGGCCCCGTTATTTTTCCCATATAATTAACGGGGCTCTTCCGCAGTGACGGGGCTGATTGATAACCCTGTCTCCGCCAGCCTGCGATTCGCTGCACTTTTCGCGAAATTGCAATGAATCTGAAGAACAAGGAGAATTTAAAACGTGGCCAGTCAACCGTATCTTGGCGCTATTTTTATGTTTGCCGGTAACTTCGCTCCCTCCGGCTATCAGCTTTGCCAGGGACAACTCCTGTCGATTTCGCAGTACACCGCCTTGTTTTCCATCCTGGGCACAACCTACGGTGGAAACGGCACCACTAATTTTGCGCTTCCCGACCTGCGAGGACGGGCTCCGATAGGGCAGGGAACCGGAAATGGCCTCACCCCCGTTACACTTGGCGAGGCTGCGGGTGTACAGAACGTCACCATCCAGCTGAACAACATGCCGGCGCACAATCACTTGATCAACGTATCCACCGCGAGTGGGTCTCAGGCGAGTCCGAAGAATAACTTCTCCGCGCCCGCAATCGACAGCCAGGGCGGCGCTGTGGCGGGCTACAACAGCTCGGCTACCGCGGGCGCCACGATGGCCACAGGTGCCGTCAGCATGG
>CAWBIS010000207.1:0-44368 GCA_963788485.1 Terriglobia bacterium
CCATGGGCGGCGAGCCGACGTTCGTTTCGATCGACGACGCCGACGGAGCGGAATGGACCACAGCCGCCTTCGGACCCAACAAACGCAGACTTTCGATGGATCTGCTGCTCCGGCTGCGAGACCGGTTTACGCAGGGCAGTCTGCTGCATTTCGGGCAGGGCAAGTGGTATCCGGGCGAGCCCCTCCCGCGATGGGCGCTGGCTTGCTACTGGCGCAGGGATGGTGTGCCGATCTGGCGGGATCCCACGCTGTTCGCCGACGACAACAAAGACTACAAATACAACGCGTCGGATGCCCGTCGATTCGTCGAGGCCCTGACGCGGCGCCTTGAGGTGGATCCGCAGTTCATCATGACGGCCTATGAGGACGTCCTTTATTATCTGTGGAAGGAACGCAGGCTTCCGGCCAACGTCGAGCCAACGGATTCAAAACTGAAGGACCCCATCGAGCGGGCGCAACTGGCGCGCGTATTTGAAACGGACCTGGGCAAAACCATCGGATACGTGTTGCCGTTACGGCGGCTGCCCGGCAGTTCGGGAGTGCCTTACTGGACCAGCCAGCCGTGGTTTCTCCGCTCCGAGCGCATGTTTCTGGTGCCCGGCGATTCGGCCATGGGCTATCGCCTGCCCCTCGAGTCGCTGCCATGGACGAAGCCGGAGGATACGGAATGGAGCTTCGAGGCCGATCCCTTCGCGGAACGCGACAAGCTTCCCGACAAGCCCGCGCGCAAACACCATCTTTTCACCGAGAAGCGGGTCAGGGCGGGGCAGCCACCCGCGAGGGCCGCAGCCGGTGGTCCGGCGGGAGCGAAAGCGCAGCCGGCGAAGAAGGGTGAGTCGGTCCCGTGGGTTTCGCGCCCGGCGCTTTGCGTTCAGGCGCGCGAGGGAAAGCTGTTTGTCTTCATGCCCCCGGTCGAGTACCTGGCCGACTATCTCGACCTGATCGCCGCCGTTGAAGACACCGCCGCCTATCTGGGAATCAAGGTGGTAATCGAAGGCTACACGCCTCAATACGATCCGCGGATCAACGTTTTGAAAGTAACGCCGGATCCGGGTGTGATCGAAGTCAACGTGCATCCCGCCCGCTCGTGGGCGGAGATGGTGGAGCAAACGACGGAGTTGTACCGGCTGGCGCGCGAATCACGCCTCGGCACGGAAAAGTTTATGCTGGACGGACGGCATTCCGGCACCGGCGGCGGCAATCACGTTGTCATCGGCGCGATGAAGCCGGAGGACAGCCCCTTTTTGCGCCGCCCCGATCTGCTGCGCAGCATGGTGGGTTACTGGCAAAACCATCCGGCGCTTTCTTACATGTTTTCGGGTTTGTTCATCGGCCCCACCAGCCAGCATCCGCGCGTGGACGAAGCACGCATGGATTCGCTCTATGAGCTGGAAATCGCGTTCAGCCAGGTTCCCGACAAGGGCCAGGCCAACATCACGCCATGGCTGGTCGACCGCATCTTCCGCAACCTTCTGATCGACCTGACGGGTAATACGCATCGCACGGAATTGTGCATAGACAAGCTCTACGCGCCCGACTCGGCATCGTCGCGGCTCGGGCTGGTGGAATTGCGCGCGTTCGAGATGCCCCCGCACGCGCGTATGAGCCTCACCCAGCAATTGCTGGTGCGGGCGCTGATCGCCCACTTCTGGCAAAACCCCTACAAGCGAAACCTGGTCTGGTGGGGTACGGCGCTGCACGACCGTTTCATGCTGCCTTACTTCGTCGAACGCGACTGGGAAGATGTTCTCGACGAATTAAACGACGCCGGATATGCGTTCAAGAAGGAATGGTTCGCCCCGCATCTGGAATTTCGTTTTCCGGCGATCGGCTCGATCACCCGGCGCGGCATTCATCTGGAATTGAGGCACGCGCTGGAGCCGTGGAACGTGCTGGGTGAAGAAACGTCGGCGGGAGGTACGGCGCGCAACGTGGATTCGTCGGTCGAGCGGATGCAGGTGAAAGTTTCGGGAATGATCGATCCGCGCTTTACGGTTTTGTGCAACAGGAGACGCGTACCGTTGCATCCCACGGGCGTGACCGGGGAATATGTGGCGGGTGTGCGCTACCGGGCCTGGCAGCCGCCATCCTGTCTGCATCCGAACATCCCGGTTCATACGCCGCTGGTGTTTGATATCGTGGACACATGGTCGGGACGTGCTGTCGGGGGCTGCACATATCACGTTTCTCATCCGGGCGGGAGAGCGAGCGAACAGTTCCCGGTCAACGCGTATGAGGCGGAGAGCCGCCGTCTGGCGCGATTCAGCGGCGTCGGCCACACGCCGGGTCTGATGGCGGTGCCGAAGGAAGAGCGGAATCAGGAATTTCCATTCACTCTGGACTTGCGCCGTTCGCCATAGGAACGCGGCCCCGGGTCGCGTGCACCGAATCCGATGAGCATTTCCGTGGACACTCTCGTTTCTCCATCGCTGGGCGAAGGTTATCGACCGGCTGAGGGGATCTACGACGAGATGTGCAGTGCGGCGGGCGTATACCGTCCCCACTGGAACGCCTACATGACGTCGCTGTCGGAGATCGGGCGCGAAGAACTGGCCCGGCGATGGAAGACCGCCCGGCAGCGTATTCGGGAAAACGGCGTCAGCTACAACGTCTATGGCGACCCGCTGGGGATGGACCGGCCATGGATCCTCGACGCCATTCCGATCCTGATTTCGCCGAACGAGTGGAGAGATCTGGAAGCCGGCCTGATCCAGCGGGCGCGGCTGCTGAACTGGATTCTGGCCGATCTTTACGGCCCGCAGAAACTGTTGCGCGGCGGCCATCTGCCTCCCGCCATCGTTTTCGGTAATCCCGGGTTCTGGCGGCCCTGTTGCAATCTGCCGCTCCCGGATCAGACACACCTGCATTTGCTGGCCGTGGATCTCGCGCGCTCCGCCGACGGCCAGTGGTGGGTGCTCTCGGACCGGCTGCAGGCGCCTTCGGGCGCCGGCTATGCGCTGGAAAACCGGATCGTGCTGGCCGAGACGTTTCCCGACCTGTTTCGCGAATTCCAGGTACAGCGGCTGGCTTCGTTTTTTCGGGCCTTCCGCGATAATCTGATGCGGCTCTCGCCTGCCATGAACCGAAATCCTCAGGTTGTGCTTCTTACGCCGGGCCCATACAACGAAACCTATTTCGAGCATTCCTACCTGGCGCGCTACCTCGGATTCACGCTGGCGCAGGGCGCCGATATGACCGTTCGGGACAGCCGCGTCTTCCTGAAGACCCTCGAAGGATTGAAGCAGGTGGACGTAATCCTGCGGCGCGTGGACGGTGGTTACTGCGATCCGATCGAACTGCGGTCCGATTCTTACCTTGGCGTTGCCGGCCTGGTGGAGGCCGTGCGGGCCGGCAATGTCGTGGTCGCCAATTCACTGGGCAGTGGCATGGCGGAGTCGCCTGCGCTGATGCCGTTTTTGCCGGGACTCAGCAGCCGCTGTCTGGGCGAAAAGTTGAAGCTGCCGTCGGTGGCGACGTGGTGGTGCGGGCAAACGCCGGCCAGGAATTATGTCCGGGAAAACCTGGATCGGCTGGTGATCAAGCCCTCGTTCCCGGTGCAGGGAATGGAGCCCGTATTCGGCGGCAAACTCAGCGCGGAAGAAAAGGCGCGGCTGCTGGCGAAGCTGGAAGCGCGGCCTTACGATTACACGGGCCAGGAACTGTTGCATTTATCCACGGCGCCGGTGTGGTCCGAAGACAGGGTCACGCCGCGGCGAGTGGTGCTGCGCGTCTTCGTTGCAGCGGCCGGGGATTCGTGGGTGGTGATGCCCGGCGGGCTGGCACGTATTTCGCCGTCGCTCGATTCCCCCGTTGTTTCGATGCAGCGCGGCGGCGGCAGCAAGGATACATGGGTGATTTCCGATTATCCGGTGGATCATGTCACCCTGCAGCGTTCGCGCGATTTGCCCGTCATCCTGAACCGGGGCGGGAAAAGCGACCTGCCCAGCCGTGCCGCCGACAATCTCTTCTGGCTGGGGCGTTATGGAGAGCGCTGCGAGCATCTGGCGCGCGTGCTGCGGTGCATTCTGGTCCGGCTTACCGGCGAATCGGGCGTCACCGGAACGGCGGAGTGGAAATCGCTGATGCGTTTGCACGATTCGCTTGAAAGCGAGGAATCGCGTCTGGAAGAAGATGACCGGCAGGGCCATCTCAATCCTACCGAGGAACTGGAGCAGGAGATCCTTTCGCTCATTTATGAAGAGGATCGCCGCGACAGTCTGGTTTCGAATCTGAGCCGCGTTTCCCGCGCCACGGCCTCCGTCCGGGACCGGCTTTCGAGCGACCTGGTGCGCGTCGTCAGCCAGCTTGGCTCCATCATCCGAATTCCCGCGCAGGACGGCGAGGAAGCCCAGCCCTGGGGTTATGTTTCCGCCGGCGACGCGCTCGCGGTATTGAATCGTTGTATCGGCACATTATCTTCGCTGCGCGGCATCGAACTGGAGAACATAACGCGCGGCCCCGGCTGGCACTTTCTCAGCATCGGACGGCGTATCGAGCGATCCATCCAGATGGTGAAACTGTTTCGCGCCGCGATCGTTCCGCTCAGTCAGGAAACCTGGCCGATACTGGAGATGCTGCTCGAGGTGGGCGACAGTTCGATGACCTACAGGTCCCGCTACTTCACCGTGCTGCAGGCCGCCCCGGTGCTCGATCTGCTCATGAATGAGGCGGCCAATCCGCGGTCGCTCGCGTTCCAGTTGAACGATCTCTCCAGCCATTGCAGAGCGCTGGCGGCTACTCTGACGGCGGCGGAATGGCCGGCCGCGCGGCAGAGCAGAGTGGAAGAGGTGGGCGCGAATCTGTTCGGAGCGGACGTGGTCGAGCTCTGCCGGCCCGATTCCAATGGATCGCGCTGGCATCTGGATAATCTGCTCGGGGCAATGGAAATCGCTCTCGCAGCCCTTTCCGACGCCATAACCAATACCTGGTTCAGCCACGCGGAAACGGAGAGGCCCGCTTGATTTATCAGGTTCGCCACAAAACCACGTACGAATACGAAGATCCGGTCTCGGTTTCGCACCACATTCTGCGTCTGACGCCGCATAACAAGTCGGGTCAGACCTGCAGGCGGAGCAATATTTCGATCCTGCCCAGGCCTCCGGCGCTCAACTGGCACAACGATTACTTCAGTAATCGCGTCACCACATTCACGCTGCTGGAGCCCCACGACCGGCTGATCGTGGATGCCACGAGCGAACTGGAAGTGATCGCGCTCCCTTTACCCGATTTCTCCGCCTCTCCGCCCTGGGAGCAGGTGCGCGATTCGCTGGGGAGCGATTGCACGGAAGAGGGGCTCAACGCCTATCAGTTCGTCTTCGATTCCACGCGAGTGAAAGCCCGGCGGGAGTTGGCGGAGTATGCGCGTGATTCGTTCCCGGCCGGGCGTCCGCTGCTCGAAGCGGCGATGGATCTGACACACCGTATCAATCGGGATTTTCGCTTCGATACGAAGGCCACGGAAGTCAGCACGCCGGTGGAAACATTTTTTGAGAAGCGCCGCGGCGTCTGCCAGGATTTTTCGCATCTCCAGATCGCGTGCATGCGATCGTTGGGATTGCCGGCCCGTTATATCAGCGGATATCTGCGAACTTACCCCCCAAAAGGCCGGCCGCGGCTGATCGGCGCCGATGCGTCGCATGCGTGGTGTTCCGCGTGGAGCCCGGGAGCGGGGTGGGTCGATTTCGATCCCACCAACGACTGCGTGCCTGCGGACGGCCACATCACGACGGCATGGGGGCGCGATTACAGCGACGTGAGTCCGATTCACGGGGTTTTGCTGGGCGGCGCGCAACACACGCTCGATTCAGGCGTGGATGTGATTCCGATGGAATAGGGGGCAGCGGGCTCGGGCTTCCGCTCTCACAGGACCTGTTTGTAGTAATCCTCGTACTGCGGAATAATTTTTTCCGTACTGAAGCGGGAGGCCGCCGTGTCGCGGGCGGCCTCCGCCATGCGCGTGTGCAGCCGGTCGTCCGTCACCAGCTGCGTGGCGCGTGCCGCCAGACGCTGGATATCGCCAACTTCTTCCAGAAATCCGTCGGTGCCATCGGTGATCAACTCCGGCAGACCACCGACGCGCGTCGCCACGGGCACGACCCCGCAGGCCATCGCCTCCAGCGACGCTAACCCGAAGGATTCCATTTCGCTCGGCATCAGCAGAACGTGCGCGAGCCGAATCAGACTTTCCACGTGATTCCGCTTGCCTGGGAAGTCGACGTATTTGCTCACTCCGAGTGTCCATGCCAGGTGTTCGGCGGGGCCCCGGTCCGGCCCATCGCCCACCATCAGCAGACGCACGTTGGCATTTTTGCGCACTTCGGCGAAAATGCGAATGCAATCGAGCACGCGCTTGACCGGCCGGAAGTTGGAGAGGTGAATCAGCAGCTTCTCCCCATCGGGCGCAAATTCCTTCAGACCGGTACGTTCCGGATCGGGCCGGTAAATATCGCAATTCACGAAGTTGTTGATCACGCGAATCTCGTTGCCGACGCCGAAAACGTTGACGGTGTCGTTGCGCAGGTCTTCGCTGATCGCCGTAATGCCGTCGGATTGTTCGATCGAAAATTTGGTGATGCCGAAGTAGGAGCGGTCCACGCCCACGAGCGTGATGTCCGTGCCGTGCAGCGTGGTGATGAAAGGCAGACGCCGCCTGGTGGCGATCATCTGGCGCGCCAGCAGAGCCGAGATGGAATGCGGGATCGCATAATGCACATGCAGGAGATCGAGTTCGTAACTTTCCGCGACATCCGCCATGCGCGAAGCCAGCGCGAGGCAGTACGGCGGGTACTGGAACAGCGGATAGTTCGAAACTTCGACTTCGTGATAGTGGATACGCGGAATACCAGGGTCGAGCCGGATCGGATTCGAATAAGTAATGAAGTGAATCTCGTGGCCGCGTGTCGCCAGTTCAAGGCCGAGTTCGGTGGCGACGATGCCGCTGCCGCCGTAGGTGGGATAGCACGTGATGCCAATTCTCAATCGGTCACCGCCGCCTCCGGCGAGAGTTCTCAGCGCACATAAAGGTAGAGCATGTGACTGCGCCCTTCACCGTCGTCCGGAATTGTGATCGTCTTAACCGGCGTCCATGTTCCGATGCCGAAGTCGTGCGCGACCACGCGCGTGCCCTTCTTCAGCTGAGCCTCCAGAATCGGCTGCAGCTTGATGTTCGACTCCGGCAGAAGATACACGGTGATGAGATTCGCCGAGGAGTAATTTTGCTTCAGGATGTCTCCGTAAATGATCCGGGCATTCTTGAGGCCGAGGCGGCGGATCTTCGCCTGGCTCTCCGCCACGAGGTCGCTATCCAATTCGACGCCGGCTGCATCGGCGCGATATTTCTGCGCCGCCATGATTACGATGCGCCCGTCGCCGCTCCCGAGATCGAACATCTTCTCGCCGGCCTTCAATTCGCCCAGATCGAGCATGCGCTCGACGACGGTCAGCGGAGTCGGATAGTACGGCGCGAGTTTCTCGCCCGTGGGTACCTGCTGGGCGAACAAAGTCGAGGATAGTGCCGCAAACAGAAACGTTCTTGAAAGCATGTTGTTACTCCATGACCGAGGACCAGCCGCGGCGCGACAGATCCCGGTAGATGGCTCCGGCAGCCAGGGCCGCCACGGCCAGAAACGCGGCGCCGGTTCCGTAATCCTTGAGGATGATTTTACCGATGCCAAAAAGCGATCCGTAGATGAGGACGCAACCGCAGAGCCAGTCGAACAGATTCCGGCCGAGATCGCTCGAAACCCGCACGTCCGGCGCCAGCCGGGCGACCCGGCTCCAGCCGGCCACCGAGGGCCGGACGCGGCGGTAAAACCCGACCAGTGTCGCGTCCGATTCCGGGGCGGTGAGAAATGTCGTAGCCAGCCACGCGAAAGTGGTGACCGCAACCGTAATCAGGATCAGATGCGCGAATTGCACAGGATTATCGCTGTCGAGCCCGAACGCGGTTTGCAGCAGGATCGAAACCACGAACGCCGTGGCCATCGCCGAGACCTCGCTCCACGCGTTGATGCGCCACCAGTACCAGCGAAGAATCAATACCGCGCCCGTGCCCGCGCCGGTGACGATCAGCAACTTCCAGGCGCCGGCGATCGAATCCATGTAGTGGGTAATCACGGCGGAGATCACCGTAAGTATGACGGTTGCGATCTGCGATGCGTGCACGTAATGCCGCTCCGGGGCGGATTTCGTCACGAAGCGGCGATAGAAATCGTTTACAAGATAACTCGCGCCCCAGTTCAACTGCGTTCCCACGGTCGACATGAACGCCGCGGCAAAAGCGGCGACCATCAGGCCGCGCAGGGAAGCCGGCAGGTAGTCGATCATTACGCGCACGTAGCCCGATTCGGGATCCTGCAGATGCGGGTAGAGAATCACCGACGCCATGCCGACCAACACCCACGGCCAGGGGCGCAGGGCATAATGCGCGACATTGAACCACAGCGTTGCGAGCAGCGAATTGCGTTCGTCTTTCGCGCTGAACATGCGCTGCGCGACGTAACCGCCCCCGCCCGGTTCCGCGCCCGGATACCAGGTGGCCCACCAGTTGACGGCGATGTACACGAAGAAAGTGACGGCGGGCATCCATACGGAGTGCAGATCGGGCACGAAGCTCATGAATGGGCTGCCATCGCCGCCGAGTTTGGCTTTCATGGCGTCGATTCCACCAACGGCGCGTACGGCCTCGACTCCGAGCACGATGACCATCGTCATCTTGACTGCGAACTGGAACATGTCGGTGACCAGCACGCCCCAAAGTCCGGAGAGAGTCGAAATAAACGAGGTCAGGGCAATGATACCGATGACGATCCACAGCGCCTGATCCTTCGAGATCCCCAGCACGAGCATCAGGATCTTCACCATGGCGAGATTGACCCATCCGAGAATAATGCAGTTCATCAGAATGCCGAGATAGAGAGCCCGGAATCCCCGGAGGAACGCGGCCGGTTTGCCGGAGTAGCGCAGTTCCGCCAGTTCGATATCCGTCGTCATCCCGGAGCGGCGCCAGAGCCGGGAAAACAGGAATACGGTGAGCATTCCGCTCGCGACCATGTTCCACCAGAGCCAGTTGCCGGCGATGCCATTGCGGGCGACGAGGCCTGTGACCACCAGAGGCGTGTCGGCGGCGAAAGTGGTGGCGACCATCGAGGTTCCCGCCAGCCACCAGGGCACATTGCGGCCGGAGAGGAAGAACTCCGTCATGTTGGATCCGGCTCGCTTTTTGTAGTAGAAGCCGATCAGCAGATTGAAGAGAAAATAGGCGCCGATGATGGTCCAGTCGGCGGAGGTCAGTCTCAACCGGGTACTCCCGCGTTTTCAACCGACCCTGTCGATAATCCTGTGGAAAAACAGCCCAAGGCGTACGTAATCTCCCTATTCGCAACCGGGATGTAACACAATGCACAGCGCTTCAGCAAAATCCTACTCTCTAAGGTAAATCTCTCAGGATGCGGCATATAGGTGCTGGTGTGACAGGAATTTTGCAGCTACACCCAAACCTTTTCCAGAGGTACCGATTTGCGGCAGAGCTCGCAAGAGGTTCCGTCCGCCCAATAACTGGCCTCGAGGCGGGTGAGGTAAAGAAGAGGCAGATCGCCGAACGTGCGCACATTGGGATGAGGCTGGTAGATGACGACGGCGATTGCCACGACGATCGCGCCATAGCTCTCGACAAGCGCTTTGATCGCGTTGAGCTGTTCGCCGCTGCGCATTTTGTCGTCGACCAGAACGACGTGTTCGCCAGGCAGCGGTTCGATGAACTGGCGGAAACGCCAACCGCGATCTGCCCGTTCAGCCCAGTAAACGCGCTTGGCCTGCAAAGCTTCGCAGACACCGTAGGCAACCGGCAATCCGCCGACGGCCGGCGCAATGATGGAAAGCTCCGGAATAATGGCGCGAATCTCTGGATTCGCGCGCAGCAGGCGGCTCAGCGCAACGCTGAACACCTTCGCGTGCTGGTAGTAGCGCATGGCGAGAGGGATCTGCAGGTATTCGTTGGAATGCAGTCCGTTGGCGTAGAGGAAGTGGCCTTCGCGCAGCGCGCCGGTGTCGCGCAGAATGTGGACGATCTCGTCGTGAGTTGGCAGCAGGTGCATAATCGGCGGCGACGTAGCCGCCATTCAAAGGATAGAGGAAAAGGGAGCAGATTGGGGAACCGGTTTTCGCAATGGGACTGACAGAGCGGCGGCTGGGTGCTAGAATCGTAGGGTCGGGCGCGTAGCTCAATTGGCAGAGCAACTGACTCTTAATCAGTAGGTTGTAGGTTCGATTCCTACCGCGCTCACCACTGATTCTAAACGATATAGCAGGACCATCCACCGTTCCGAAATCATTGTCAGCAATTTTGTCAGCAGCCCTTCGAGGCACTGGCACGCTGCTGTTCGATGCTCGCTTTCGCGACTCCGGCATCACGATAAGGTTGTCGTCGGCGCTCGCGCTTTGCGCCGGCGACTTCGGTTCGCCGAAGATTTTTTGCATCCGCTCCGCGGATTCCTCGTCAGAACCCTCAAACAGATGGCCGTAAAGATCCATCGTGAGCCTGATCGATGCATGGCCCAGGCGCTCGGCGATCTTCTTCGGATGTACTCCAGACGCAATCAGTAACGAAGCGTGCGTGTGGCGGAGATCGTAGTGGCCCCGGGCGGCATCAGTAAACGCGCGGGCTTCCTTCGCATCGAGAAAGCTCGCCGTCTCGGAACCCTGTTCGCGTTCACCCCGGAACAGCGTTCGGAATCATCCCGGAATCGGGTTCACCTGCCTCCGGATTCCCCAACAGAGGACCCACGTGCCAGAGCCGGTGCTTTGAAAACCCTGAGCCTTCTGCCAGCCCCGTTTTCTCATTCAGGAATCGCCAGATAAATCCGCTGTCACGGCTTCTTCCGCCTTAAGGGCAATCGGCCTTGACGATCTACAGGGCCGTTCAGGGACGAAAAGGGCTTTAAGCACCGTCGCTTATTGGGATCTTTGGGGCAGCGTGCAGAACGGCACGGTATCAAATGAAACCTATATCCCCAATCTTATGCGGGCGTTCGACGGGACCAAGGTGGGATCCCGGTGACGGAAGGTGCAAATCGACGCGCAGTTCCAAGTCAGGACATGCCGGGCGAAAGCAGCGAAGCATGTCCTGATCTTAACTGGTAATGTGGGCGCTTACTGTTGGCCCAGCGCAGTTCGTTTTCGTATTGCAAAAGACAGCGCGAGCAGCGCTGGTAACAAAAGAATCGCCGATGGCGGTTCGGGGACCGTCGGGGAGTCGGGATAGAACAGCAGAGCCTCTGTATAGCCGTTCACGGTGTCGGTAATTCCGGTGTCCTCTAAGTAGCTGAAAGGATCGACGTAAGTGCCTAGTTCGGGTAGTGGCCCAGGACCCCCGATAGTTGTATCGGCAAAACCATTTCCGCCCAGGCCAGTCCCCGAAAGGCCGGGCACAGGACTTGTTTCGATACTGTAATTCCCAAAGATGTTCGCGGTAGGTGACTGGTCCGCACCGTTAAGACTGAATTCGACGAACGCAGCGTCGAAGTTGAGCGGTACCGCTGCGTCGAGGCCAGTCTCATACATCGACCAATCGTCACTCGCCACCGACAGCGGTTCACCACTGACGGTGGTATAGTCAAAAACCAGCCACTCCCCTTGCCCGCTGACGTCATCGATGCTGAAGTTGAGATTAATCGCACCGCCGTCGACCGACTGGCTGGAGCCGGGCGTCAGGGTAACTGTGCTGCTGAAACTCGCCCCTGTAGCGGGATCTGTTCCGTCAATCGTGTAGTCGCTGCCGAGCACGAACAGGTCGGCTTTGGCGGCCTGCCCCAGACCCAGCACCAGCGCGGCTGCGACCGCCGCACATGAAACGAAACGACTGGAAATCATAAGCGCCTCCTGAGTGAATTGACCATGCCACTCCCAGGAGCGGAAGAAGCACGATTCGGTTGTTCTGTCTCCTGTCGCGGGTTCCAGATACTATCCGGGAACCTAGTAAGAATTGTCTGGTTAGGGTAACGTCTATGTCAATTACCAGTACTCATTCAATTCAGACGAAATAGGTCTCGACGATACCAAACATAGCCGGGGATCGCAGAACTCCGTAAAACGCGAAACCGCAATGTTAGCCGCATAACTTATATGCCTCACCTCGCCTGGCCTGTTCTGTGTGTTTACCGAGGGACTCTGAGAAAAATGAGGACGGGCCGATTCGCCGGCACCGCTGTGAAATGCAACCTTCAGACCAGTCGGTTTGATAACGAGTTCGTGTGCACGCGCCACCGCTGGAATAAAATCAGCCGGGAAGAGCATCATCGAAGGAATCGCGCCACTTTGCGGCATGCCTTTGTTCCTAAGGTCGATGGCGCGGCGATACCGCGGTGGTATGGGACCTCACCATGTCCGGCTTTTCTGCGGGTACGGCACTTAGTCGTTATGCGCTATTGGTGAAAGAACATACTGCAAGGGCAAAACGAAAATCAGCAGGACGTTCCACCGTATGAGATTGATCGTGCTTCGTGCTCATCGCCACGACCACCGGGCATGCGTGCGTCGTGGATTTTCGAGTCGAAACTTCCCGTTTGTCTGCTGAGCAGAAGGTGAAGCGTGCGACCAGAGCCGGGAATTACCGTAACCAGCATCAACGGTGTCAGCTTCCCCGATACAACCTTAGATACGGGCTCCGCGATACCAGTCGTGGTGACGGCAACCAACGTGCCGCTGGGCGCAACTGTCAATCTTTACACATCCTGATTTCCCATCAGCAGGTGGATAGTCCTGAATTGGTGTAAGCGATTTTGTCAGCATCCGAAACGGTCTAATGAGTGGATGGGCCTTATTTTTTCGCGGGTTTCCGGAGGACCGGTTCGCCGAAGCGAAATGCGGCGGGCGCGACCGCCGCAACAGGCTACGGTGCGAACGCGAGGAGAACGTTGCCGGGCATTCCGGACGTTACGCTGTAGCCCGAACCGATGAAGACCATGCCGCCCGCTATCGTCGGCCCGGCTGAGCCGATCGATCCGCCTTTCGCCGCCACCTGATTCACTGTCTGGAATTCGCGGGCGGTATCGAAACTCCACAAATCTTTACCGTCGACGGACGCGAGCGCGTGAACTTTGCCGTCCGTTCCTCCCGTAAATACGGCGCCCGGGATGGCCGTGTTGGCGGCAGCGTATGAAGCTCCGCCTCGCCCCTGCGGTGCAAGATGCGTTGTCCACAGTTTTTCGCCGGTCGCCAGCTGCACTGCCGACAGCGACCCCGTAACCAGTCCAACATAGAGATTCCGCCGGTCCGCCGAGCCGCCCCAGACCAGGTTCGTGGCGCGCGGGTTCGGGCTCTCGGCGAGATTGGTCTTCCAGATCACGGCGCCGTTGCGATCCGGATCGAGCGCGAAGACGATGCCGCTCTTGTTCGGCGCAAGCAGGATATCGCGGCCTCCCGCAAGCGTCTTCAGGATCGGAGATGCGCCGAAATCCCAGTCGGGACCGGGATGCTCAGGACATGCCTCGGTCTTCCTGCCGCCGAAGCATCCGCCCAGTGTGGCGTCATTCGGCTCCGCTTGAAACACCCAGCGGACTTTTCCGGAATCGATATCAACAGCCAGAATCGAGTCGGAGGTTTCCGGCGCCGGTTCGGTGGCCGAGTCGCCAGTGCCGAAATAGAGCGTCTTGCGCTTCACATCTATCGTCGGCGAATTCCAGACCGCGACGCCTGAAGGCGCATAAAGCTGCGTGCCTGCCGAGTTCTTCTTTGTCGGCTGCGGCTCCGGTATCGTGTAAGTCTTCCAAACCTGCTCGCCGGTTGCCGCGTTCAGCGCGACGACGCTTCCACGGAATGTGCAGCACGGATACTCCGGCGTGGACGCCGAAAACCCTTCGGAAGTGGACACCGGTACATATAGCCGGTTCTCATAGAGCGTCGGCGCCGCAGTGATGCGGGCGCTGAAATGATCTTCCACGCGACGCGTCCACAGCAGCGCGCCAGAACCGGCATCGAGCGCATAAACATTGGCCTGCATGTCGCCAAAGTAGACGGCGTATTTCGCGGAAGCCGTGCGGCCGAATGCAATCGCAGTGCGCACGGCGGCTTTGGCCTGATACGACCAGTAGACGCAGCCCGTCTTCGCGTCGAGCGAATAGACGTAGCCGATATCGGAGCCAACGAAGACGCGTCCGGCAGCTGCCGAAGGCTGTCCGAAAGCAGAAACTCCCAGAGGGAAACCGAATGCCCATTTCAGTTTGAGATTCGGAATCTGCGCCAGGGTGAGTCCGGCGCCTTTCGCATCCTGATATCGCGTGTTGTGGATGTCCGCGCCCCATCCGTTCCACGCTGGACTCTTCGACGGATCGGCCAACGTCTGCGGCGCACAACGATTCGGCATTTGCGCGGCGTCGCCCAGGGCGGCGCTGCCGAGCGGGCGACCGCCCATGTACTCCGCCAGACGACGCTTTTGTTCGTCGTTCAGGTTTACAGCCTGCGTTTGCATTACGCCGGTTGTGATCGCGGCGTAGATGCGTTCGGGAGGCATCTGGCGGATTGCCGCCGGACTGGGCGCGCGTTCCACCGCGGGGTTGCCGTGGCATTTGCTGCATTCGCGTTCAAAGGCCGAGATGCCGAATTCGGTTCCGAGCCGCTGTCGCTGCGCGGGAGCCTGCGCCACAGCATGCGCGGCGGCAGTCAGGGTCAGAAGGACGACGAGGATGGGACAGCCGGATCTCTTCATTGAAGGCGATTCTAACGCAGCGCCGGTCCGGGGGAGCCTTCGGTAGAAAATCTTCGGAAGGTGGTCGAAACGGCGCTGACGAGTTTTTCGCACCGGCTGTGCGAGCGAGCCACTACCCCGCGGTGGCCGCGCGAGCACGACCGCCAGGCGGCAACCTGTTTAAAGCTGTGTCGACGGGAGCGTCGCCGGGGAGGATTTGTTTGAGCTCCTGCAGCAGTGGCGCAAGGCCGGATTCGTATCTGCGCCAACGCTGGAGCGAACTGCGGAACAGCGGTTTGCGCACCTGAACGGCACTGGCTGTCCTGACGGGGCGATTGTTTTCATGGAAGCGAAGGCAGCGGTCGTCCCACGGCAGTCCGCAATAAGCCAGCAAACGCCGCGCCTGGCCTTCGCAATCGTCGACCACGTCCTCGTAACGCACGTGGAGGATCGTCTCGGGCGGAAGAACCGATCTCCAGTGAGCCATCAGCCCTGCGTACCGGCAGAAGAAGCGCCCCAGTTCCGCCAGGTCGTAGCTGAACTGCTGACCCGCGGTAAAGAGCTTCGAATAACAGGACAGGCAGGTATCGATCGGATTGCGTACAGTATGGATAATCTTTGCGTTGGGAAGAATGAGATGTATAAGACCGATATGGGCAAAGTTGGCAGGCAACTTGTCCACTATGCGGAGATCGCCGCCCACACGAGCGCGCACAAGGCCGGTATAAGCGTCGGCTATTTGCCGCAAGGTAGCGCCATCCAGGTCAGGGACGCACTCCGGATATCGAACCCGCTGACCCCGTGCGCTTAGTACCGATTGGATAGCCGCATCAAGGTCCATCAATTCGCCCGCACCATGGATTCCCGGATGGCTGGAGAGGATCTGCTCCACCAGGGTGCTGCCGGATCGGGGCATGCCGACGACGAAAATCGGTGTCGCGGAGGATTCGCCCTCACGCTTGAAGCGCTCGATCATCCTTTCGCTGAAGACGGTGGAAATCTGCCGGATGAATCTGTCCACAGCCGGCTCGTCATAATCGATCTGCCGGCGTTTGAGATTGTTCCCTTTGCGCATGTGTTCAAAGGCCCGGCCGAACTCTCCGCAATCTTCAAACGCCTTGGCCAGCGCGAAATGGACGAATACCGCCTCGCCTGCGGGAAGTTGACGCTTCGCCAGCAACTCGAGAGCGGCGAGATCCGGATCGCCCGGATGAAAGGTCTTGATATCGGCGCGGTTGTAGTGAGGCTGTGCGTAGGACGGCTTGATCGCGATTGCCTGTCCATAATGCACTGATGCGGCCTCGAGCTTCCCCTGGTATTTCAGAAGCGAGGCGAGCTCATTGTGCGTCTCGGCATCATCCGGATGGCCGGCAAGCGCGAGCCGGTATTGCCGCACGGCATCATCCGTCCGACCCTGCCGCGCGAATGCGGTACCGAGGCTTTTGCGGGCGTCGATAAGTTGCGGGTTCAGCGCGCAGGCGTATTCGAAGTGGGGTATCGCATCATCGATCCGGCCCACGGTCGCGAGCAGGTTGCCCAGATTGTTATGGGCGCAAGCATGGTCCGGGCGAAGCTTGAGCACGCATTCGAATTGCGCCCTGGCCTGGTCGTTTCTGCGCAGACTGCGCAAAAGCCACTCCAAGATTATTGTGAGCATCGACATCACGGGGATTCAGGGAGATGGCCAGCTCGTATTGCGACACAGCCTCATCGATCCGCCCTGCCTGATGAAGCCGTGCTGCATCGGCGACGATCCGCCGCGTGTTTACGTCGGCTTTTCCGGCGCGATCCGGCGCCTTCGTGCCCGGGCGCTTCCGGCGATTTTTCGACAAAGGAACTTGACCTCGGATTTTTTTGAGTTGGCGATGCACGAGGGGGGCCATGTCCGGGTTTACCCGATCATGGCAGTATTTCCTTTCGGTTGCGGCGGATAGCCCGGCGTAAAAGAGGTTCGGAATTGGTTTGCCGGGTCGCGGTGAGTCGTCACCGGCCAGAAATCGCCGTCGAAACTTCGCGCACATGCGGATCGAAAAAATAGAGGCGGTTGGGCCGGCGGCGCCGATTGCGATGCTCCGGGCCGTCAGATTTCGTCAGGCCGGCGCGACCACGTCGTAGGGACGCATCATCTCGTTGTCCTCATGTCGAGTCGTTGCGCCCCGGAATCGGAGATCACAACCAGGCGGCCGTGCGAGGTAAGGCAGAGAGCGACTCTGTCCATTTGCGCCCATCAGCTTGGCAAGGCCAGGCCCCAGGCCGGTTCGGGCTGGCGCTCGGTCTTGAGGCTTCGCGCCCCAGTGATTAAATCGCGGAAGGCTTGATGCCGAGAGCAGGCGTTGATCGCCTGTTTTGCAGATTCTTTCCGCCCGGTGGGGAGAACCCGACCAGCCTGCAGCCAGATCAGTTTTATTGAAGACCCCCATCAATATCTGTAATATCAGTTGACTCAAACCGCAGAATGTGATCTAACTAACGGTACTCTGCGGGGGTTGCGTGAACTTGGGGGCATCTCAGCCACGTTTCATTCAGCAGTATTCGGGTAGTCGAAGGTGATCGTCGCGGGCAGGCCCCGGGGAGTTGAGTATCCGTTCATACCGGGCGATCGTTCAGCTTTGGTTGAGAAGTGAAACGTAGTGAAAAGGGGAACTTAAATGAAGCGAGTCTCGCTGCTATATCTACTTTTTTTGTTGTGCGCATCTGTCGGCTTTGGCCAAACCGGCCTGGCCACGATCACTGGAACCATAACCGACCCAAGCGGAGCTCCTGTCGCGAATGCTCCCATCGTGGTCCGCAGTTCGGACACGGGAACGATCTTTCAGGGGGCCAGCTCCAGCACGGGAAACTACACTGTCACACAGCTGCCGGTGGGTGACTACGAACTCTCCGTTACCGTGTCGGGTTTCAAGAAATACACCCACACCAACTTCCATCTGGCTGCGGGACAGACCATGGGCGAAAACATCGCGCTTCAAGTGGGCCAGGCCAGCGAATCTGTCACCGTAACCGCTGAGGCTTCCCTGCTGCAAACGGAAAGCGCCGAAGTGTCGGGTAACTTCACGGTGAAGCAACTGGACGACCTGCCGCTTCTCACGGTGGCCGCAACCAATGACGGTGTCCGCGATTATTTTGCCGCTTCGCGCCTGCTGCCTGGAGTGCAGTATTGCGATAGCGCGACCTGCCCCGGCGGGGGGAGCGGCAACGCCGTCACCGTTACCGTCATCAACGGCACGCCGAACAATACACTTGCGACTCGACTGGATGGCGCCACCATGAACCCCACCAGCTCACGCCTTGGGGGAGCCACCATGGAGACGCAATCCTCGTCGGAAGCGGTTCAGGAAGTCAATATCGTGACCAGCAGCTTCGCCCCGGAGTTCGGGGCCGGTCTGGGAGCTGTGGTGAACGTAGTCACCAAGAGCGGCACCAACGATCTCCACGGCACCGTCTATGACTACCTGGTGAATACCGCGCTGAACGCTACTCCCTCCTACCTGGGAGTGAAAAACGCGATTCACCAGAACGACTACGGCTTCACGGTCGGCGGTCCCGTATGGATCCCCAAAATCTACAATGGCAGGAACCGGACGTTCTTCTTCTTCAACTTCGAAGAATTCTTACAGAATCTGCTCAATAACACCACGCTGTCCACGGTACCCATAGCCGCTTACCGCGACGGTGATTTTTCCAGCCTCATCACCACTGAAAACCGCCTGGTGTCAACCGCGTCCGGGCCCTACGTAGATCCTCTTGGCCGCACCATTCCAAGTGGTACGATCTTCGACCCCGCCTCCACCTTCACCGCCCCCGGCGGGGCCCTGGTTCGCAATCCTTTCCCCAACAACATGATTCCCATCAGCAGGTTCGATCCGGTTGCGCTTAAGATCCTCGCCATGGTTCCGATGCCTCAGGGCCCGACTGCCAACCAGGCGGGATCCAATTATCTGGCGCCTTACAACGGCAGCCGCAGATCCTATATCCCATCCATCAAGGTCGATCAGAATCTGGGCGCGAAGGTGCACGCGGCGTTCTACTTCCAGAAGACCTCCACCTCTACGCCCCGGACCGCTACGGGAGCCGACAGTTTGCCGAATGACATCACAGTCTCCGGATATTCCGGAAATGCCGCCAGGACGTACCGGCTTAACCTGGACCACACGGTGACGCCAACTTTGCTGATCCACTACACCCTCGGCTGGAACGACTCCGACTTCCTGTTGGGGCCGGAAGATTTCCTGAACGACCAGACGACACTCGGCTTATCGGGCGCAACCTCTCCTGGCCGCGGTCTCCCGCTGATTGCCACCGGTGTCTTAAGCAATGTCGCAGAGGGGGGTATGGGCAATCTGGGGCCGCAATATGACCAGCATTTCTGGGAGCGCCGTCCCTCGTTCGTGACTTCCGCAACATACGTGCGCGGTTCTCATACCTACAAGGCCGGCGTTGAAATCCGGCAGATGAAATATCCCAACTTCAATTTCACGTACACCGCGGGCGAGTACACCTTCGGCACGTCCGGCACCGTTGGTAACCTTTCGAACTACACCACGCAGACATCGCTGAATGGAACCACGGTGTCCTCGGGCTTTGCCGGTTTCGGTTTCGCTTCGTTTCTGCTCGGCGGCGCGCAGGCAATCGCCATCAACGCGCCCATCAACCTCCAAACGGAGAATTACCAGTCCGCCGCCTTCCTGCAGGACAGCTGGAAGGTCGGTCGCAAGTTGACTCTGGACTACGGCTTGCGTTGGGACTACGGCACCTACCAGAGAGAACAATTCGGGCGCTATGGAGACTTCTCCGCCACCACGCCGAATCCCTCAGCCAGCGGACGGCCTGGCGCTATTATTTATGAGGCCAACTGCAATTGCAGTTTCGCCCACAACTATCCGTTTGCGATCGGGCCGCGTTTAGGCGCAGCCTACCAGCTGAATGACAAAACCGTCGTTCGCGGTGGCGCCGGCATCGTTTACGGCTCCCTCGACGATTCCGCCGCTACCGGTTATGCGTCAAATGCCGCCAACGCGACGACGCCGGCGTTCGGGCAGATCGCCGGACTGCTCCAGAACGGCATCCCGTCCACCGTGCAGGCGGCATGGCCGACCCTGAATAATCCAGCCGCGGGTCAAGCGGTTGGAGCCGTCGTGGCCGCGCCTTCTCTACTCGATCAAAACGCCGGCCGCCCCGCGCGCCTGACGCAATGGAATATCACGTTGCAGCGCACCTTCGGCAAGGACATCGCGGTGGAAGCCGGGTATGTGGGCAATGTCGGGGTTTGGGAGACAGCCGCCACCACCCTCCCCACCGGCCTCCCCCCCGGCTACTCTACCCTGGCCCCGGTAAACGTGATGAGTCTGTCGGAGCTTGCCGCCCTTGGAATCTCGGGTGCAGACCTCAGCAATGCGACGCTCTCCAGCGCGTTCAATACAAGCATTTCGGCCCTGACCGCTGCGCAAAAGGCCGCTCTGGCATCCGTAGGCCTCACGCAGTTCCTCCCTTACAGCAATTTCCCGCAGAATCAGACGGTCCGCCAGGCGCTGTTGCCCTACCCTCAATACAGCGGGGCCATGGCTCCATTGGGCGCACCCGACGGGAAAAGCTGGTACGACGCGCTACAGCTCAAATTTACCAAGCGTTTCAGCCACGGTCTGACCGCGAACGCGAATTACACCTACTCGAAGAATCTGGCTTTGATCGGCACCCCCGATCCCTTTAACCGGAATTTGGGCAAGACCCTCAGCCCCTATGACATCCCGCATCAGTTGCGGATCAGCGCCCAGTACGAGATACCGCGCTTTTCCACCGGTATCTTTAGTAACAAAGTGCTCAGCTACGTTGTATCCGGGTGGGGTACGGGTTGGTATTTGAATTACCAGAGCGCCTCTTTGGTGGGTCTTCCGAGCAGTTCCGGCGCCTCTCCCATCAGCAATTTCCTCGGTTACGGACCGGGCCCGGCGCAATTGATTCCGGGAATGAGTCCCTGGTCCGTGAATTGGTACGACAAAAACGGCGTGCACCACACCACCCCGCTCAACATCAACTGCGGCTGTTTTGACCCGACGACGACCGTCGTTTTGAACCCGGCGGCATTTGAGAACGTCCCCGACGGGCAGTTTGCCGCAAATGAAAGCTCGCTTCGCTCCTTCCGGGGCTTCCGCTACCCGAGTGAGAACGCCAACTTCAGCCGCACCTTCCGCATTAAAGAACGTTACGTTCTGCAAATTCGCGCGGAGTTCACGAATATCTTCAACCGGGTGCAATACGCGATTGCGACAGGCCAGACCTCCGCGATTAACCTCGGCAACTTCGCGACCGCTCCCACTACGTTCACTTCCGGTCCGTACAAAGGCCTGTACAGCGGCGGCTTCGGCACCATTACTCCGGAGACGACGGGCGCCGTCAATCCGCGCGCCGGCACGATCGTCGCGCGCATTACGTTCTAGTCCGGCTTCGCATTCAGGGGCGCGCGAAATAGACCTCGCGCGCCCCTGAAGACATTCTGAAACACGACTCGGCGCCCGGCGCTGAAGAATTTTCACCCCGCGCGCCCTGCCGGAGCCGCGCCGATGGCTGACCGCTGTCCGTCCAGTCCGCTCATGAAGCACATCGAGATGCGCGATGGCCGCTGGTGCATCGTTAGATCTTGTGGGCCAGCACGGGCGCGAGCGCGGGGGACCGATACCGGCGTGGGCGAAAACTGCAATCGACGCTTGGACGCAGGCAGCGGGAATCGGCCCGGGCTATCCGAAACTTCCAGTTTTGTCGTCGTGCAGTCCTGTAGCCATCCCGGCTTAAAAGACCGGCGCGTAATCGTTGCGCAGCGGACCTCTGGAACACTTTTGGATTATTCGAGTCGTAGAGACGATCGGCAATCTGGCTAAACAGCGAAAATCCAAAGGACTCACTCGCGGAGCTACTCGGCGGCAACCTGCGCGATAAGCAGCAGACCTGAGTCCGTCGAAATTGGGCTTGTAAGCTATCGAAAAAATGGTGGGCGCGCAGGGACTCGAACCCCGGACCTCCTGCGTGTGAAGAACGTGAGGGGCTTCCACGATTTACGCGTGGTTGGTTTGTTTTCTATCCTCGGTGGTCACCCAAAACCGGCCAGCCGTGGTCACCTGAAAACCGGCCAATGAAAACGTAGTCAGGACGTTGACTCAGGCGGAGGAAATAGCCTCCGTCGATGTGAGCAATGTCTTGAACGAAGAGAAGAGGAATCAGGTCATTGCGCTCGGCCGGTTGGGCTGGGCGCTGCGCAAGATCGAGAGGGCTACCGGAATCCGGCGGGAGACCGCGGCCGGGTATCTGCGGGCTGCGGGCATTCGTGCAGGGGCAAAACCGGCCAGTGAGGTGACCACCGACCCGGAACCGGCAAAACCGGCCAATGGCGGGGAGGTGACCACCGACTTTGGCGAAGCAAAACCGGCCTCTGGGGTGGCTGCCAGCAGCAGTGAACCGTACCGCGAACTTATTGAGGGAGCGCTGGCCAAAGGCCGCAATGCCATGTCCATCTGGCAGGAAATGGTGGACCGGCATGGCTTTGCCGGAGCCTATGAAAGCGTCAAACGGTACGTCCGCAAACTGCGTGGTGCTCACTCTGCCGAGGCACGGGTCATCATTCAGACCGCGCCGGGCGAAGAAGCGCAGGTTGATTACGGAACGGGCCCGATGGTGCGGGATGCGCACAGCGGCAAGTATCGGCGCACGCGCCTGTTCGTGCTCACACTCGGCTTCAGCCGCAAGTGCGTTCGGCTGCTGACGTTCCAGTCGAGCACGCGCATCTGGGCCGAACTGCACGAGCAGGCTTTCCGGCGGCTGGGAGGCAGCACACGGGTCGTAGTGCTCGACAACCTCAAAGAAGGCGTGTTGGCTCCCGATCTCTACGACCCCGCGCTCAACCCGCTCTATCGCGACGTGCTGGCGCACTACGGCGCGGTCGCGTTGCCCTGCAGAGTCCAGGATCCGGATCGCAAAGGCAAAGTCGAAAGCGGTGTCGGCCATGCGAAGAAAACGCCGCTGAAGGGCCAGCGCTTCGAGAGTCTGGAGGCGGCGCAGTCTTACCTCGACCAATGGGAGGAACGCTGGGCCGACACGCGCATCCATGGCACGACCAAACGTCAGGTGTCGGCCATGTTCGCCGAAGAAAAGCCCGCGCTGCAGCCGCTGCCGCTCGAGCCGTTTCGCTATTACCAGTACGGCGAGAGAACCGTGCATCTGGACGGATGCGTGGAAGTCGAGGCGGCTTACTATGGCGCGCCGCCGGGATGGATTGGCCGACTCGTCGCCGTGCAGTGGGACGCTCGTTGCGTTCGCCTGCTCGATCCGCGGACCGGCCAGCTCCTGCGCGAACATCTCCGCCAGACGCGTGGCCGGCATCGCATCAAAGATGAGGATCGCCCACCGCGCACGCCACAGGGAATCGTGCACCTGCTCGCGCGCGCCGACCGGTCCGGACCACACGTCGGCCAACTCGCTCAGGGCATGTACGACAGGCAAGCCGAAGCGGCGGTGCGGCGCATTCAGGGTCTGCTGTCATTCATCCGCAAGTACGGCGCGGCGCGCGTGGACGACGCCTGTGCTGCCGCACTGGAACTGGAAGTTTACGACTACCGCTTCGTGCGCCGCTATCTGGAGCGCGCTTCCGGTCCGCCGATAAGCCTGCGGCAGGTCGATCCGCTCATCCGGCAACTCACGCTGTATCGCGACCTCATTGAACAACGCACACAAGACCATCAGGAGCACCACCCATGAACATCGCCGAAATACAACGCGCTCTCCGTCAACTCCGGCTCGGCGGCATGGCCGCCGTTCTGGAAACACGCTTACATCAGGCGCAGACCGAGCCCATGGCGCCCATCGATCTGATCTCCTGCCTGATCTCCGATGAACTCACACGCCGCGCCGATCGACTGCTGGAACGCCGCCGGAAGCAAGCCGGGTTTCGCGACGCCAACCGCTCGCTCGACGGTTTCGACTTCACCTTCAACCCGAAGATGAATCGCAGTCTGGTGTTCGACCTTGCCGCGTGCGCCTTCAGCGCACGGCGCGAGGACGCTTTGTTTCTCGGCCCCGGGGGCACGGGCAAGAGTCATCTGGCGCAGGCTATCGGCCAGTGCGCCATTCTGCAGGGTTATCGCGTCATCTATCGCGAAGCGCACGTGCTGTTGGAAGAACTCGCCGATGCCGTGGCCGAGAATCGGCGTAAGTCTTACATCGAATCTCTGGCCTCTGTGCCGCTGCTGATCATCGACGACTTTGGCATGCGCAGACTGCCGCTCACCGCGGCCGAAGATCTGCTGGAAATCGTCATGCGCCGTTACGAGCGCGCCAGCACACTGTTGACGTCGAATCGTCCGGTGGAAGACTGGGGCAAACTCCTCGGTGATACCGCGGCAGTCAGCTCGATGCTCGACCGGCTGCTGCACCACGGCCATGTTCTCAAGTGCGGGCCGCGCAGCTGGCGCACCAAAGCCCTGCCTGCGAGCGCTGCATGAAAACCGGCCAAACCGCCTGCGGCGCAACGAAGTGGGTCGCCCCCTTTCCCGTTTCCCCCTCCGGGGGAAAGCCGGGGCGGGCGGGTGCCCCCCACGCCGCAAACTGCGCGGCTCCCCCCACAAGAGGGCTCCGCCCCCTTGTGCATCCCCCGCCGACATCCGATGATTCCGGCGGCTTGTTGTTCAGGCTTGCCTTGACCTCGAGATCAGGGTAAAACTATGGCTTGTCCTGGCTCGTTCCCGTTGGCCGGTTTTGAGGTGACCGCGACTGGCCGGTTTTGGGGTGACCACCGAGGTTTTCTATCGGTTAGTTAGGCTCGGGGCATCTGTTTCCGCTCAGAACAGATGGCCGAAACGCCAATTTCCAGCACATTTCCCGACACACCCTTGAGGCGCCAAGAAAGCCACGCATAGCCGTGTGCTTCACTGACTGTTGACTGGCGATCACCTAACCCGGATTCCGTTTCTCGTGAGGCCGTTCTCAACGCTCAGCGCGCCGCGCGTTTTCGCAAGGACAGGATGATTATCAGGATTCCAACGATTACGGCCCAAGGGTGAAATACCGGATGCGCGGCGGCATTATATGCGTGGTCCCAACGACTGAACTGCATTACGCTCAATCCGTAAGCAGCAACGTAGATGCCGGCGAGGAACATCAACGTCCAGCGATCCGGCAGGTATCCTCTGGGCTGGAAACTTTCAACGGGCGCTGGCATGCGATCCGCCTTTAATCGGCTCTTCCGTCCCATAATGCACTCTCATTCTATCCTTCGGATCGCCAGACCTCGAATCCTTTTACGTATTCAGATCTAACGGGAAAATGCGCTCACCCCGTCCGGAGCCAGGCGAGGTCATTCAACGTTTCAGCTATCTCTTCCTCATCCGACTCGCTCCAATCGTAAGCGTCGTTCATCAATAACATCGCTGCCCAATTCGACAATTCACGAGCACTGATTTCATCTGCTGCACGTCTTGCGATTGCCTTTGCGATGTGGCCTTTTGTGATTCGGATACCGGGCTCTGAAGCGGCAAAATGAGATGTAATCCGCCGGCCATGTGAGCCGAAGTCTACAGCGATCATGCCGCCAAGCCGTTCGCACAGTTCTTCTAACGTGACCGTCAAGCGGGCGAATTCTGCCATGATTTCGCGCTCCTGATCGGTCGGTTGTCGCGCGGCGGTGTTAGTGATCGAAGCCATACGCCTTACGCCTTTCCTTGGAAATCACGATACCCGTTCCTCATCACTGTGCCTTTGGGTTCCGTCACGATTACTCACGGCGCGGGTCCGGGTCGCATGGATCAAATGATTGAACGCTCCAACCTCTTTTGCCAGAGACAGGTACTCCGTCCAAAGCGTGAGATTCTTTTTCCTGCCGTCCGATAGTTCGAGTCGGAGCCCGTTGCCCTTTCTTGCCTGGCGCTCGAAAACCTGCTTAACTCTCTGGATTTCGTAATGTTTCTCAATGTCGATTCCCAAGACGCGTCGCCGCACACAAAGAATTCCTGCATTACGGTCCAGAGAAACTACAGATCGAATGAGAGCGCTCAGACCCAGAGCAATTAACAGGATCGCCGTCACGCTGGCGACAATCGTGCCGCCAATATTAGCTGATTGCCTTTGATGCTCGCTGATGAATCCTATGATTTCGACGGTTCCGAAGGCAATGAACATTGAGCCGATCAGCTGGTGCGGGTTCTCCTGAACGACGATCCGGTCCGACGTTTGTTCAAGAACTTCAAGTCGCCTGAGCAATTCCATCTGTTTAGATGATAAGGCGTAACCTCAACCTCCGATCTGGTGGTATCTCTCGATTCCATCCAAAATTCTGCGTTTAGCGATTGCCGAACACCGTTGGCTCGATGTCTGACCAATGGCGCGCCGGGATGAATTGCGAAAGATGCTTTTGATTAGTTGGTGCGATGACTGGCGCGCCTCCGATCCGTAGAGCCTGCGCGGCCAGCAGTACGCCAATATCGAGAGCCGTGGCATCCGCTGTGGGTCGGCCAGCTCGTCGGGATTGAGCCCACAATTCCGCCGCGAAGCGAAGGGCGTCATCAGTCAGCGGGACGTACCGGTCTGGGGCGGCGTTCACGAACGCGTCAAGACGGGCGATTCCAATAGTCTTGTTGGCCCTCAGAAGTTCGCGCTTGATCTCGTAATAGACGATGGCAGGAACCACAACGCGAGCACCGGCAACAAGACAATTCTTGAGCCAGTCCGTTATCGCGATTACTTCATGACTGCGCTGTGGCTGCGTTATCAGGCCGAGCGGACCAGAATCGAGGAAAAGAACGTCGCTCAAGGGTAGACGAGCGGTTCACCTGACGCGAGGCGTGCCTCATTGACGGCCTTCATGAATATGGCGAGCTCCTCTTCCGCCGCCTTCAATTGCACTGGGTCCGATGTCGCGTCCTCGCGCTGCCAAACTGATAGCAGGTCGAGCGTTGCGGTGTCGATTGATCGAGGAACAGACGCGGCGCTGCTGCCGGGCAAGCGTGATGCAGGTCTGATTTGCGGGGGTTCTGACTCGAGAGGCTGCCTCATTAGTTTTTCCTGCCCTGTTTGAATTTTACCAGCCGCGGCGCTGATGCGGGAAAACCTGTTCATTGCACGGACTCGGATTTTCCCGCCATCGGCGGGCGGTTCAGCCAGGCGAAACGAGCGGGGAATTTCCGGCACAGCGAACGTCAATTGAACCATTTTCTGCACACTTTCATGCACAGTTGTGGTCAGCTTACGTTTTCGAAAAGGAGGGTCGATTGATTCTAAGGAGTAAATGGTGGGCGCGCAGGGACTCGAACCCCGGACCTCCTGCGTGTGAAGCCTGAACCAGGCTTCTTTTGGCTCCATAATTTCCATTGCGTTCTCTGTCTTTTCAACAGGTTGGGGAGTCTGCTTTTCGCTCAATCAGCAAGCTCCACCGTATCAATAGATGGGGTTTTGATACGGTTCTGATACGCTCTGACCGGCTGCTTCCTCGAAAGCAGCCAGTCCTAAACCCCGTTCTGATACGGTCGGTCTTGTGGCCTGTGGACCGCCTGCTTTTCTCTTTGGCTGAGGCAAATGGGCTTCTGTCCTGTATCATCTACTGTCCATTAGTAATGGACATGCTATATTTATGGACAGATGTCTGTTGATCCAGCCCATGATGAGCCTCAGCTCGAACAGATTCGGGCTTTACCTTTCGTACGGAAACTCCGGCTCATTCCCGCGAAGTCCGGTGATCGGAGCGCAAGCGCCGTTCTCGAGATCACGACGCCGCGGGGCAGGCACCGTCTCCCTCTCGTCGTGAAGAGATCGTATCTCGACCGCAGCACGGTGAACGCTTTGATCGGCCAGGTCGAGGGTGAGAGGAAGGCGGCAAAGGGTGGCGGCACGCGCGTCAGGAATGGCGAAACACTCCTGCTGGCTCCATACCTGGCCGTGCCGACCGCTAAGAGCTTCATTGACGCGGGCATTTGCTTCGCAGACGAGGTCGGCAACATACATCTGGCTCTGGGCGACGAATACAACTGGACTGTGATCGGCGAACGCAAGCCGCCAAAGCCACCCGAGTCGGAGCGGATGACCCCGGCAGCTGTCCAACTCTTGTTTCAATTTGCGACTAACCCGGAATCCGCGGGCTGGACTGTCCGCGACCTCGCCGCTGCCGTAGGACTCAGCAAGAGCAAGGTTGCTGAACTCCGTCACCAGTTTGCGCATGAAGGAATATTTGCAGCGCGCGGAGGCGAGAAATCTCTCGCTGCCACACGCGATCTCACGCGTGAACTCCGAGACCGTCTCATTTCCGGCTACAGCCAGATTCTGCGGCCGAAGCTCCTGAGCGGGCGCTTCCGGTACGAGGAACCATCCGTGGATCAGTTCGTAGCTCGGCTGTCTCGTGAAGCCGCTAAACAGAAAATTCCTTATGCGCTCACCGGAGGCCCCGCCGCCGATGCGATGCAACACTTCTACCGTAGCGCCGAGGCCCCCGTTTTTCTCGACGCAAAATGGCAGCGTAGCCTGCGGCTGCTGCCCGATCGGACCGGACCGGTAATGCTGTTCAAGCCTTTTGGCAGTCTCGTTTATTGGCGTGAATTCGAGGGCAAAATGGTCGCGCCTCCGTGGCTAGTCTACGCGGAGTTGTTGACCGGCAACGATCCCCGAGCGCGCGAGGCGGCGGAGGAATTTCGTCAGGAATACTTGAAATGAACGACATCCTAACGCCTGACCAAATCGCGGACCTGGCGGGGATCAGCCAAATCTGCGAAGAACTGGGAGCCGACCTGGTCGTGATCGGCGCCACCTCCCTGTTGATCCTCATGGGCGATCTCGGGCGTTTTACGCGCGATGTCGATCTCACCGTTGCACTCGACCTCCACGAATTCGAGCGTTTGACAACGCGGCTTGCCGCTATCGGATGGACACAGGCACCAAAGCTGGAGCACCGCTGGATCGCTCCGCGCGGAACGATCATAGACCTCTTGCCGGCCGGTGCCGAGCTCCGCCGCAGCGGTTCCCTAACCTGGCCCGCGAGTCAATTTAAGATGAGCCTGGCCGGATTTGAACACGTCTTTGCACGCGCGGTCGAGGTCCATCTGCCGGCAGGATTGGTCATACGGGTCGCGCCGCCGATCGTCACGACGCTTCTGAAGATCATTGCCTGGGTAGATGACCCGTACCGGCGCGCGAAGGATCTTCAGGACATCCGTATCGTGCTTCGCCGCTACGAACAGGAGGGTGATCGCCTTTTCTCCGACGCTGTCTTCGATGCGGAACTTCCGGATTTCGAGTTCGCGAACGCATTTCTCCTCGGTCTTGACATGCGCGTATTGGCCACACGCGAGGACGCCCGATTTGTAGATCAATTTCTCGGATGCCTTCTGGATGAGCACGAAGAGGGGCGTTCCGAGGACGAATCAGACTTTGGCATGAGAAGCTTTCGTGGCCAGATCCATGCTTTCAGGCGAGGCTTCACGCCGAAATAATGCATTCCGATTTCGCGCTTCAGTCTTTTTCCTGACTGCGACCGCGAGCATCGCGGCGGGTGCCGCGCGGGAGGACCGGCTTCTGCAACTCGGCGAGTATCAGTTTTGGTCCCTCGTCCACATTGCTGAGCGGCATCGCCTTCATAAGTCAGCGCCTCTTGTCGCAGATTCCAGTCGTTTTGCCACTTTGGATACTGACCTCAATACCTGATGTCCAGCCACGCGGTCCAATAATTGAGATTGCGGCCGGGCGTGGCTTGCTTCAGGAACTCGCCAGGAGAGAAGTGCCCGAACTCTGTAAACCACGTAAGATTGCGATCCATCCTCCATCGGAGCTGGGTCGAGACCTGAGTAGCGATGTAGCGCGCGTCGCTATTCAAACCAGAGACGATCACGCTGTTGCCTATGCTGTAAAGTCCATCGCTCGTGCTCTCCCGCCAGAAAAATGCCGGATTGAACTTAATAGAAACCGACTTCGTGAAGTTAAGCTCCGCGGAAGGTTGTAACGCGATGAGATTGCGCCGGGCGAACAGTTCTGCGTAGCTAAAATAGGGCCCCTGTTCGAACATGGAGTTAAAAGTGCCGACAGTGTGGCTGGATGGATTCCGATCGCCGCTCAGGGCAAGAGCTCGAAGCCCGAACCTGGGCTGCAGCGGTTTTGATTCGACACGATATCCATGCTCCGTCGACACCGCCCACGCGCGAATGTCGTCGGATCGAAAGCTCCCAAACTGAAATGCAAACTCGTCGTTGTATTCCCAGTGCTGAGTGCTTCCCCACAGCCGCGTGCCGACTGTCTCCCTTTGTTCGCGGCCGGTTCCTCTCCCATCGAAAGAGGCGATTTGGTTATCCAGTCCCATATAGTAGAGGTCGATACTTCCACGCTCCAGAAGTCGCAGCGGGTGGACCGCATACAGGCCCCAGAAACTGTTGCCGTGGCTGGGCGGATCGTCGAAATATCCTGAATTATTCAGAACTGGTTTGAGTGCAAATGCATCAACGGTCCAGTCCCGCTTCACCAAGGTAAGTCGGAACCCGTCGAAGCTGTTGCGGATATTGCGGCCGTCGCGAGTGGAAACGAGATTCTCCGATCCCAGCGCGATCTCTTGCCGGCCAGCCCGCAGTGTCAGGTTGTCCGAGCCAGATCCGAAGAGACCGATGTCGAAGAATCCCTGATGTACGAAAAGCTTTTCGTCGTCGAGACCGGGCCGCGGACCTCCGTTCCTGCCGTTTTCGACACTGCTCGCAAGTTCACCGAAGAAGCGGAACCGTTCCCCCAGATGCAAATCCATGTGGGCCAGATATCGCTGCATCGGATATACATTTCCGCTCGGCCTGTCTGACCAGTTTGGGTTGCTGGAGTAATCGGCGCGCTCACGAATCCAGAAGCCAAACGACAGGTAGTAGCTGTCATCCTCACCCCTCAGCGGGATAAACTGCATTGGAGCCAGAAGGCCGGATTGGCAACTGGGGTTCGCGAGATACTTCACATTTTCGTCGTAGGTGGTAACCGGAAGTGTTGCGGAAGAGTCGGGGCAAGCGGTTGAAGCGTCCGACAGAGTTTGAGCGCGCGCGCTTGTACCAAAAAACAATGCGAGGACGCCAATGACGCACACGGGTGACGCCACGGCCGAAAGTGCGGGCGGCCTGTCTAAAAGACCGCACACCAGCGCCGTCAAAAGGAACAAGCCGCCGATCCAGATGGCTCGGTTGTGCAGAATGCCGGTCGCCACGCCGCCGGCGAGCGCACCAAGGAAGAAAGAGAGGGTGACCAGGGCGAACACCGTGGCTTGCCGTTTTGATTTCGGGTTGCCCGTCCCCGAGAGCGATTGTTCCACGGCTTCTCCGAATTGCCGCAGATTGCCCGTCGGCATGGTTGACGCATAGGTCCACGCCTCGACGTGCGAAAAGAAGCAACTCCTGACCGCGATCAGAAAGGAGATCGCCGACACGATGGCCGCACTGGAGAACCCCTCTGGCAGCCACCCGAGTCCTGCGAGGATTCCGATCTCGATCCCGAGAGCCACGACCTGAGGCGCTGCGATCCCTCGTTTCTGTGCCAACGCTCGAAGCATCCCACCGGTCGAAGCACCAGCCACATAGAAAGCGAGCGGGAGCAACAGCCGCGCGACATGCGTCCAGTCGGTGCGTACCGACGATAACGCGGAAAGCACCAGATTACCGGTCATGACGTTGGCAAAGACGTGCCCCTGGCCGAGATAAGAAAAGGCATCCAGAAATCCACCCGCGGCTGTGAGCAGCATGGCTACGATCAGCGAGTTAAACGCCGGTTCGGGAATACGACTGACTGCCGAGTTCGATGGCGTGACTGACGCAGTCATAGCAAGCCTCCCGCCATGCTGAAGGTGAGCACCCCCAGGACGGCCAGCGTCACAACAACGTACAAGCGATCCCGCTGGACTGCAAACGCAGCCAGAGAGAATGCAACTCTTGCAACCGGGGTAGCGATCAGCAGGAGCAGCCCGAGTTGCATGATTCCAAGGCCGTCTCCTGAGAAAGCGTCGCTCAAGACCCCTTTGACTTGACGCAGATCCGCCGGCTCACTATGAAACACCCGATAATGAGTCAGCGATTCCCCTGAGTGCGCAAGATAAATCACTCCACCAATCGACGTGATGGTCGCGGAAATCACGACCCCCGCTCGTAACAGGTTGCCAATAATCGTTTCGAGACGCCGATCGCTCAAGGTGGTTTCAAGATGTCGCATGTCAAATCGTCCCCTTTAGTCCGTGAAAAATCATTTCGATCGCGAGCACCGCGATCACGATTGCAAATACGTGTCTCAGTGCACTGGTTTTCATGCCGGGCAGCACACGAGCGCCCAGGAACGATCCGCAAAGTACGCCCAGCACAACGGGCATTCCGAGGCCGGGATCGATATAGCCACGCTGCAGGTACAAACCGACGCTTGCCGCGGCAGTCACCCCGATCATGAAATTACTTGTGGTCGTTGAGACTTTGAACGGGATTCTCATAATCCTGTCGAATGCAATTACCTTGAATGCGCCTGATCCGATTCCGAGGAGACCGGATAACATTCCAGCGCCGAGCATCACGCTGGTCCCCCCGACAATGTGGTGGACATGGTAAACAGCGACCCCACTCGTCGTTGGATAACTGGAATCCAACTCGAGGCTTGTCGCAGCGGGATCGACGCTGTCGGCTGCCGCTGATTTCGCGCGCGGCCAAACTGAAGCCGCAGCTGAATAGAAAAGAACAACCCCGAAAATTTCGGCGATAAGGGCGGTGGAGATCCGCAACGCCAGCGACGCACCGATCAGAGCGCCGCTGGTCGTCGCAACCTCCATAAACATGCCGAGCCGGATGTTAGAGAGCCCTTCCTTCACGTATGCGGACGCCGCACCGCAGGACGTCGCGATTACCGAGACCAGAGCAGCGCCAATCGCGTAATGGACATCGACGCCAAGCACGAGAGTCAGGAGCGGCGTGATGATGATCCCGCCGCCAAGTCCTGTCAGCGAGCCGATTAAGCCCGCTAGCAAAGCTCCGCCAAACACAACACCAGTCATTTCGAGGATGTTCATATCGAGCCTCAACGAATGGGGACGCCGGGGCGGCCGGATCGTGATTGAGTTCACCCTTTTGCCACGTAAGGATGCACCATCTTCTTCGGATCGACCACGCGATTGAACTCATCCTCTGTGACGAACCCGAGTTTGAGCGCGCTTTGTTTCAGCGTGAGGTCGTTATCCATTGCGAAATGCGCAATCTGAGACGCTTTGTCATAGCCGATGACAGGCGAGAGCGCGGTTACCAGCATGAGTGATTCGTCCACGTATTGTTGGATCTTTTTCAGATTGGGTTTCGTCCCTTCCACGAGGTATTTGCGGAAGTTCGTGCAGCCGTCGGACAAAAGCGCAATGGAATGGGTGACGTTGAAGATGATCAACGGCTTGTATACATTCATCTCGAGGTATCCTCCGGCTCCGCCGAATCCGACGGCTACATCGTTCGCCATGACCTGCGCTGCGATCATCGTGAGCGCTTCCGCCTGAGTGGGATTCACCTTCCCGGGCATGATCGAGGAGCCGGGTTCATTTTCCGGAATCGAAAGCTCGGCGAACCCGGCGCGCGGGCCGCAGGACATGAGACGGATATCGTTGGCGATCTTGTAAAGAGATACGGCGAGTGTGCGCATCGCTCCTGACAGGTGGACGAGTGCGTCGTGAGCTCCCTGCACAGTGAATTTGTTTGGTGCGCTGACGAACGGCAGGCCAGTCAACTTCGCGATTTCGGCCGCGGCGGCCTCGCCGAAACCAGGGGCCGCATTAATGCCTGTGCCGACCGCCGTACCACCGAGAGCCAATTCGTAAACACCTTTTAAAGAGTCTTCGATGCGCGCGAGATTATCGCCCAGCATTCCGACGTACCCCGACCATTCCTGTCCGAGTGTGATCGGCGTGGCATCCTGCATGTGTGTGCGGCCAATCTTGACGATGTCTCGCCACTCCTCGCTCTTTCGAGCCATAGCGTCTCGAAGCGCCGTCACGGCAGGTATCAGGCGCTGTTTGACATTCACCGCCGCCGCGATGTTCATAGCGGTTGGGAACGTGTCGTTCGACGACTGCGACATGTTGACATGATCGTTGGGGTGAACGGGCTTCTTACTGGCGAGCGGCGTGCCTGCGAGCTGGCAGCAGCGGTTTGAAATGACCTCATTCACGTTCATGTTGAATTGCGTTCCGCTTCCCGTCATCCACACGTGAAGAGGAAACATGTCCTCGTGCCCGCCAGCGAGGATCTCATCGCATGTCTTGAGGATGAACTGGTACTTGTTGTCGTCCAGCCTGCCGCCTTCGTGGTTGGCATTTGCGGCGCCCTTTTTCAAATTCGCGAACGCCGATATCATCTCGCGGGGGATGAGGTCGTGGCCAATGCTGAAGTGCTCCAGCGAACGTTGCGTCTGCGCGCCCCAGAGCTTGTCGCTGGGGACGTCCACCTTGCCGAGGCTGTCCGTTTCTGTGCGAATACCTATCACGGACGTATCAATTGTTATATTCATAGCCCTGTTTGTCCTTTGTGAAGTTCTTTGTCTCAGGTTTACCCCCACCTGGAGGCACAAGAGAATCCAATACGGTTCTCCTGCACGACCGGGAGAGTAATTACTTGCCGTTCGATGTTTCGTATTTCGCCACGTAGAGCTCACCTTCGATCCACGCGCGGATGTCTTTCGGGCGGCGTGCTTTCGCAAGGCCGCTGTCGAACATATATTCGGCGACCCGAGTCGCGGTTGTGACTTCGGTCTCAAGGATGTTCGATTGAGAGGGATACAGCCACCCTTTGTCGCGCAGGTCGGGGTCAATCTGATCCGCAGTAGCTTGCGCGGCGAGAATGAAGCACTCATCTGTAATGCGGGAGGGCCGAGCTACGTAGGTCGCCAATCCGATCGCCGGGTAAATGTAGAAGTTGTTCCCCTGCCCGGGATGAAACGTCTGGCCCTGGTATTTCACATCTGGAAATTGCACGCCAGAGGCGTACAGCACTTTGCCTTTTGACCACGTATAGGCCTGCTCAGGAGTGCACTCCGTCTTGCGGGTGGGATTCGAGAGCGGGAAGATAATGGGCCGCTCATTCAAAAGACTCATGGCTTCCACCACTTCGCGGCTCATCAGACCTCCGCGGGTGCTGACGCCAATGAGCACGGTGGGCTTGATCGCCTCGACCGCCGCGACGACCTCGGGCAACTCGCTGGCCAAGTCCCGGACGTCAAACGCTTTGCTGGCAGGCAGTTTCCGTGCCCACGGCTGCTTATGCGGCTCGAGACCGGCGCGGCCTTCGACTACGAGCCCTTTGGTATCGAAGTGGGCGATGCGACTGCGTGCGTCGGCATCCGATAGCCCCCCCGCCTTCATCGCCGCTACGATCAGTCCCGCGATGCCCGTGCCTGCCGAACCAGCGCCGAGGAACAGGACGCGCTGCGTTGTGATCGGATTTCCGGTGATCTTCAGCGCTCCGATCAAACCCGCCAGAGCCACCGACGCGGTTCCCTGAATATCATCGTTGTAGCACAGGACTTTATCCTTGTACTTAGCGAGATACCGCACCGCGTCGGTTCCTTTCCAGTCCTCGAAGTGAATGCAGCATTCCGGGAACACCGTCTGCACTGCCCTCACGAATTCATCGACCAATTCATCCAATTCCTCCTGCGGCGGCGGCACCTCCCGGATACCGAGATATAACGGATCGGCTCGCAGCATTGCGTTCGTGGTGCCGATATCGAACAGCACCGGCAGCATGTATTGCGGCGGGACTGCAGCGCAGGCCGTATACAGTTGAAGCTTGCCGATCGGAATGCCCATGCCGTTGGCGCCGATATCGCCGAGTCCGAGGATGCGCCCGCCCGTCGATACGCAGATAAAGCGGACATTGGGTTCAGGCCAATTGCGAAGGACCTCCGCAATCCGGCCTTTCATTTCGCGCGTGATGTACATTCCGCGCGGCCGCCGATAGATATGCCCGAAGGCCTCACATGCATCGGCAACGGTCGGATCATACAGGATCGGTATGAACCTCGCCGGGTCGGACATGACGGTTCGGTAAAAGAGTGTCTCATTAGTATCTGCGAGCGAGATCAGATAGATATACTTTTCAAGATCGCTTGTCTTTGCCTCGAGATGGCGCAGCGCGCGTTCGGCCTGCCGATCGAGAGTTTCGTAGGCGTGCGGCAAAAGGCCTTCGATGCCGAATGCGAGGCGTTCCGCAGGTGCGAAAGCCGTATCGTGATTGCGTTCTTGATTGTTCAGGAGCGCTATACCCCTGAGCCCGTCGGCGGCTTCGGAGTTGTAGATTTCTGTTACTGTTTGTGTGCGCTCGTCAGTTTTGACAGCCATTTTGTTAATTCCTTTCCGGATGGTGTTATGCGCCGCCTCTTTGCGTCGACTGCTCCAGCCTTGTACGCAAACTGTCAACACTCGTAAGCGTGCGCCAATCTCTCACTTCCTCCAAAGGCACCTGATGGCCCGAAAGCTTTTGCCGGCAAGGTCATTGAATCCGCTGAGCCGAGAAACTCAGGTAGACGTCGGCTGTCGCCCTTCCGATGTCGGAGGATTAGATCTGGTGGAGGTCCGGCTGCACGCGGGAGTTATGCCCCTCAGTTCGCGCAACCATGAAGCTTGACAGGCATCTGCAACCTTGACTCGTGCACCGCGCAAGCGTGCGCTGCGCTCACGGTTCGTGTCGTGCGCAGAGACCTTCGCCAATCGATCGGGCGCTGAGACAAATCGGTGGCCGGTCTCTTCCGCGAGGTGGCGGACAATGGCCTCACTCAACGCCGGACCGGCACCGGTGTCCGACAGAACAAGCTCCCGCTGTACCGCAAGTGGGATGGCATCGTCGAGGGGCTCAGCATTGCTTGTTCGCTTTGGCAGGATGGGGCTCAGAGGAGAGGGGATTCGTCAACCAGCGCATGGGCGCGGAGGTGATTGCCAGCAGACTGCTCAGAATTGAGGCTTAGGTGCCACGTGCGGCGGGCGCGGTCCACCAATGTGATACAGCGTATTTTGAGGCCGCCAGTTTGACGCCGCTTCCCAACGATGCTCCCAGCATCAGAGTCGATGACCGAATTGCGGGTGGTCGAAGAGGCTTAAAGATATCCCCTCGCGCCAACTTGCCTTGTGATCGCGCGATCCGCCCTTAGGGGCCTTTTGCCACAATCTGGAGAAGCAGCAGACCCCGTCGGGCGAAGAAGTCTTCGCTACGTGCAACAGGGCGGCCGGTCGCCTCGTTTGTACCGTGATTGGAATTTTGACACGAAGCCGAAAGGCCTGACGTGCGGGCCTAAAACCTCGAGCGGTTCAGGCACGGTTGCAGATTCGGTGTCGGCCCACATGCCGTGGCGATTACGAGCATCACGGCCACTCGCAAAAGAAGTCAACTGGAAGTTCACCCGTAAAGCCGCCCGGCGCAAGTTCAGATACAAAAGGAAAGCGTTCGAACGGTCATAGACCTAGCTGCCCGACGAAATGTCCGAGGCGAGTTTCCGCGTCGCCTGGTGTGTGAAAACCTTGCTGCATCAATTTGTTGATTCGTTCCCGAGCAGCCGGGCGTTTCACGGAAGCAAGGAAAGCATCCCATTCGGGTGCGATCTCGCTGTCAGGCGGCAGGCTCGCAACATTGACGAGCCGCTTGGTTTCCCAAATTGCCTCCTTATCAAAGGAAGCGACACGGGTTGCGAGCGCGTCGACAAATCCATCGAGCTGGGCATCGGGCAACGATCGATTGACATACCCGTAGAGCTCGGCGAGGTCACCTGGGATGTCGTCCGCGCCCAGAAGAACCTCGAGAGCGCGCCCCCTGCCGATCAGGCGTGGCAGCCGCGCCATCGGGCCGCCACCTGGCACGAGGCCGGCACCGACTTCCCACTGGGATAGTACGGCCTTCTCACGGCTGGCAAACCGCATGTCGCTAGCCAGCGCGAGTTCGCTCCCGACGCCCGTCGCGCGCCCTCGGATCATCGCGATGGATACAACGGGCGCGCGACTGATGCGCACCAGCATGTCCGGCAACTGCTGCAGTCCCGTGGGGCCCGGAGGGAGGCAGGTCGAATCCTCCAGTTTTGCGAGGAAATCATAGTGGGTCAGGAAGAAGCCTTCGACGGCGCTGTCAAACACCACCACCTTTAACGACTTGTTGGTCTCGAGCGCCGTGACAACTTCGTTTAATTGCGGAATGGTTTGTGGACCGAAGATATTGAGTGGCGGATGATCGAACGTGACTCGCCAGTACATTGGCGACCGCTCCACAATACGCATCTGCTTCGTGCTCTCCTGCATACGGTTTTGCTCCTCCATGGTCATACTTTCCAATCGCGCTGAACGCCCGAACGGATGCCGAGATCTTTCAACCGCCGTCCTCAGCTCGTACTCGAAAGACAAATTTTCAACCCGGTCCCGAAACTGTTTACCAGACGAAACCTTCAGAACCGCAAACCGGCATGCAAACCGATAACAACGCCACTCGGCCGGTACGGGTTACCTGCGATCGTATTGAAGTACTGGACCGTAGGCTGTAGCACCAGATAAGGCTTGATCTGGGCGCGGTAGTCGAGAGTGTACGCCTTCTCCCACCCGAGCGGATATCCGAGGAGTAGCTCATTCGCCTGGCTGGAGGCGTTACTCGTGCGCGTGGAGACAAACCCGAACGAGACCTGATCCATGCTTCGCCGCCGAATAATCCCGTGATAGACCGCGCCTGCTGTGATCATGGAATTCTGCTGATTGGTTGAGTTGGGACTGTTGTCGTATGCGAAGGTCACATCCAGTCCCCGATTCGATCCAGCTTCCGCCCGATACACCGCTTGTGCCGCCATGAAGTAGTAAAGATATGACCCTCGCGTAACTTGCCCTGTCAGCGGATCAGTGAAGGTGCCGTTGTAGTTGACGATGCCGCCAAAACGGTAAATACCCGGGTAGACTTTGCGGTCGCCGGGCGGAGGCTGATCAGGATCGGTCGGCGCGTCCCAGAGATAGCCAGCCTCCGAAGCGATGACGGGGGAGTTGGCGAAGACGTAGTGCAGACCCGTGGGGTCCTGTTGATAAGGGTTTTTGTTGCCGGAGAACACGGCTGACTTGGCGTAGACTCCCCGGACCGGGCGTTCATCCCTTCGAAAACTCTGCAGGCGCACGTAAGCCGCCGGTACTCCGGCCGGGTTGAAAGTCAGGTAAGTGGCGCCGAAGATATTATTTGGCGCATAGGAGAGCGGTTCGATGGTGAAGGACCCGCCGTACTCCTGGTTGCCAAAGAAGTCCCAACCCGCCATTTCTCCGGCGCGCAGCGTAACGGCACCGTCGGCGAACTGCTTCTGTAGCCAAAAGGAATCCATGCGAAAGACGTGGACACTGGCGAAACCGCTCGGGTCCGCGTAACTACCGAGCTTAGGACCTATATTGTCGCCAGTCTGCCAAAGCCCGGTTGCATGGAAGCTCAATCCGTGATCCGTGCCGGTGAGCCTGTCAAAATCAATATCGATAGTGCCGCGGATTCGAGTGTAAGCGGCCGGTTGGTCGGAAAGGCCGCCGTGCGCCACCCCCATCGCATCCGTGATGCTTTCAAAGATAAAAGTTATTCCTTTGTGTGCAAGCGCAGAACGGAGACCGAACGGGTCGCCCAGGAGATACAGGCGGGCGCCATCCGTGCCGGCATCAGCGTAGTTGGTCTCGAGATGAGACTGCGCGGGGCACGCGCTCGCCAGGGTCAAAGCGGCTATGAGAGCACCGACGAGACGTTGAGCTGGCATATCACGTAACGAAAGCCGACGAGGAGAAGACATAAGTTCCTTTGCGAAAGCGGTAGTTCTCAGCACGGCTTACTGAAGCACCTTTCGAGCCACCAGAGCCATGGGCGCTCTTTCCGGGTTCAGTGCAACGTCAACAAAGGGATACGGGTGTTGACCACGACCGTTGAGGGGCCGAATCGATTGTGAGAGTCAGCTGGCGGTGCCAGTTGACGGACAAAACTCCCGATCTGACATTAGATGCCGCGCGGAGCCGAAATCGTCATGAGGTCGCCCTTTGTAGAACCGGGCGCGAAGCCTTCTATCGGCGCGTCACAAACACCTGGCTTCGTGGAGCAAGTCATATGGTCGGAATTCTTGACCTCGTTACCTTAACCATCACTGAGCATGGGAGCCGGCTAACTCCGATAACGTTCCGATGCACCGCGATTGGCAGATGTGGCGCTCTCAGGGGGCCGCACGTGCGCCGTCGTGTTCCCACGCTTCGGTCTAGCCGAAACGACGACCGGCAGGGATCCTGCGCCGTTTCTTCCACGCGTCAGGCACTGGTAGCTCGAGATAACCGCGTTCGAACGAGTTCCAAGCGCAGCGACAGGCCGAGTGGATTAATTCCCGGCCGGGCATCTATGGGGCTCAGGGATCGGCGAGGTGTCGCGAACGCGAAAGATCAGGGGCGAGTTGACCGGAAAGCTG
The DNA here is from genome assembly GCA_963788485.1 of Terriglobia bacterium. GTDB lineage: Bacteria > Acidobacteriota > Terriglobia > Bryobacterales > Bryobacteraceae > BOG-234. The sequence goes on from CAWBIS010000207.1 coordinate 40,100, forward strand.
TGGATATGACGAGCCCACACCCCCACCTCAAGGACAATTCATATTCACGACGAGGAACCTCACCTCAGCTCTGTGATCGGGCACCAATCGACAGGGGGCCCCCCCTCTCAGCGCTGGTAGCCGTCCGCCATCCATTTGGCAAAGAGCTCGATCCGGGATTGCGGCCAGGGGCCGCCACCTCGTGGCGGCGGGGGCGGCATGACCGCCCCGCCTATTCCACGAATTCGATCGTAGATGGCCACGGCGTGCGTTTTCACGTCATCATAGTTTGCGAGATTAAATGCCTTACTCATGGCGAGAACATCGTGTTCTGTGAAGAGCGGACGAATGTCCGCTTGAAAACTCGTCTTTATCGACATAATTGAAAACACCTCAAAACGATCAACGAATACTATTCCGACGTGAGACATGTACCGGACGCGGAATCACGCCGATGCTCAGACGCCCACGCGAACGACACGTAAACCCGGCAGCATGTTTTGCTATCACTGCAAACCTTCGTTCGCCCTTGAGGTGGGCTGTACGACGGCAACTTTGACCGTAACGGGATCCGCTCGCCATTTCAAGGCTAGCCATACGCGAAGTCGGGTTTGCTCTGTCCGACTTCGATAATATAACCGTCTGGATCGCGCATGTAGCAGAGCGTCTCGCCGTATTTGTCCCTCGGCTCCGTGATGAACTCGGCTCCTCGACTTTTCCATAATTCATAACACGCCTGAATGTCCGCGACGCGGATATTCATAAAGCCGCACATCCTGTCCGGGTCAGGAACGCTGAGCGTGACCGACGGCTTCTCGGGCGTCGGCCCGCCACCGACGTTGACAATAAGCCACGCGTTCGCGATCTGAATGTAGCCGGGTGCCCCGTTACTGTCGCCTCTGCTCAGAATGCGACCACCGAAGACTCTTTCATAGAAGCCAGTCGAACGGCCGACGTCGGCAACTGTGAGAAAATATGCAATGGTGAAGCCCTCTCGCGGGGGCATCTCAAAGTTCTTTTTATCGCTCTCTACACTGTTCATTGCCGACCCAATTTCTCTTCATTGCTAAAGTTTCCTTTCGTGCCCTCTTTTCACAAAATGTCAAGGCACGAGCAGGATCTTCCCGAGGCCACCCTTCTCCGCTGCCGCATGGGCCTCGGCCGCCCCACTGAGCGGCAGTTTCAAGCTAATAGGGATTAGCAGCTTGCCGTCTCGCACCGCTTCGGCCATGAACTCGAGGGTCGCCCTGTCGAATTTCGAGAATACTGCCACCAGTCTTATAGATGGGTATGCCACGGCGTTCGGCGGCGCCTCGACCACCGTTGCATAGACTCCTCCCGGTCTGAGCCTGGCGATCAGCTTCTCGGCGGTTTTTCCACCGACGGTATCAGCCACCGCATCGAGTGGCAGTAGTTCCGCGATCGCGCTGTCGTCGTCGGTTGCGACGACCTGATCTGCGCCGATAGTCTTAGCGCCGTCGATCTGCCTTGTCAAGACCCCAGCGATCACAGTCGCCCCACGCGTCTTCGCCGTGAATACCGCTGAACGCCCAACACTTCCAGCAGCACCTGCGACGAGAATCGTCTGGCCCGCCTCGATTTCCGTAGCTAAGAGGAGCTGGTTGCCAGTCGTGGTAGCCAGCGGCAACGCCGCCGCCTCGATCAAGTCGAGGCCTCTGGGAACTCTCGCAAGAGCCGCGGCTTTCACGACACAAAGTTCGGCGTAAGTGTCGTCTGCCATAGCGAACACCCGGTCTCCGACAGAGAGGCCTTCGACCCCGCGCCCAATCTCGACCGCCGTTCCCGCCACGTCGACTCCGATGAGCCCTGGGAACTTGAGGGGATAAAAATCCGTAGTTAGTCCGGCGCGCCGCATGTAGTCGATGGGATTCACGCTCGCGGCGGCCACTCGCACCAACACCTCGCCCAGACCCGGCTCGGGGTCTGGATATTCCTCCAACCTGAGTACTTCAGGGCCGCCATACTGGTGGACAACAATCGCCCTCATCTTTTATCTCGTTTGCCAGGAGGTACGCCTCAACGCTTCTCGTAGGGATGGAAGATGTAGTCCTTTGCCTTTACGGCGACGTGGCACGTGTTTCCGCAGTCCTGAAGAGCCTTAGGGTCGGCGCTGAACTTGTTGGCTGCGGCGTCGTAGTTGTACACAGCGTACCCCCAGCCGCCGGTTTTCGGAAATCTCTTGCTGTCCTTCTCCATCACGAAAACCTGCTTAAAGACATCGGGCACATCGACTGCGAAAGGCGCTTCCGTGCTTTTCTTCGGCTTCCATTGGAGTTTCACGATCATTGAGCCCTGCGGAAAGGGCCGGCCGTTTCCTGGAACTCCGTCCTTGTACGCCCTGACCATCGCCGGATTGGCGACGATCACCTTGAGTACTTCCTCGGTCCGGGCAGAAGAGACTGCAGCCCAATCCTCATATCCCCTGAAATCGGAAAACGCAATTCCGCCCGGTGACGTGAGTGAATATTTATCGTTGCCTGCGTTCTGCGCACGAAGCGTGGCACCGCCTCCGGCGGCGACTAGCGCCGCGGCCGCAACCACAGTAACGGCGGCGATAAGTTTTACCGCGCTGCGAGTTGTTGTGTTCTGTTCCCCTCGTACTTGCGCCCAGGATTCCTTCACAGGTTTAGTCATCATTTCCCCTTCTTCCCTTGCGTTGTCAAGCTGCATCGCCTTCATAACCGCCACTACTTCCCATGGCCGAAAAGATCACGTAACGCCACATCGAGGTCACCGAGTGCCGTCACCCGTGAAGCTGGAGCCATGCATGATTGCAAGCGTTTCAGGCTTCAGGTCGGCGAGCTTTTTCAGATTCTGCGCGGTCAGCGGTGTGCAGGGCACATGGGCCGCCAGGATGCCCGCCTGATAGTCCTTCAACGACTGATGCGAGCGGCCGGCGACATCGTCAGAGCTGAGTGGTTCGACGTCGCCAACGTGATGGAACAGGTCCGAACAGAACAGCGTTTTCTGCGTTTCATCGAAGAGCGCACCGGCATCCCAGCTGTGGGGCAGATGGGGAGTCTGACAATAGCGAAAGCGGCACTTCCCGGTCGCAAAGGTTGCGCCATCAGGAAGGTCCCGTGGCGTTTTGTCCATGAAGTCGCTCATGTTGACGAAGGCGCCAACCTCGCTGCAGATCACGTCGGCATTGGGCGCGCCCAGCCACTCTCTGAGCGAGCCGCACTCGTCTGATTCGAAATGGCTGAAGCCGATGTGACGCAACGCGGAAACGTTGATGAGCTTTGAGACGGCGTCGCGAATTTCCGCGTGAAATCCGCGCAGCCCGGTGTGATAAAGGAGGGGCTCGTCGTCTTTCACCAGAAAATGGTTGAACTGCAAATTGGCCCCTTGAGCAAAGACCGAGATCCGATAAACATCCGGCGCAATTTCCGTGATGACCGCCATGCTGTCCTCCTCAATCGAACTTTCCGCGTAATTCGAGCACGACAGACGCCGCGGCTAACGTCTTGAAGTCGCGGGCGAATGCGGAAAATGGGATCGGCAACTGCCAGCAGTCAGCGTCGGCGGATCGACGCAGCACTTCGCGAAAAACCGGGAATTGCAAGAGGACTTTCGCTGGGGGTGGCGCGCGTGACTGATCGAGGCGCGAGAATGGAAAGACTGATAGCCTTGGGTAAAGCGCGTCCCCCGTCTGAGGCGCAAATCGAATTCGTCCCACGGACCTGGAACCTTGTCTAACGGAGCCGAGCGTATTGAGCACGACCGCTTCGGATTGTTCCAGTTCAAGGGGTGTAGCCGTTTGTCCGAGATTGCGGGTGCCATGAGGAAAAACGAAACCGGGTTGATCATAAGGCCGGCCGAGGCATCGAAGGACGTGACGAACAACTATGTTCAGGCGCGGCCAAGCTCATCGTGGCGGCTTTGCATACTGGCAGCAGCGCTGGCGGCGCTCTTTTCGGTTAGTGGGTGGTCGCAAACCCAGCTTGGGACTGTCTCCGGCACCATCACCGACCCAACTGGCGCCGTTGTCCCCGACGTCAGCGTTACGATTGTCAGCCAGGGCACCGGATTGAAACGGAGCGCTCTCACCGACACGACCGGCAAATACCGTTTCGCGGGCTTGCCAACCGGGAACTACTCTCTCCTTGTAGCGAAGACAGGATTCCAATCGCAGCTTCGCGAAGGAGTTCAGCTCAATTCGGCTGTAGAAGTTACGATCAATTCGCAACTCGCCTTAGGCGACCTTGCGCAGCAAACGACTGTCAGCGCGAACGCAGCCGGGATCGATAGCACGACGTCGACCAGCGC